>DATMMV010000135.1:0-9826 GCA_035569635.1 Bacteroidia bacterium | reverse complement strand
GACGCCATTATCCCAATTATAAGTGTAAGGCGCTGTTCCTTGTTGTAAGGGGAGATTAACGTAAACAGTTGTTCCGTTTGTTGGCGGACAATAAGTTAAAACCCCGCCAACGGTTACGATCGGATCGGGAGAAACTTTTATATAACTGATTACAGATTTATAACAACCCGTTTTGGTTACGGTTAAATATAAAGTATCGGTTGTTGTTACAGGGAAGGTACAACTCGTATCGCCATTGCTCCATACATGCGTGCTGAACTGATTGCAATTGGTAAGGGTTACAACAGGGTGTTGTGAAAGGCAGGCAGGATTCGGTGCCAAGGTAATAATGGGATTAGGAATGGGGTTATTCACAACATGAATAATGTAGGTTACAGTTGTACTTAAAGGCGGCGAGCCATTATCCGTGCCGGTTACTGTTACCGTATAAAATCCTGCGGAGAGGCCGGTTGTTGTTACCATAAAAGTTAGACTTGCATTTACGCCGCTGATAGTATTGTAAACAGAAAAATGTGTCCCAAGCGTTCCTCCGTTAGCTGTACAGGTAACGGATTGCCCTACTTCAGGCGGGGTGAAACTTGTTGTATAAATTAATGTATCGCCTATACCGCAAATAGTAAGTGTATCTCCGCAAAGAGAAGCACCCGAAGCAATTGGAGGAAGGTTGGTGCCTGTTCCGCAACAATTAAATACAAAAGATTTATTATCGAGCCAATCTACTCCGCTGGGCGGTGTGCCTGCCGGATTTGTATAATTGGTTCCTGCATGGTCAAACAAACTTATCTGAATGTAATTTACACCATCACCTTTATTAATTCCGACTGTTGCGGGAGTTCCGCCAAAACCATTGACTCCGCCGGAAGCATCGCCCGTTGTCCATTGCATATCTCCGTAACAAAAAGAAATATTGTTTCCGGGCTGAATAATAGGATCGCTTCCGTCAGTAATAATTAATTGAAAAGTATTTAATTTATCTACGTATGAATTGTAATAACCCACACTGTCCCACTGAATAATTAAAGCGGTATTGGTAAGTTTATAATGCACGTACCTGCTGCCAATTCCCCGTGTATCTACGTCTCCCCAAAAAGGAGCAATCATTATATATTGATTGCTTGGAAATGGAACCGCGGAAAAAATAGAATAAGGCGCGCCTATAGAAACGTTTCCGTTGTTATTTATGTAAATCTGGTTGTAGGTGGTTCCGTACAAACAAAAACTGAAAGGAAGGGTAATAGGGTTTGTCGACCAATCGTCATTTTCATAATTGGGAGGAAGCCCGGGGCCGCCGTTTCCACCGCTTCCGTCAAAAGGCACTACACTGAAGGTTGTGTCTCGCTTTATCCAGCAATTGCACGCGCTTGAAGTGGATGATGTTTTGTTTTTTGGCGTTTTAGAGATTTTAAAACTTGTCGTTCCGCCATTGGGATTATAAAATTGTTCTTGTCCCGTAAGTTGATTTTGTTTTTTCATTTTGCCGAGACTGTCGGCATTGTAAACCTGTGCTTCGCTGAAAAGCGAAAAGCAAAAAATGGTAAGTAATAATAAATGTTTCTTCATATACCAAAGATAAGAAAACAAAAAATCTTTACAAAAACAAATAGCTGCAAGTTTATAAAAAATGAAAGGTATCTTACGGGTTCAGGGTTTTAAAAGCGGCAGCAGTATATAAACCCGCTGTTTCAGTACGCAGGCGGCTTTGGCCCAGTGAGAGGGCTTCAAAATTATCAGATAGCGCCAGTTTTATTTCTTCTTCCGTAAAGTCTCCTTCGGGGCCTATAAGTACAAGAATATTTTTCTCCGCCAGAATATTTTTTAATTCTGTTTTATTTTCTTCCAGACAGTGCGCAATGTATTTTTTTGCAATGGAGTTTTTTTGTAGGGCGATAAAATCCTTTAAAACAATAGCTTCATTTAATTTCGGAATAATTCCCTGTACCGATTGCTTTACCGCACTCTCTGCAATTTTTTTAAAACGATCAATCTTAGCGCCTGTTTTCTCCGTACGCTTACAGACTATAAACGAAAATTCATCCACGCCCATTTCCGTACATTTTTCAATCATCCACTCAATGCGGTCGGGATTTTTGGTAGGAGAGATGGCAATGTGCAAATAATACGGTTTGCTTAAACCAATTTGCTTTTTACTTTTAATTTTTGCTGTACAATTTTGCGGATTAGCGGAAGTAATCTCCGCTTCATAAAAATTCCCTTTACCGTCAATAATATTTATTACATCGCCGGCATTATGGCGCAATACTTTTATGCAATGTCTGGATTCTTCGGCAGAGAGCAGGATATCTCCGTTTTCATTAAATAAAAGTCCGAGAAAAACCTGCATAATTGATTTACTTGCCGGTGTCTTTATGTAAATGCTGCTTCATGTATTTGGGCTTGCCGCAGTTTTCTGCCATTTCTTTGGCTTCTTCCACGCCACGTGCAGCAGCACCTTTATAATAATCGCAGGCACCTAAAAGATCTTCCACGTGGTTATGTTTTACTAAAGCAATTTTATAATAATTAGGCCCGAAATCAGGGCGTAATTTAATCAGCAATCCGTAATCGTAAATGGCGGCATTCCATTGTTGTAATTCTTCGTTTACCTGCGCACGCAATAAAATCGCGTCGTAATAATCTTTTTTCAGGTCAATACATTTGTTAAGGTCCAAAAAAGCCGAATCGGGTTTACCCGCTTTTACAAAAGTTTGTGCGCGTAAATAATAAACTTTAAAACTACTTGCTTTTTTATAAACTGCAGTATTCATATCAGCAAGTGCTTTCTCAGGTTGGTTTTTTTCCAGATAAGCTTTTGCGCGTATTGCATAAATATATCCCGAATCAGGAATGATAGCGATTGCCTGGTCGAGGAATTTTATGGCGGCATCATAACGTTTTCCGTAAATTTCATTTTCGCCTTCTTTGGCAACATTAACGCCTTCACCCCAGCAAAAGCAATCGTCAAAAATTTTGTTTCCGGTTTCAGCGCCCATCACAATACCTTTACGCACGCTTGCGCAACCTTTTCTTTTTTCTCCGCTTTTATATTGGCTGTAACCTAAAACCGCTCTTGCTTCGCCGTTAGTTGAGTCTAAGGCCATAGCCATTTCCGCATCATTTTTAAGGGCAGATAAACTGCCGGTAAAATAATAACAAGCTCCTCGTTTTGAAAAAACTTCGGACAACATTTTATTCTGTGTTTTTGCTTTCACCGCCGCATTGGCGTCGTTTTCAATTAAAGTAATCGCTTTATCGTAAAAAGGAATAGCCCCGTTATAATCTTTGCTTGCAAACTTCGTATTTCCGGCATCAAGGTTTTTTTTAAACTCAGGCGACTGCGCGTTCGCATTTACAATCAGTAAAAGGGTTAAGGCTAAAAAAATATTTTTCATCGTTTTTTGTTAAGAGGGCAAAGTTATTATTTATTCGTTATAACTTCAAAACCAATAATACTGTCGGCTATCGATTGAAAACCGGTTAAACTAAGCACGTAATTGGTTGAAAGCGAGTAAGAATACACGGAGTTTTTAACAGCGGCGTTCAGCTCATTCATTTTTGTATTGTAAATTATTTTTTGCGCTCTAATAGTAGCTAATGGTTGATAAGAGCCGCCCAGACCTGTGCTGCTGTAGCCATATATTTTTCCGTCATCCAATGCAAGTAAAAGATAATTCGGATTAACCTGCGCCACAGATAACAATTTGCCGTTGGGAATTACTACAGGGCCGCTTAGATTATTGGCTATAACATCATACAGATAATAAGCGGCTTGCCCCGAGCTTAAGTTTCCGAAAATATACATTTGGGTGTTCGTGTATTCAAAAATACCCAACACCGTATATGGAAGAAAAACATTGTTAGTGCCAACGCCCGAGTTGCGATAGAAACTATAAAGCCTGTCGCTGCCGCTAAATTTGTCTTTGTAAGCACCCAGTCCGTACGAGCTTGTAAGTGCAAAATAATAGGGGTAGTAATTACTGTTTCCGTTTGAATAGAAGGTTGACAGACCTCCCGTATAAGTAACTGAAGCTATATAACCGCTATAATATCCTATGAACGCTTTTTGTCCGTCAGTTGCAACACATTCAAAAGTAGGTTGCCCGCCGCCGGAATACGGAAAACTCCAGGTGGTTCCGTTCATAATTGCATCATAACCTGTAAAGGGTTGATTGATATTTCCGTTTATGTAAAGTTGATTATAATAGGACCCGTAAGCCATCCCGTTTAAACCCGTTGCCAGCGAAATAGTGCTTTGTTGCACAAAAGTTGCATCGTATTTGGTAATAATTTTTGGTTGGGAAGCCCCGACAATAAAATAACCGGTTTTTACAGTTGGAGATTCTGTAATATAAATTTTTACAGTACGCTGGGTAGTATTAGAGCCGTCGCTTACCGTCACGCTTAAATAATAAAAACCGCTGCTGATATGATACGCGTTTAAAATGTATTTGATGTTAAAGGTAAAATCGTTATTCTGTATCGGTACTGAATAAGTGTATTGCAAAACAATGTTGTTAATATCCGTTAAGGCAACAACGATTGAACTAAGATGAGTTTCATCACTTACATGCGCGTTTACAGTCAGGGTGTCAAACATCGAAAAGGGCTGGCCGCTGCTCGGTTTATTAATTGTTACTAACGGAGAGATTGTATCCTTCTTTTCTTTTTTGCATGAAAAGAAAAAAAATATCAACACAAAAAAGGTTGTATGGAGTAGATGTTTTTTCAATGCAAATTGATTACCACCAAATTAACGAAATTTACTTAAATAAACCCAACTTTTTTTGTCTGATAACCTGTTAAAAAACGCTTGTATTTTTTTTGTACTTTGTAGGCTCGTAAACAAAATGCTTCTTTGCAGGCCCTATGAGTACCGTTGGAGTAAATAAACCGAAATTAAAATTACAGAGCTACACGCCGCCTGCTTTGGATGGCAAGTTGCAACCGCAAGCTACCGAATTAGAAGAGGCCGTACTAGGTGCCATGATGTTGGAGAAAGAAGCGCTGAGCACCGTTATCGATATTTTAAAGCCCGATGCTTTTTATAAGCCTGCGCATCAAAGTATTTATCGTGCCGTTGTTGATTTGTTCAATGATTCGGAACCGGTAGATATTTTAACGGTTACCAACCGACTAAAAAAAAACGGCGAACTTGAAATTGCAGGAGGAGCTTACTCGGTTGCGCAACTTACCAATCGTGTTGCATCATCTGCCAATGCAGAATATCATGCAAGGATTATTTTGCAAAAATACATTCAGCGCGAATTAATCCGTATCAGCACCGACGTAATAAATCATTCGTACGAAGAAAGCAGCGATGTTTTTGATTTATTGGATAAAGCCACCGCAAGTATTTACGAATTGGTGGATGCCAACGTGCGCAAACAGCAAGACAGTATTTCTAAATTATTGGCAAAAGCCATTGAGCAAATACAAGAAGCAAGCCAGCAAACTTCGGGCGTTACAGGCGTGGCAAGCGGATTTACTACTGTTGACCGCATTACCGGTGGTTGGCAAAAATCAGATCTAATAGTTTTAGCTGCACGTCCTGCAATGGGTAAAACCGCACTTGTGTTAACACTTGCGCGCAACGCGGCTGTTGATTTTGCAAAACCGGTTGTTGTTTTTTCTTTGGAGATGTCTTCCTTGCAATTGGTAAATCGTTTGATTTCTGCCGAGGCAGAGCTGGAGCAGGATAAAATCCGTAAAGGGGATTTAAAAGATTACGAATTTGTTCAGTTAAATGAGCGTATCTCGAAACTTTCAAAAGCGCCGCTTTTCATTGATGATACTCCGGCACTTTCTATATTTGAATTACGTGCCAAGGCTCGCCGCTTAAAGGAAAATCACGATATACAAATGATCGTGATAGATTACCTCCAGTTAATGACCGCCGGTAACGAGAGCGGCAGAGGAGGAGGTAACCGCGAGCAGGAAATTTCTTACATCTCGCGTTCGTTAAAAAGTTTGGCAAAAGAATTAGATATTCCAATCATAGCACTTTCTCAGTTAAGTCGTGATGTAGAGAAACGCGCAACCGGCACCAAGCGTCCGCAGCTTTCCGACTTACGTGAATCGGGAGCGATTGAGCAGGACGCCGACATGGTTATTTTTATTTACCGTCCGGAGTATTACGGCCTGGATGTTTTTGAGGATGACCAACCTTCGCGCGGAATGGCGGAGCTTTATATTGCTAAAAACCGACATGGTTCTATTGCGCAGCCGCGTGTTAAATTTATCGGGCAGTTTGCAAAATTTGCTGATGTGGATTATGTGGAAGGCGCAAAAAATATTTATCAGAGCAATCAAAACCTTACCCCCAATACCGAGTTTATGGGCGAGCAAACCATTACTGTTCAGTCTAAAAAGTGGGATGAAAAAGTGGATGACACCAATAATGATATCATCAAGGGTAATCCTAACCACGATATAGAAGAGGATTTTTAACCAACACATTGATGTCAGACTGAGCGTAGTCGAAGTCCTTGTCCAGGTTTCTTTTTTTTTACTGTATATAATAATCCGCAAACACCTCCGTTATTACAACATCTCCTGCATCATTTGATTTTTTAAGCGATGAAAAAGAACTCTGTTCTTGGTGCGGGACTGTTATGTCTGTTCTTCACCTATTGCGCACCGCAGGAGGGACAAGAGGCGGGGGACGAGGGAAGTAACGATTACCCGAAGAAAAAACAAGAAACTTATGATGAACTAAAAGCGCACGTTAATGCAATGCAGGATAGTTTATCGAAGAATTATCAAACCGCCAATGATAAACAAAAGGATTCTCTGATTGAAATAGCAAGGCAATTTGTTTTTACTTCCATTACAAAAGATTTTTTTCCGCACTGGTTCGGTACGCCCTGGGATTTTAACGGTTGCACAAAAGTCCCCGGCGAAGGAAAGATAGCTTGCGGTTTTTTTGTAAACGCGGTTATGAGTGATGCGGGTTTTGATATTCCCAGAACACGATGGGCACAAATGGCATCTGAACCGGTTATTAAAATACTTAGCTCTGACCTGAAGAGATTCAGCAATAAACCGGTGGACAAAGTAAAAGCTTACATTAAAGGCCGCGAAGACGGTCTTTATGTGGTTGGATTAGACAATCATGTTGGTTATATTTACAAATCGGGATGCACGGTGAAATTTGTTCACTCCAGTTTTTATGAACCCGAAAAAGGTGTAATGGCTGAGGAGATTGATAGCGAAAATCCCTTGAAATATTCAAAATACAGAGTGATTGGAAAAATACTGGACGATGACATGATGAAGAAATGGATAACAAAAACAAGGATAGAATAATGGCAAAAATTAACGTAGTTATTATTGTGTGTTTTTTTATTTCTTCGAAACTGTTTTCGCAGGGGCATATTGAAGACATTAAAAACCAAGAATATTTACAGTATAAAAACGCAGTAAACTGCAACGGTGAGCCGGGCGATAACCTTTCTGAACGCATTTGCGCAAATCTTGGTTTTCAAAGAAGCGATTCTTTATTAACCTTGGTTTATGATTCACTTTTTGTTCTTGCCAAAAAACCAGAATATAAAGAATTGACTAAGAAAATAGTTAAAATGCAGGATACCTGGAGGCTTTTCCGCGATCAACATTGTATCGTTATATATGATAGTTTTGAAGGTTGCGGTGGTTGTCACCAAAGGGCGATTGATTACCTTTATTGTTTAACAGAACTTACATATAACAGAATAAGAGAACTGCGGGGCTTAAAGCAAAAACTTTTCGGATTATAATTCGTTTGGATGTAATTAATGTATTTTTGTATCACATGCTCTTCCGGATAAACCCAGATAATATCTTAACCAACGATATTTACAAAGTTGTGGATATCTTAGAAAACAACGGAGTAATTATTTATCCAACCGATTCTGTTTATGCAATGGCCTGCAGTTTGCATTCACCTAAGGGAATTGAGAAATTAAGTAAGCTTAAAAAAGTAACACCGGAAAAATTAAATCTCACTTTGATTTGTTCGGATTTAAGTCATTTGAGCGAATACACAAAGCCCACCCCTAATTCTGTTTTCCGTATTATGAAAAAGGCTTTGCCGGGACCGTATACTTTTATTTTGCAGGCATCTTCAGAAGTGCCGAAACTGTTTTTAAAAGAAAAGAAAAAAACAATCGGCATACGCGTGCCCGACAATACTATTTGCCGCGAGATTGTAAAAATGCTCGGTTGCCCGCTTGTTTCAGCGTCTTTACACAACGAGGGCGATGAAATAATGGAATATTTTACGGAGCCTGATAGCATTCGTCTTCAATTTGAAGATATCGTCGATGCAATTATCGACGGCGGTTACGGAAATGTTTACACTACCACCATAATTGATTGCACCAACGATGAGCCGGAAGTTATCCGCGAAGGGCTTGGTTCTTTGTCAGTACTCGACTGATATTAACAGTTTAACATTATCTGTTCAAAACATAATTCATCAGGTGATGTAACCTTTTTTGACTTCATTCGTTTAATATTATAGAATAATAAAGAGGGGAAAGCCGGGAAGCGATGCCCGGTTGTAGGGACGTTAAGGCACTGAAATTTTTGCGATAGATTTTTTCATACAGGGCCTTAACAGGAAAGCCTCCGCTAATGAGTGGAGGCTTTTCCTTTTTTACACCATTTGACATTTAGAAATGTAACGCTGACCCCGAAATCCCGGGAACACTGATTGTATATGATTGGCGCAGTTTTTTATAATTTAGGACTTCATTTTTTAGTACCCTCAACAATCCTAAAAATCTTATCAAATCATATTTTCTGCTTTCCCGTAAGGGCTGCGTTCTATTTCAAAGTCTCCTATAAATAGTAGAAATAAAAAACCCCGCAGAAATGCAGGGTTTAATTTAATATGGAATAAGCTCTTAATTCAAATGAAAAGCTTTTTTTACTTTCCCAACATAATCCAGTTTTTCCCAGGTAAATAATTCAACTTTGCTTGTTTTTATTTTTCCGTCGGGAGTTTTAAAAGTTTTGGTTACAATTTCATTTTTGCGGCCCATGTGCCCGTAAGCGGCTGTTTCGCTGTATATCGGACTACGTAATTTTAAACGCTGTTCAATAAAGTAAGGGCGCATATCAAAGACTTCTTCTACCAACTTGGCAATTTCTCCGTCTGTCATATTAACTTTAGAAGTACCATTGGTATTTACGTAAATACCACAAGGTTTTGCAACACCAATGGCATAAGAAACCTGAACTAATACTTCATCGCAAACGCCTGCAGCTACTAAGTTTTTAGCAATGTGGCGCGTTGCGTAAGCCGCAGAACGGTCAACTTTGCTCGGGTCTTTTCCGGAGAAAGCTCCACCGCCGTGTGCGCCTTTTCCTCCGTAAGTATCTACAATAATTTTACGGCCTGTTAAACCTGTATCGCCGTGCGGACCACCGATTACGAAATTACCGGTTGGATTAATGTGGTAAGTAATTTTATCGTTAAATAATTTATGCAGCGATGTTTTTAAATGTTTTTTAACGCGGGGAATTAAAATGTTTTTTACGTCTTTGGTAATTTGCTCCTGCATTTTTGTTTGATTACCATTGGTAAAATCATCATGTTGGGTTGAAATTACAATGCTGTCGATACGAACGGGTACATTGTTGTCGTTATACTCAACAGTAACCTGGCTTTTTGCATCAGGGCGAAGGTATTTCATTTGTTTGCCTTCTTTGCGGATAGCGGCTAACTCCAACAATAAACGATGAGCCAGATCCAAAGGAAGCGGCATGTAGTTATCCGTTTCGTTGGTCGCGTAACCAAACATCATTCCCTGGTCGCCCGCACCTTGTTCTTCTTTCTTTTTCTTGT
>DATMMV010000134.1:0-22206 GCA_035569635.1 Bacteroidia bacterium | reverse complement strand
GTTTACTGTTTTCTACCGTATAATAACTGCCATCCAATTCTTCTTTCATCAACGCATATTTATTGTCTTTAATAATAACCGGAGGTTTTAATCTGAATTGCCAAGCCTCGGTCTTATTCACAATTGTTCCATTGGATATTTTCTGCACCTGCCATGCGTATTCTTTCCCTGGTTGTAATTCTTTTGCGTCAATTGGATATTGTACCTGGTGCGAAGTCAGGTAATTTTTCATATATACAGGGATATTAGTATTAACCGCAGCTTCCGCTGACTGCCCTTTGTTTAAATCAGTAACTATGATCCTGTAATAATCAGTTTGATTATTCATTGAAAAAGGTTCTGAATGTGTCCATATAAGCATCGGGTTTTTTGTTTCTATTTCTTCCTTATCCGGAGGAAATACAAGGAAAAGAAAGGCCGAGTTTTCTGCTTCCATCTCCTGACACAATTGGTCCGACACATCCACTCCGCTAATACTCGCACAATAATGGTACTTGCCTGAAGGAAGCATATGGGAAGTTTTTATAAAAGTCGCCTCTGCGCTGGACGCATAGAGAACTGATACTAATGCAACATTCAGTTGAGAAACAATGTTGAGCCCTTTTTTCAGCGTGAAGGGTTTAGTAGTTACATTGAGGAGTGCTTCATTTCGATTGTTTAATATTTTCGCTTCCATTACAACCTGTAGATCCCCCGCACTGTTCATAATGCTTACTTCAAGCAAGCTCTTCGGTGTAATATTATATTCCGAAATGGCCGTATTTAAAATAGTTGCCTGCGCTTTTAAACCAGTCTGCTTAAATAAGCAGATTACTGCTGTCAAAAGCAGAAATTTTTTAAAATGTCTTATTTTATTCATGTCCTTTTTATGAATTTTATTAAAGAGAAGAGAATAACCATCCATACCGCATTTTATGCAGTACCTGACAGGGATTCGTACAGGAAACTCAGAGAAAAAAATTTACATACTCACATATCAGCAGCACTCTTTTCAGCTTAAGATTTTCTGCCCTTTAATATGTTTTCAAATAACTTATAGTTCTTTTGCTATACCGTTGCTCGTCGAGAAGAGTCTCTTTTATGTTTTCGGTAATTATAGCCCGACAAGTAACCACTATGCATAGATAAACGTTTTTGATTAAAAAAACAAAACATTTTAAAAAAATAATTTTCTACCATGATAAAATAATTTTCAGGTAACCGTAATATGGGAATTTTTTAACCTCAGACTGATACATGCTATTATAAAAATCTCCGATAACCAATCTTTGGGCCTCCATTTCCGCATTTAAATGTTTAATTAAAGGGATATTAAGCCTCAAAAGGCCTCCCAACTGATGGTTCAGCAAAGTATTGTATGCATACTTGACTCCGCCAGTCAGGCTTGCTCCTTTTTTACCGCTTACCGCAAGCTCTGCATTAACCATAGCTGTACTGCTGTTAAGACTATCAGTAGAATTACTCATAAACCAGCTCGTTCCAAGATTGGTTCTTATAAATGAATTAAAAATTGTGGTGTTATTTAAACTCATGTTCTGAAAGATGCGCCCTTTTAACCCGTCACTGAGCTGATAATAGCTGTATAACGCAACAAAAGAACTAACCACTTTATTAAAGCGTGGCGTATAACTCAGTACTCCTGTAGAAATATTATTCAGCTTATTCAAGCTGTAACTATTATCCTTTGAACTTATATTTTGTATAACGGGGCTATACATCACGCGCGCGGTAAGCCTACGGTTTATTTTAATACTTAGATTGGTTCCAATGGTTTGCAGCGAAGTAGTATAAAGAAAAACATTTAACAGATTATCTCTATCCTTACGATAAAAGCCGGTGAATTTTATTTTATCATTTATTACCTGCTCGATTTTAAATTCATAGCGCAAATTATCGGATCGCATAAAACCTGCACCGTAACTCTTAAAAAAAGGGTCAATCATTCTCCCGGTTAAAATAATTTTTGTTTTTGTCTTACTAATATTTGAAGTATAACGCGCAAGGGCCGCATGAGACCGGAAATTGGAGAACAAAACCTGTGAGGGGGCGATCTCAGGATTTTCCGGTATTCCATTTTGATAGACGACAGATTTACCGTAAACAAGATCAACTGAATTATTGGCATTGAGCGAATACCTGCCATCTAATTCTACGACAACATTCTTTTCAACTGAAGGAGTGGAAAAATTAGCGTTGCTCAGGTAAGAAGGCATTCCCATTCCGAACAATATACCCGCGTGCAAATGCGTTGATTCTTTTTTACCAAGGCCGAATTTAAAGGCCATTATTTTTCTTGAATCGCGTACATTATTAAAATCAAAAAAATTATACAGGTTACGCGATGCCTGGAGTTGATTCTGTATAATATTGTTAGTGGTCATAATAGTATTGATGGTTTTTCCATAGGTAAAAGCGAAGTACAGCTTCTTTTCCCATTCCACGTTAATTCCTTTTACGGTAGAACCATTGATTAAAAACGTACTATAATTGGGATAGCAGAGTCCTATATCAAAATTTTTTATCCCGGAGAGAATACTCTGGCTTTTATTTTTATATAAATTCTCAGTAGAAACGAGTTCCGGATTCTGAAATATAGCTATCTTTTTTTTCGTGGCTTCAACTTGGTTTTGTATAGATTGTATTTCTTTAGAATAGGAATTGATAAGATTATTAATACTGTCGTATTTGTGAAGTTGGTTTGTTATATTTTTTATCGAGTCGCTGTAAGGTAGATTTAAATTGGGAAGATTTACACCCGGTAAATTTTTGAGACTGTCAGTATTTGGTACAGATGGGTTAATGTTATATTTGTTTTTATAGCTATTCAGTTTGGCATTTAGCGATGAAGAATCCGGTATTTGTTGTTTAAGCATTTGCAGGTATGCAAGTTTTTGTTCAAGCAATTGCTTCTGACCAAGGAAACCGGCTAATTTATCTTTTTCATTCTCCAGGTTTTTGATCCCGGCCATTTGCAGTTTCTCTTTATACCGCGCCGCATCAAAGGAAACCCGGAAATAATTATTTAAACCAGCCACAGTATGAAGCGTGGAATAGAAATAAGAAAAATTGACCGGCAAACCGAGCGGGTCAACAGAAATGTTTCCTTCACTTTTATAATACCCAAGCGGGAAATTAGTATTAGTTGCAAAGGGTATTATTCCATATTCATAACCCCCACTGATCGTTCCATGAGGAATTGGAAGTAAATTTTTTATGTTTCTTTTTTGTTGCCCTTGGCTTGTTGCTACTGAGTCCGAAGGATGTGGCTTTGCGAGCTCCAAATTAGAAGTATCTTGAGTCTTAATCTTCGCATTTGTCCCCAATGAATCTGAATTTTGAGAAAAAGTCCGGGTAAACAAAAAAAAGCCCGCTAAAAAAGGGAAAAAAAAAGTTCTTCTATTTAACAAAAGTAATCCCACATAAGCTAAAGTATAGCTTTTAAGATAAAAATCAAAAGATTTTTTCAAAAAGGATAGATAATCTGATTAAAACAAGGATTCCACTTTAAATATTCTGTGCTAAAATGGAATTGCCTTTGCCTTAACTTTTTGTTTACTTTTGGGCAAAATAAAAGTAATTACGTCGTGGGGCTGTTGGGCTTGTTCAGTTGTTCTTTAAAATAAGTTAGAACATCGTCAATGAGCTTGCGACGAGAAAAGCCTTCTTTAAAGGTGGTTCTTTAATTCTAAGAAGAATGTAAAATGAAATCTTTACGTTTCTGCGCGAAACAAAGAAATGGGAAAAGCAATAAAGCCATACATAGTAGAGAACGCTGAAATCATGGATATTTCCAGCGAAGGGATGGGGGTGGCCAAAGTTAACGACCTGGTAATTTTTGTGGAAGGTGCCGTACCCGGAGATGTATGCGACTTCAGGGTGTATCGCAAAAAAAAATCATTTGCTTTTGCTAAACTTACTGGATTAAAAAAAGCTTCAGAACATCGTGTAAAACCTGAGTGCAGTTATTTCGGGACTTGCGGTGGTTGTAAATGGCAAAATTTAAAGTACAGCTCCCAACTTGAGTTTAAACAAAACCAGGTAACGCAAGCCATGAAACGTCTTGCTAAAATTGAAGTAGGAGAGATACTGCCGATTTTAGGTTGTAAGGAATATTACTTTTACCGAAATAAACTCGACTTCGGCTTCTCCAATAAAAAATGGCTTACTCCTGAGCAAGTTGAAAGCAAGGAACAATTTGATAACCGTAACGGCCTCGGTTTTCATATTGCAGGAGCTTTTGATAAAATTCTGGATATAGAAAAATGCCACTTGCAGATTGACATTTCCAATCAGATAAGAAATGAAGTGAGGATTTTTACTCTGGCAAACGGGTACACTTTCTTCGATATAAAAAATCAAAACGGCCTGATGCGGTCCTTAATAATCCGTACAAGTTCTACCGGTGAATTAATGACTATCTTTTCTTTTTTTGAAAATGATACGGAGAAAATAAATAACCTGTTAAATCATATTCATAAATTATTTCCGCAAATAACCTCTTTGCTTTATGTAATTAACCCCAAAGGCAACGATACCATTTTTGATTTGCCTGTAAATTGTTTTTACGGAAATGCATTTATCATTGAAGAAATGGAAGGCCTTAAATTTAAAGTGGGGCCGAAATCTTTTTATCAAACCAATTCAAAACAAGCTTACGAATTATATAAAGTGACCCGTAGTTTCGCGGAGTTGGATGGAAACGAAATTGTTTACGATTTATATACCGGTACGGGCACCATCGCGCAATTTGTCTCGGCGCACGCTAAAAAAGTAATTGGTGTTGAATACATACCGGAAGCTATCGAAGACGCAAAAGCAAATGCTCTACTTAACAACATAAACAATTGCTCGTTTTTTGCAGGTGATATAAAAGAGGTTTTAAATGATGAGTTTATCTTTACTCACGGCAAACCCGATTTAATAATTACCGATCCGCCACGTGTAGGTATGGACGAAAAAGTAGTACGCAAGATTTTAGAAATAGCACCGAAAAAAATTGTGTATGTAAGTTGTAACCCCGCTTCTCAGGCGCGTGATTTGGCTATTCTGGCCGAAAAATATAAAGTAATTAAAATGCGGGCGGTAGATATGTTCCCGCAAACGCTGCATATAGAAAACGTGGCATTACTTCAACTTATTTAGTAACTTTGGACTACCAATGCCGGCACAAAAAATAATTATCGACCCTAAAAACCAGAACGCCCGTTATTTCAGAGATATCTGGTCTTTTAAAGGGTTGTTTTATTTTTTAGCATGGCGCGATGTACGCGTACGTTACAAACAAACTTCTATCGGTGTAATGTGGGCCTTGTTAAGGCCTTTGCTGACAATTTTTGCACTGACTCTTATCCGTTTAGTGCTTAACAAAAATGAGAAATCGCTTATCCCGACTCCGCTTTTAATTGCTGCAGGCACTTTACCCTGGACTTTTTTCTCTTCGGCGTTCAGCGATGCGGCAAACTCCCTTGTGGCAAATGCGAATTTGGTTTCTAAAGTTTATTTTCCGAGAATAATTGTCCCTGCCAGCGCGGTTATTGTTTGTTTGATTGATTTTTTTATTTCGTTTGTTATTGTATTGGGAATAATGTTTTATTATCATTTGGTTCCGGGAGTGCAGATTGTTTTTCTTCCTGCCTTTTTGTTGTTGGCAATTATTACTTCTTTGGGGTGTGGTTTATATATTGCCGCGCTGAATGTAAAGTATCGCGATTTCCGTTATATCATTCCTTTCATTGTTCAGTTCGGTATGTTTGTTTCACCCGTGATGTTCAGCAGTACGGAAATTTATCAGAACGCATCTATTCCGGGATGGCTAAAAGAAATTTATTCATTAAATCCGATGGTTTGTGTAATTGATGGTTTTCGTTGGTGTATGTTCGGAGAGCAAGTTTCTATTGATACAACTAAGTTTTTAGTTTCGATGGCAGTAAGTTTATTGATGTTATTAATTGGAATAATTACTTTCCGTAAAATGGAAAAAGATTTTGCGGATGTAATTTAGTCGGTTCGTCACGCTGAACTTGTTTCAGCATCTCAAAAATAATTAACAATAAGATTCTGAAACAAGTTCAGGGTAACTAAAAAATATAAGATATGAGTTTAATTCTTGCACAAACTGAAGGAGCTGTTTTAAAATTAAGTTTAAATCGTCCCGACAAATACAACAGCTTTAACCGCGAGATGGCTTTGGAATTACAAGCTCACCTTGATAAAGCAGCCGGCGATGAAAATATTCGAGCGGTTTATTTAACCGGCGAGGGAAAAGCTTTTTGTGCCGGACAAGATTTGGCAGAAGCAATTGATGCAAACGGCCCGGGACTCAAAACAATAGTAAGCGAACATTACAATCCGCTCATTTTGAAAATAAGAAATTTAGAAAAACCTGTTGTATGCGGAGTAAACGGAGTGGCGGCAGGGGCAGGGGCAAATATTGCTTTGGCCTGCGATGTAATTATCGCTGCTAACTCAGCTTCGTTTATACAGGCATTCAGTAAAATTGGGTTGGTACCCGATAGTGGCGGAACTTTTTTCCTTCCGCGTTTGGTAGGTTTTCAGCGTGCGATGGCTCTTGCCATGTTAGGAGAGAAAGTATTGGCAGTAGAAGCTGCGCAAATGGGAATGATTTATAAAGCGGTTGAAGATGATTTTTTACAAAATGAAGGGATGCAAATAGCAGCAACCTTGTCAAACATGCCAACCAAAGCATTGGGTTTAACAAAAAAATTATTTAACGGGGGATTAGTTAATACGTTAGAAAAGCAATTAGAGCTGGAAGGAAAATTACAAGTGGAAGCTTCTCAAACTAATGATTACAAAGAAGGAGTGACTGCCTTTTTAGAAAAACGTAAGCCGAATTTTAAAGGAAAATAAAACGGGCAAGCCACAGATTTCGCAGATGGCACAGATTTAATTTATCTGAATTTGTATTATAAGTGAAATCAGTATTATCTGTGGCTAACTTTTATGCGATTAATTTTTAATCAATTTCACAAAACTTGTTTTATTCCCGCTCTCCAGTTTCAAAAAGTAAACTCCTTGAGTTAAAGATAAACTTTTGGCGTCAACTTTGAGATGGTGCATTCCTGCCGATTGATTAGCGTGTTCAAATAAAGAAACCTCTCTTCCAATCATATCTACCAAAGTAATTTTTACCGATGAATTTTCATTCAAACTGTAATTGATTGAAATATCTTCATTAAAAGGATTCGGATAAGCCAATAACTGTCCTCCTCCTCCTGCCAACTGATTTGTCCCGGTTGTGTTTTGTACAGAGTTCCATGAAGCGTTCCAACCGGTTGCGGTGGTTGCGCAATCAGAACGGAATTCAATCGTCATGGTACCCGTACTTGCAATTAAAGTTCCGGGATTAGTAGTTCCGGAATAATAACCAACCAGTGGCGACCAAATATCGGGTCCGTTGTACACATAAAGATAATCCCAGGTATTTTCTACATCAAAATTATTAAAGCTTAAAGTTACACTCGTTGCTCCTGCAGGGGAAATCGTCCAGATTAAATGCTCATCATTTGAGTAATTTCCATTTGGGCCACCGCTGTCATAAAAATTCCCGATTGCCGTTGAATAAACTGTTGCAGAAGGGCTGTTAACCAGTTTGTAATAATAATCCCAATCCCAATTTGGACCGGGGTCGGTATGTGTTTGATTGGGATAATGCATATGACCTTTTATTTTAGTGCATGCACCGGGAATACCTGATTGAGCATAGTATGTAGTATTTCCCCAGGGTTGATAAAGTGTCCGTTTAGGATTTATATTGTATGTGGTGCAAATATGAGCAGTAAGCAAAGCTGATTGCGTGTACATGTTTACTGTATACCACCCGGTTTGGTTTGCATAACCTTCGTGTTCAATTCCAATGGTGTAATTATTTTCACTTCCAACGTGCCAGGCGCGGTTGGCTTCAAGAACCATCTGTGTAATTTGTCCGTCGGATGAACGTATGCAGTAATGTGCTGAAACCTGCGAAGAAGTATTCTGAAACCAGGAAATGGCGCCCGCATAACTCCCCTCCATATCGTGAATGGTTACCGCGGTAATTGCTGTTCCGCCGCGTGAATTATAATTGGGAGATGAAACCCACAAAGCCGGGCCGTAATCAGCAGATTGTACAGAAATGTTTCCACTTCTGAAATTATTCCCTTTTCCGTCAGTAATACTTTTTTCAGAGATAATAACGCGGCCCGCACTTAATACTTTAAAATTCTCTTCTCCGAATAAATTTAAAAGGTCATAGTTATGAGTCGGGAATTTATAAAGCGTTTGCATTTTTGTATCATTCATAAAAGTAAGTATACCGTAAATTTGTGTGTTTACTGCAAAAGTCTGTGCTTCGGTTCCGAATGGCAATTCGCTCAAAGGAATTAAAGAACTCATTAAAAAGGGATCTTTTCCGGCCAAATTATATTTTTTTAAATTAGAAGCAAGCGCTTTTGCATAAGCAAGAATATTTTTTTCCGGAGAAGAAATAATATCATCAACCGAATAACCGGAAATACTAGCAACTTTTTTCAGATTCTCATTAAAATAATTTTTTCCGTCTAATGTTAAGCCCATAATGCCGTAAGCTTTAGGAATTCCACTGCAACTTTCGGGTTCTCCCGCAGGATGAACTATATGGTTAAAACGGGTATTGGTATAAGCAACGGCTTCTAAAACCCCGCGTGGAATTTCGGGATAAAGCTCGTAGGCTTTGGTAAAATAAGCTTCATAAGGATTCGTTACAACCGGATCTGTTTTGTGTGCCGAAAGGTTAAGGCCAAAACATAAGACGAAGAGAAAGAGAACTGTTTTTTTCATTTTGCAAGGATTAGGTTAGTCAAAAATATACTATTTAAAGGCAAAAACAATGGCTCAAACTAAAGATTTTAAATCTAAAAGGTTTTTGATTATTCTTTTTCTAACTTTACCACTCATTTTTTTGATTCTATCTGTTACTTTTAAGGGATTTTGCGTTATGGCAAATGCCGGGCCGCTTTAAATATGAAAAGAAAAATTCTTCTTTTATTTTGCCTGTTCTTTTCACTCAGTATTTTTTCACAAAAAATGGAGGTGGGCGGTAATGTGCAGGATACCGCAGCAAAAAAACCTTTAAGTAATGCTGTTGCCATAGCTATTCGTTTAGCCGATTCTGTTTTAATGAAACACACACGCACAAACCAAGAGGGAATTTTTGTTTTAAAAGATTTACCCATTGACACTTATCAGGTGGTTATTTCTCACCCGCAATTTGCCGACCAGGTTTTTGTGGTAATTGGCAGCGAGAAAAACCTGGTGTATGATTTCGGAAAAATAATAATGCCACTAAAGACACAACAACTTACAGAAATTGTTGTTTATGCGTTTAAAGACCCTATTTATTATCGCGGAGATACTTTAGTTTATACAGCCGATTCTTTTAAAGTAAAACCGAACGCAACTGTTGAAGATTTATTAAAACGTTTGCCGGGAATAAAAGTTGACGCGCAGGGAAAAATTACCACACAAGGTAAAACGGTAGACCAGGTTTTGGTTGACGGAGATGAGTTTTTTGGTTCCGATCCCACGGTGGCTACCAGGAATTTAAATGCAAAATCTATTGAGTCAGTACAAGTATATGATAAGAAAAGTGAAAACTCTTCCAACAGTACTTCGGATAACGAAACGATTAAAGTAATGAATTTAAAATTAAAAGAAGACGCGAAGAAAGGTTATTTCGGAAAAATATCCGGAGCCGGAGGCGCGCCCGACTTTAAATTGCAAAAGCAATTTTACGAAGGCGAATTGCTGGCAAACAAGTTCAGTAACAAGCAAAAAATTTCAATTTTCGGTTTAATAGGCAATACACCTAAAACCAATTTGGGTTGGGGGGATATTTTTAAATACGGAATCACCAGCGATTTAAATATGACTGCAACAGATAATGGCGTTATGTTCTCCGGTAACTCAAGCCAGTCGCAGGGTATTCCCCAAACCTTAAAAACCGGCGCTTACTACACGGACAAAATCGGAAAGAATACCAAATTACTCTTTAATTATACTTACGGATCCAGTCACCTTATTACCTCATCAACCACACGTAACCAATATTTTTTAAAAGACACTACATACACTACAACCAACGAAAGTAATACCACACAGCAGGGGCAAAGTCATATTTTTAATTTTTCGTTTGAACAAAAACTGGATTCGTTTACCAAACTAACCATTAAACCTAAAATTACATTGGGAAAAAGTGCTAACGCGCATACAGAAAGAAATCAATTTATTACTCAGAACGATACTTTAACACGGCAGACAGATATAAGTAATAATACAAGCGGAAGCAGTTATGAGATTGATAATGCCGTTAAACTAAGACGGGAGTTTAAAAAGGTTGACCGTATCCTGAAACTGGATTACGATTTTAACCTGAGTAATTCGGAGGGCAGTGGTATTTTAAAAACCACCAATACAAAATTTACAGGCAGTGGCTCACCGCTTGCGGATGTTAATCAGCAAAAAACTAATAATACAAAAAGCATAAGCCATGATGCTACGCTTACTTTTACCGAACCGCTTACCAAAAAAATTAAACTGGAATTTACATTCGATTTTGTTAACAGTACGAGCACACAGGATAAAAAAACATTGAATTATTTTAATGGCGATTATACAATTAAGGATTCTGTATTAAGCAATAGTTTTCAAAACACCAGGAATACCTACCGTGGCGGGTTAAAATTTATTTATGAAACAAAAAAAATACGTTTCTCTACAGGAACGCGTGTGCGGAATGTTTTAGTTGATAATTACAATGTGGTAACTGCTTTTACCATCAGGCAGGATGTAAAAAATATTTTACCTTATTTGTCGTGGCGCTATAAGTTTACCGACAATAAAAATATTCAGTTTAATTATTTTACGGGCTCAAGCCTTCCGAGTATATCCCAATTGCAACCGGTTCAGAATAATACAAACCCGAATTATATTACTGTGGGAAACCCGAATTTACTTCCTTCTTACGAACAACATTTTGAAATGAATTTTAATTCTTTCAAGCCCATTAGCGGGAAAAATATTTATGCGGGCGTAAATGCTTTAGTTACAAATAATGATTTTGGAAGCGCGACCAATTATGATAATATCGGGCGTACGATCACACAATCTGTAAATGTAAATGGTAATTATAGTGCCGACGGATATTTAGGATTCAGCCTGCCTTTCTTTTCAAAAGTGTTGGAAATAAGCCCTACACTTAATGGAGATTATTACAGCAGCACGAGTTTTATAAACGGGCAAAAAAATATTACCACAAACGCCTCCGGTTCGGGAGATTTAAGAATAATGGTAACTAACGAGAAATTTTATTTTGTTGTAAGTGGAAATTACCAGTATACAATACCGAGATCAACTTTAAATTCTTTAAGTAATAAACCATACGGTACGCAGGGATATGATGCGGAATTAACATGGCAGTTGCCAAAAAAGTTCAGTTTAAGTACTGATGCTGAATATGTAATCAATACAAAACGAACAGCGGGCTACAATATCAGTTATGTCTTGTGGAACGCGGCTGTAAACAAAACTTTTTTGAAAAATGAGAACCTGATTCTTTCCTTGAAAGGAAACGATATTCTTAATCAGAATATCAGCGCGACACGAACCGTATCGGGTAATATTATTACAGATAATAAAACCAGTATCATAAAACGTTACCTGATGATTCAATTAATGTGGAAATTTAACAGTCAGAAGAAAAAAGAAGATGATGATTGGGACGATTAAAAAAATAAAAATACTCCTTCTGTTTTTATTTGTGCAGCAAATTGCAGGCGCCCAAATAACCTGTGGTAAAATTGTTTACGAACGTAAAACAAACCTCTACAAAAAATACAAAGACGGCTTTATGCGCGAATGGATTAAAGAAGAAGATAAAAATAAAGTGGATGTTTTTGAACTTTACTTTAACGACAGCCTCGCCGCTTTTAAACCGCAGGAGAGTGATTTAAAAGAAAAAATGAGTTGGACCACCAGTAAAAACTCCGTTTATCAGAATTTCAATCAAAACAAGCGTTTAACTATAAAAAGTATTTGGGGTGAGCAGTTATATGTGCAGGATTCTTTGTGTATTCGTAAATGGAAAATGACAGAGAGCAAGCGGACTATATGCGGATACCTTTGCCGCAAAGCGATTTGGGAAGCAAACGATAGTACTCGTTTATATGCCTGGTATTGCAATGAAATAAATGTAAGCACGGGCCCTGAAAGTTTTATCGGCCTTCCCGGTATTATTTTAGGATTAGCTACAGAAGATGGCGGAGTAATTTATTTTGCCAAAACAGTTGAAGTGATTAAATACGGAGCGGATGTTCTTCTTATCAAAAAAACAAAAAATAAAATTTATACTACTTCTGAATTAAGAACTAAACTGGAAAAAGAATTCGGGAAAGAAAAGTGGGGAAAGGAAATGATTCATGAGGCCTTCGACATCTGGTAGCAACCAAGAATACGAATTACGAATAACAGCCGTACGAATTTACGAATCTATTCGTTCTCCAATTCGGCTGCTTCAAACACGATAACCCATTCGTATATTCGTACAAGATTCGTAATTCGTATCTCAGGAATTCGTATCTATCTGAACTGGTACTCAACTCCCGGCATTACCTGCGTTAATAAAGTGGCAGGGGCGTCGGTAGCGATAGCTCTTCCTTCAATTTTTGGCGATACGGGAGAGAACTCGGCCAAATAATCTTCCAATACATCATGTAGCATTACATTTTGCCTTACGGGATTATGCACATTCGTCATTCGGCAAAGCATATTATCCGGGTCGCCATCGCGTTCGCAGGCAACCATGGTGTATGTCTTTTCCAAATCAATGGGTTGGTCTTTTATACAAACTTCCT
Source organism: Bacteroidia bacterium (assembly GCA_035569635.1). Classification (GTDB taxonomy): domain Bacteria; phylum Bacteroidota; class Bacteroidia; order B-17B0; family Aurantibacillaceae; genus PALSA-968. Next base: position 9,319 of record DATMMV010000134.1, on the reverse strand, counting down.
GCACGCGTTTCCCTTTTTCGTTGGCGATAGTAAATGTTACCTGCATACCGTTAAAACGAACAAACCATCCGCCGAATCTTTTCTTCGGGTCTTTGGCAAAAGCATTTTCTAATTCTTTCTCAAGCCAGTTCCAGATTTGCCTTCCTTTTACATCTGCTGTTTTTACTTCTGAGTTTACAGGTAGCATGCTCCATAAATAATCACGCGTAATATCCGCTACTCCTGTTTCAGGGTCGGGTACTAAAGGCGGACAAAATCTGAAACCGTTAGAAACTGCAATGTCGGTTTTAAATTTCCACATCACCGCGTCGGTAATGAGATTGTCCATTGGTGTTTCTATAATATAATAGCGCTCAAGCGGAGTTTTTGTTTGTCCCAATACTTCGGTAAGAATTTTTTTGAACGGTTTTTTAACGCGCTCCACCATTCGCTTTACTTCTTCATCTTCGGCATATTTTTCAGGATCAACATCCAATAATTGATAACTCTCGTCTTTTATTTTTCCGTTTTCAATTACAATATCCAGCTTGCTGACAAAAGAAGCAAAGGCTCCGGATTCTGTAACTTTGGCGAATTTTCCTTGTATAGGATTGCGTACGCGTTCGTGAGTATCCGCACCTAAAATATAATCAACACCTTCCGCGCATTGTTGATTCGCTAAGTGCACCTGTTGCGAAAGTCCCATGTGAGAAACTACAAACACCAGCGTGCAACTTTTTTCTTCGCGCAATATTTTTACATATTTCGCTAAATCTTTTTCGGGTTTTGAGAAATGAATTCCTTTTGAATAATCCGGCGACTGGCGAATAGGAGTGAGGGGGTCGTTATATCCGATAAAACCAATTCGCGTTCCGCCTAAATTAAAAATCTGATAAGGAGGAAAAAGCAAATCATGAGTCAAATCATCATTATGAAACATATTGGCGCAAACTTTTGCCGCAGTATATGAATTCATATCATGAATCATCATTTGTTTGCCGTATGCAACTTCCCAGTTACCCGGCAAAACCAAATCGTAATTAATCATATTAGCGATAGGAACAATTCCTCTTCCTTCGGTAAGTGACGCAACACCGCTTCCCTGGAAACAATCTCCGCCGTCAATAATCAAAGTGTTTAAGGGATTTTCTTTTTTCAATTTATTCATCATGGTTTTCAGAGTTGCAAAGCCCCCACGTTTTTTGTAAACAGCTTTGCCGTTCTCCCAAAAAAACTCGTCATGAATATCTAATTGCCCGTGCATATCCGAGGTGTGCAAAATGGTAAAGCGTTGTGCTTTTCCGGAAGAAAGTGCGGGATTTTTTACAATCTCTTTTATTTTTCCTTCATCCTGTAACCAGTAAGAAATAGCGGGCCCAAGACCGAGCCCCACGGTTGCCATACCCACATATTTTAAAAAATCTCTTCGTTGCCCGTCATGCCCGTCTTTTTTTTCAGCGGCGTTTTCTAACGGATGGTGACAAGAACAATTACAATTCGGGTTGGTACAGGTTTTATCGCTCATAAAATCTTAGTGTGGTAGTTTATCTTTTAACACTCCGTAAATATAAGTGCCGAATATTGCGCTTAGTAAAACAACAGTTATAACTAACAGCCCGCTGCCGATTAAAGCATATAATGGCCCGGGACAAGCACCTGTCATAGCCCAACCAAGTCCGAACATAAATCCGCCGATAACATTTCCTTTGTTAAATGTTTTGGGTGCGATTTTAATCGGTTCTCCACTAAGAGTTTTAATGTTGAAGCGTTTAATCAGTTGAACGGAAATTAACCCTACAACAATTGCGGAGCAAATAATTCCGTACATGTGAAAAGATTGAAATCTGAACATTTCCTGAATACGGAACCAGGAAATTACTTCGGCTTTTATTAAAATGAAACCGAAGATTACACCGAGAATTAAAAATTTTATGTTTTTCATAATGTGTTTTTTAAAAAGGTAAGCGCATGATGTAAGGTAAAATTAACCAGGTCATCGCTAATCCGCCTGCAAAAAAGCAGCAGGTTGCAATTAAAGAAGGTAATTGCAAATTAGACAAGCCCATGATTGCGTGCCCCGATGTACAGCCGCCTGCGTAACGTGTTCCGAAACCTACAAAAAATCCGCCAACCACCATTAATATAAAACCTTTTACGGTTAATAACGCGGAAAAATTAAAAACTTCGGAAGGAATTAATCCAGAATAATTTTTTATTCCCAATTCATTCATACTTGCAATCGCCGCATCCGATAATTGTATCGGGTTCGGGTTTGCAAGAAATGCCCCGGCAATCAATCCGCCAATGGCAACGCCGAAAACAAAAAACAAATTCCACGATTCATTTTTCCAATCGTAGTCAAAGAATTTTACTTTGCCGGGCAAACAAGCCGCGCAGATATGCCTCAGCGAAGAGGAAATGCCAAAGGCTTTGTTTCCTAAAATTAAAAGTGCCGGAATCATGAGTCCGATAAGCGGGCCGCTAACGTACCAGGGCCAGGGTTGTGTGAAGATGTTCATGTTGTTTTATTTTTTATATCAGTTGTAACATAATTGATAATTATTTATACCGACTTCGACAAGCTCAATCTGACTAATCTTTTCTTTTCCGAGGTTTCCTGCGAGGCTGATCAGAATCGAAGTCCATGTGATATTTTGTGGATACCGACTCTGTTTTAACTGACATCATTTTTTGTTTTTCTTTTTTAGTAATGCAATTGGTTCAAAAGGGCCGTACTTATGTTGTTCTTCTGAAAAACTATCCGAGTAAGGGCCAAAAGGATGGTCAACCGGTTTGCCTGCAATCTTCGGCCAGTCTTTGCTTAAATCTTTTTTAGGGCGAGGCTGGGAATTTACAAAAGCCGCCACATCCCACGCCTCTTCATCGGTTAATTGCGGAGCATCATATGTTACACCCTGCGGCATGTTTGATTTTACATAACCGGCAAAACGCGAGAGTCTGTATAAACCCGCGCCGATATTGTAACTATGTTCGCCCCAAAGAGGAGGATATTGATAAGAAATCCCATCAGCATTTAATTTTCCTTCTCCGTTTTCATTGTGGCAACTTTTGCATTTTTGCTGATAAATAGTTTTTCCGTTTTCTTCATTGGCAGGGCGATTTAAAAACGCAAGTTCAGTTAAACCCGCTCCTTTTGGTTTTTCTTTTTTCGGAACATCTTTCCCCAGCCATTTTATATAAGCTTTTATGGCCTGCATTTCTTTGCTGAGGGTATCAAGGGCTTGTCCGTTAAGACTGCGCTCAAAGCAATCGTTAACGCGTTTGTAAATATTTTCTATTGCGCCCGAGCGTTCCCTGAATTTAGGATAAGTAGAAGCCACTGCGCTGTAATTATTTCCGAAGGGTTTTGTGCCTGCGTCCAAATGGCAATTCTGGCAATTCATTCCGTTAGAGAAATGTGCTACACTTCCTTTAGGGCCAAGATATTTTGATGTGTTTGTAATTAATTCCCTTCCGTATTTTATAAGTTCTCCGTTCGCACCATTAGGAATGGTTGTAATATCCGGAGCCGACCATACAAGCAATTTTTCTTCTGCTTTTTTTGCTTCACCGTTTTTCAGTTTATTGAACTCGGTCACTTTTTCAAGGGCGGCTTTTTCTTTTTCAGAGTTTACGACTTCTTTCTTCAGGAAATCAGGAACACCCTTAATGAGGAATAGCAGGCAAAAGCTTAATGCAATAGATAAAATAATGATAAGTGTTACCAGTTTGGTAATGATAATGGGGTATTTGTCCTGTTCCTGTTGTTTCATAAAGTATTCGCTTTACAAATCTAACATTTGAAGTGGATTTTTGAATTAAATTTTTATTCACTTTTAGCAATCGACCGGCGGATACAGATTCTGCAGGATATACAGATAAGTTGTGCCTATACATCCAGTACTATACGGATGTTAGTGGTAAGTATTTTAATTTGCTCTTTCGTAAGCTTGCTAAGCTTTTTAAGAAGTCGTTTATTATCAATTGCGCGAATCTGATCAACCAGGATATCACTTGGTCTGTTCAGATTTCCCTTTTTTAAATGAACACGAAGAATCTGCGCCTCATTATTTACTTTGGATGTAATTGGACAAACCAAAGTGGACGGATGAAACTCATTTAAAAGATCGGTCTGAATAATTACAACCGGCCGGGTTTTACCGGGCTCAGTTCCTATACGTGGATTCAGGTCAGACAGCCAAATATCGTATTGTTTAATTTTCATCCATCAACTTTTCAAATTCATGCAATATCTCCATGGAGTCTTTGCTGACTAGTTTTGACTCTTTTGCAAGCTGATTTTTTAGTAAGCGTCGTTTATTGAAAAGATTGTAAATATTAACCGCTTCGTTAATATAGCGATTACGGGCAAGTTTCAGTTTGGCAGTCATACGCTCTGCCTCATCAAAAATTTTGTCGTCCAGTTTTAATGATAAAGTTTTCATTCGGAATTTTTTATAAAGGTATATCTTTTTAGTATATACTCCAAATTTGATTTTTCACCTGATCAGGCATTATCCTTAAATGCTATAATAGTGGTTCCTTGGGATAATCCGCAGTTAATTGTTATTTTTGCCTGTATGTACAAAATCTTCATTAAGCCTATTCTCTTCCTCTTTAATCCCGAAAAGGCGCATAACTTAACGTTTTTCCTCCTTAAATTTTTCCTGGCCTCCGGTTTTATGAAAAAACTGGTTTCCTCAATGTATTGTGTCGAATCACGTGACCTGGAACGCATGGTTGCCGGAATGAAATTCCCGAACCCGGTTGGTTTAGGTGCGGGATTGGATAAAGACGCAAAAGTTACGGACGAGATGGCATGCCTCGGTTTTGGGTTTATAGAAATAGGAACTGTTACTCCAAAAGCGCAATCCGGCAATGATAAACCACGTGCATTTCGGTTGCCTGAAGATGAAGCGCTGATTAACCGTATGGGATTCAATAACCACGGTGCAAGGGCCGCTGCCGAAAAATTAAAGCAAAGAAAAAATCATAAAATAATTATTGGCGGAAATATTGGTAAAAACAAAATTACTTCTAACGAAGAAGCTGTTAATGATTATGTAATTTGTTTTAACGAACTGTTTGATGCGGTAGATTATTTTGTAGTGAATGTAAGTTCACCCAATACACCAAACCTTCGTGAATTGCAGGATAAAGAGCCTTTGCAGAATTTATTGCAGACCTTGCAAAACGAAAATAAAAAATACCCGATTCAAAAACCGGTTTTTTTAAAGATTGCTCCCGATTTAACCAATGAACAATTGAACGATATAGTAGAAATTGTTATTTCTACGAATATTGCAGGAGTTGTTGCAACAAACACCACGATTACGCGTGATGGCTTACACACCAATATCGAAGAGGTCAAGCAAATGGGTATGGGCGGTTTAAGCGGAAAGCCATTGACCAAAAGAAGTACAGAAGTTATAAAATACCTTCGCTGGAAACTCGATAAAAAATTTGCTATCATCGGAGTAGGAGGAATACACAATGCTGAAGATGCGATCGAAAAAATAACAGCGGGCGCGGATTTAATTCAAATTTATACCGGCTTTATTTACGAAGGGCCGAAATTGATTCGGGATATTAACAGGGCAATTGTAGACCTGTAAATGCAAAAAGCCCCGTTAAGGGGCTTTTTATTGTAAAGGGTTGCGTTTTTTTATTTTTTACTTTCTTTCTTTTCCTCTTTTTTCTTGTGCTCTTTCTTCTCTTCTTTTTTCTCTTCCTTTTTTTCTTCTTTCTTGTGTTCTTTTTTCTCTTCTTTCTTATGCTCTTTTTTTGGTTCTTGTGCAAATCCAAAAATTGATAGCATCATTGCGAAGGCAATAGTAAGGCTTACTTTTTTCATAGTGTTAGGTTTATAGGTTTGTTTTTGCAAATATGCCGATTTAATTCAAATAATAAAGTAAAAAATGTTAAATTTTAAGTGATATTTATCAGCTTACTCCACAAAATATACATCATCATAGGGGGAATTAATAGGCGAGCCTAAATTAACGGGTGCCGACCAGGTTTGAGTTTTATCATCCCAGGTGCTTTTAAAAATATCATAGCCGCCCATGTTTTGAAAGCCCTTTGAGGAAAAATAAAGCGTTTTCCCATCCGGGGACAGCGAAGGGAATTCCTCGTCGCAATCGCTGTTAATACCGGGAATATTAAAAGGCACGGGGCTCCATTTGCCATTACCCATTTTTTGCAGGCGGTAAATGTCTTTTCCATGATCCTCCGTTTCACCGTAACTTGAGTAGTAAATCGTATTTTTGTCCGGCGATAAATACATAACCGGTTTGTATTTTTTCTTTTTGTCAATGCCCGAAAGCATATCTTCCGTGCTCATTAAAACTTTCGCACCTGATTCCAAATGTGTAAAGGCGTTGTGTACACTTTCTAAACTGATGTGTTTCTTGTCAAAAACCTCAATAACAACGGGGTTGTTTACCAAAGAAAGGCCGTTATTGCAGTATTCAATTTCTTTTTCTATTTCTAATTTTTTTACCTCGGCCGGTTTTGCAAGCGTCATAAATTTTTGGTACGCCTTAATTGCTGTACTGAATTTGTAATTGAGGTGGTTCGCTTTTCCCAAATAATAAAACACATCCACTGGCACTGTTTTAGAAGCGGATGCGCGTTCCAGCAATTGCGCGCAATGAGCTTTGTCTTTTTTAGCGAAGAATAAGCATACTCCGTAATTATATGAATTTTGCGCGTCTAAATCAATATTCAATTCTAATTGACGATAAATTAATGCTGCCTCCTGGTAATTTTCCTGGTCGAAAAGATTTTTAGCATCTTTTAAATTTTGCGCGTCCATTGCAGATTCTTCAGGCGTACGCTTCGGCCTGCCCAATTTAATTTCGGGTTTGTGTTCGGTTTCTTTTTTTGCTTTTACAATTTCTTTCATAGGTTTTTTACTTTCAAACACAACCTGCGAAGCCTGCTCTTCGGTAAAATAATTAGTTACTTTAAATGTTTTTTGCAAATTCTCTTTGCCCAGTTTAATAGTTTGCTTTAAAATAAAATCTCCTTTTTTCTCGGGCACGTCAAAAGAATTATTCAAATCGGGATAACCCTCTGATTCAATGGTCATATAATAACTTTGTCCCGATGAAAGTACCATCAGGTAATTCCCGTTTTCGCTGTTGGTTTTGTAAACGCCTGCAATCTCTTCTGTTTGCGAATTAAAAATAGTGATGATCGCGTCCGAACTTTTAGAAGAATCAATAGAGAAATTTCCTTTAATGATAGAGTAAGAAAGGGCCTTTTGCCATGTTTTTATTTGTACGTATTCAAATTTATCGCTTTTACGGTTTGTACAAAACGATGCGTAGCGATTATCGGAATCCGGAATATAAAGTATATCATCGTAAGTAGAATTTATCGGGTAGCCCATATTTTGTGGTTTGCTCCAGGGAGCACTGCTGTCGGAACGGGTACATTTAAAAATATCATAACCGCCCATGCTGTTATTTCCTTTCGAAGAAAAATAAAGTGTTTTACCATCTTTGCTGATGTAAGGATAGTTTTCATCAAAAGGGGTATTGATTTCTGTGCCTAAGGATTGTGAAGGGCCGAAATTTCCGGCTGCAATCGCTGTACTTTTATATAAGTCCAGATTACTTGCGTCTTTTGATCCGTAGCTTGCATAAAAAATTTCTGCTTTGCCGTTTTTGCACATTAATAATTTTGGTTTCTTTTTATCAATGGCTGTATTGAAAAAATCCGTTTTATACATTAATTTATCATTGATAAATTCCGGGTTGTAGTTAGCCGGTAAATTATTTTCCTGCACGGCTGTTCTTCTTAAAACTTCAAAACTTACCTGGTCGTTCATTAATTCGCCTCCGCTTTTGCAATTGTTTACTAATTGAATTAACTCGGGAGTGATTAAGTCAGCGGGTTTGGCGTATTTTTTATATTCTTCCAAAGAACGCATCGCGTCCCTGAACATGTAAGATAAATGATAAGCCTGCGCCAAATAAAGAAATACTTCGCGGGGAGTTTCTTTAAAATGCGCGGCTAATTCCAAACAACTTATAGCCTTCGCTTTGTTTCGCGTACTTTTTAAGAGGCAAACTCCGTAATAATAATTCATAAACGGGTCGCCCGGATCGTTTTTCAAGAGAGAAGTATAAAGTGGCAAAGCAGTTTGGTATTCTTTGTTTTTAAAAGCTTTCAAAGCCTCAATCGGTTTTTTCTTTTCTTCTTCCAGTTGTTTTTTTACCAATTCGTCAATTGTAGAATAGTTTTTCTCATTCTTTGCTACCGGGTTTTTATTTTCTGCATCGGTATATCCCGCGTTCTCCGCTTCTTTTTTTGTTGAATCAACACTGGTTTTAAGAATAAAAACTTTTTCGTTGTCATCGGTAAAGTAATTATTTATGTTTAAAACAGTTTTTTTTTGCTCGTTACGTTTTATTTTAATTTCCTGTTTCCCCACCTCATAATCAAATTTCATAGGGATCTCCACAACTTCTTTCATTACTTCATATCCCTCACTCTCCACTTTAAATAAATATTTTACGTTGGGCACTAAAACCATCAGGTAACTTCCGGTGTATGAATTTGTATTGTAAATACCGACCACTTCATTATTGGTAATGTTGGAAACAGTGATTTTTACTTTTTTCTTCGTGGGATTATCCAACAATTCCGCATACCCTCTTATAACAATGATACTCGGCTCACGATCTGACGGAATAAATTTAAACAGGTCATATTTTTCATCTTCGCTCACCCGGTTAGAAACGAAATACAAAAACTTTTTTTTCTTACTTTGTAAAACATCGTCTTTGGGAATAGGAGGAAGAGTTTTAACGCTGTCTTTTTTTTGCGAATAACCATAAACTCCCGATAGGGATAATAGAAGTACGAAGATGCTCTTATGAAACAGCGTTTTCATGTGTTGTGAATCACAAAAATAGAAGAATATGCGTAATTTGTATCTTTTGTTGATTATTTGCTGAAAGACGGGCTTTGGCCGGTTTTCTGAAAGAAGATTTAGTAATTTTACAAGGATTTTGCAGTGAAAAAAATACTATTTATAATTTTTGCCTTTTCTTCCGTATTTTTTCGGGCGCAGGAACTTACGCAAACAATTCGCGGTACTGTTGTGGATAAACAAACTCAGAGCCCGTTATATGGCGCGGTAATACAGGTTTTAGCGATGGACGGTAAAAATACTCTCAGCGATGAAAACGGGAAATTCAGAATAGAAAATGTATCAATCGGCAGGCGGCAAATTAAAATTTCTTTGCTGAGCTATAAAGAAAGAATTTATACTCTTAATCTAACCACCGGGAAAGAAATTGTTTTGAATGCCGAGCTTGAAGAAAGT
>DATMMV010000133.1:0-17558 GCA_035569635.1 Bacteroidia bacterium | reverse complement strand
TCCCACCTGATACCCTATGCTGTATATGCCTGCCTCATCCACCGAGATCATTCTGGAAATAAATAATCTGTCACTTTGATTAATAACAAATTTACCTAATTGGTGAAAAATTAGGGGAAAGCCAAACAGAAATAAAGTATTAAGAATTGATTTGCTGAAGACAAAACTGATATACTTTTCTTTTACAATAAATATCCAGAGTGTAAATAAAAATTGCAGGAAAAGTGAAATTAGCCAGGCAAATATTCGTCCTTCCCAATTTTTTAAAACATAAACTACCAAATAATAGGAAAGCCCAAGTTCAATTAATGTAAGTAATACGGAATAGATCATGAAGCCACCCGGTTTTTTGTTGTTTACAAAATAATTTTTTGTTTCGTCGCTAAGCAATGAAATAAAACCGGTTGTTGGAAGCAAGAGTATAAATAGTAAGCTGAATTCGCAGTAATTTTTGAAAAGGGGATAGAAAACAACAAAGAGAAGCAGGATTAGTAAGGTAGCACCAAATACAAGCCAAAAATAGGTTGAGAATAATTTGTTTAAATAAATTTTTTCTTTCTTTTTTCTAAAAAATTCTATCCAAAAATACCCCCCAGAACTAAAACCTAAAATTGGCGACAGGATTAATACGTAAGTACTAAATAAGGCGGTATAACCGTAATCCTTTTCCGATAGGTGCCTGGTCAGAACAGGTAAAATTAAAAGGCCAAGTAAAGCACATAGTACGGAGGTGAGCGAGTACATGGAAAATGAAACAAAGATCTTCTTAAGCATCTGCTATCGTTTTTATAATTCGTTCAGTTGCTTTTCCGTCAAATGGATAATTGAAATCAAGAATGAATTTTTGATATTCTGTTTCGTGATTAAGGCAAAGGTTAACCGATACCCAGCTATCAAATTTTGTTTCCATATCCAATATATTAAGCGACTGATGACACAAACCATATTTAGCAAAATCAACCCCGTATATTCTTGGTTCAGGATGCCATCCGATATTTACTACATTTTTCTTTGCACAAATAAAGCCGGTTAATAAACTGGAACTATATCCTAAAATCAGTTTACTTGAAAGATATAATTCAGTATAATCACCTTCTTGGATAATTTTGAAATAGGGTGAGTTGAGATGATAAGATCTCCATAATTCTATATCTGAACGAGGATGAAGTTTTATGTATATAAGTACTTTCTTTGAATTGGCAAAATCGAATAAAAAGTGAGCTATTTTTTTATGATGCTTAGAGCTCCAATTAAGTAGTTTTTCTTCAAACATCGGATGTTCTATATATACAACATGATCTCCTGTTTTTATTTCGTTCCTGTAAAAGTGATCGAATGAGGGTACACCTGTAAAGATGACATCCGATTCATTAGCTCCTGTATATAATTGATATTCTTTAAAGTTAGAGCGACTGAATACGATCGAATATTTCGGAACCCTTTCCCGAAAAGTGCATATATTTAATGCTTTTGTAGGTTGATATTTTAACATCAATAAAGGTAGTTTCAGGTAGCTCAGGGTGGATATTAAAGACCCTAACCTGAAGAGATTCGAGTAGTAATAATATTTAACCTTTGTTACGTGTATCAGTGATTTGTTTAGTTTGCTGAAAAAATGAGAAAACCGGCTTTTGAAATTATAATCTTTTTCTGTGGAGCGAATAACCGCCGTTTCTTTATCCCCTGCTGCTCCGTGATCTAAAAAAAAAGTTGTAATGCCGCATTTATAAGCACAAACCAGTAAACCAATTTGTCTTTGGTCTATTATTTGTTGGAACACAATCTTATCCGGTTTAATGGTTTCAATTAATTTTTTCGGAGTCCGGAATTTATTCCAATAATATTCTTCCTTAAAAAAACCGGATGCTCTGAAATCTGTTCCCGTTAATTGATCCTTGTTTTCATACCATAACAATACATAATCATTTTCTTTATCATTTTTTAAATAATAATATAGATCTGTTCTGTGGGGGTCAATGATTGCTAATATTTTCATCTGTAATAACCTTTGCCCACAAGTATATATTTATTATCGCTGTAAGAAAAGCGCTTTGTTTTTGTGACCGGAAAAGGTTTTTCATCAATCTCTGAGTTTAAATCTTCTTTATTTTGAATTTTAGAACCCGACTCCCCTGTTAATTCCCATTTCCATTCTTCATTCCTTGTCCATAGTTTTTTGTTCCTGTGCTGATCAATAATGTAATGAAAACTGTTTTCTGTCATTCCGATCCACTCCAGAAAAAGGTTTAAATTTTCAGGTTTTATCTTTGAATACTTTTTTATCAATTGTGCTCCCTGTTCTTTTGTAATTCTGTTTAATCTTATCTCTCTAGCAACATGATCATTTACTTTTGAATAACCGTGTTTAATGAATTTAATATAATCATGTACATCTGAATAATTAAAACAATCAATGTCATTAAATGGGTCGAATGTCCTTGTTTGGGAAGCAGATTCATAATCGTACAACTTTATCATTTCGTTATGTTGCGCAAGTGAATCCCATCGTTTAAAGTTATTTAGGTATATACCGCGTACTCCGATCCGCTCTATTTCTTTATCGTGGGGATATTTAAATCGTACAATGTCATTTTCTGTAATATTGTCAAACTCATCTATCAGGTCTTCGGCTTCATACCCCATCAAATCGTGTTCTTTTCTATATTTCCGCGTCATTTCTACCTCGTCTAAATGAGAAAACATTCCTACCTGATCAACACCTTGGTGCGCCCCCCAGATAATAAGCGGGATTTTAAATTTTACGGCAATTTGTACGGGATAAACAGTTTGCCCTGCAATACAATGCCAGTAAATACTTCCTGATTTTCTCATCGTAGCCCTGGTTATCTTTTTCACAACTTCGGGATTTACAGTAAGTGTCATTATATCACAATTAAATTTAATTCTGAGATTAGCCAGATTCCTTATTCCGATATCGGTATTGTATTGCTTGTTGTATGTAACAAGAAGGGGGTTCATTTTATAAATGCTTTTAACAGTATGTACAATAAAGTACGAATCTCTGGCACCGCTTACAGGAATAATGCAATCGTAATTATTGCCCGATGTGTTTCTGAATTGATTTAATATAGTTTTTAATTTTTCTTCGCGCATATTCCAATCAAGCGTATCTTTTTCTTCATGTACACGGCAACCGCTGCAAATGCCTTCTTCGTCAAAAACAATATTCAAGGCGTGGTTCTCAGGGTAAAGGCATCTGTTGCAAATCTTCATATTATTTCTTTTTCAATTTTTAAAAAGAGCATCTTTTCTAATTCTGCATCTTCTTTCTTTTTTAACCTGAAGTCTTCGTTAAATGTATTTTCCTGATAGTCTGCATAGGTATCTATCCGAATGTTATGATGTTTCAGTATCCCTGCTTTGGTGGTAATAACGCTATGTTCCGAAAAGTGGAAAAAATTGGATGCAGCTGCTGCCGTTACCCTTGTTTTTTTGAAGACATCAATCATGTCTTTGGCATTTTTTGCACCCCCCAGACAAATTACAGGTATTGATACGGCATCACAAACAGATTGAATAAGATTTATGTCATACCCTTTATAAGAACCGTCTCTTTCAACAGAATTAATCAGTATCTCGCCGGCCCCCATTTCTTCCCTTTGTTTTGCAAATTGTGCAGGTGATATGTTCAGTGTTTTTTTAGTGGCGTAATCATAAACCTTGTATTCATTGTCTTCCATTTTTGCATCAATTGAAATAATGATGCACTGGCTGCCAAAAACTGAAGCAGCTTTAGTTATAAGATCAGGATTATGTATAGCTCCCCTGTTCAGCGAAATTTTATCTGCGCCCGAATGCATTAATTCTTTAATCTGGTCAATTTGAGTAATGCCTCCTCCAACCGTAAGCGGAACATATCCTTTGGAAGATACTTTTCTGATTAATTTAAAATCGGGGGGATTGCCGAGAATATTTGCGTTTATATCGGTTAAAATTATTTCATCTATCCCCCATTGATTTAAAAAGTCTACGGCGATTGCCGGCTCTCCGATAGGCAGAAATTTTTTGAAATGAATGCTTTGAACAACAATTCCGTTCCGTACAACCAGATTTGCAATGATTCTCTTCTTCAGCATTACGAAATTGAATTTAAAAAACTTCTGAATAATCTTAATCCGTTCGTCTGACTTTTTTCCGGATGAAATTGAACACCACAAATATTTTCATGCTGAACAGCTGCCGCAATTTTAATTCCGTATTTGAAAAAGGCAGATATGTTTTTTTCGGGGCAATCAAAATAATAACTATGATCAAAATAATAATGGCCATCAGGTATTGTATTCATAAATAATGGTTTTTGAACAGAAGAAGTAACATTGTTCCATCCTACATGCGGCACAGCAAATTGATTAGCTAAATGTAATCTTTTTACTTTTCCGCTAATCCATCCAAGGCCTTCATGCCATCCGTTTTCTTCCGACCCTTCAGCTAGTAGTTGCATGCCTACACATATTCCAAGAAGCGGTTTTTTTCTTGTTTTTACCTGTTCATTTAACAGGATATCCAGATTTCTTGCTTTCAGGTTTTTTATTGCCTCATCAAACGCGCCGACTCCAGGTAGGATAATTGCATCTGCATTTTTTATATCCGTTTCGTTTGCCGAAATTTTAATATGGCGATAACCCAGAAAAAATAATGCATTAGATACGGAGTGAGTATTTCCCACACCATAATCAATAATGATTATTTTTTGCTTTAAGTTCATTAATTTACTCCAACTTTAAATTTAGGGGACCACTTACCTTGTGCAGTATATATAAACAGATCCGGATTAACGTATTTGTTTACCTGATTCCAGAATTGTTCAACAGTTATTTCGATATAATCACAAAAACTCCGAATATATTTCGGAGCACATTTGCCGTCATATTTTTCTGTAAGGGCAATCGCTTCTTCTCTTGTCATCCTTCCGTTCCGGATGTCTTCGTTTACATAGTCGGTAATTCTTCCGAACCCATATTTGTAATACTTAATCATTTGATTTAACGAAACCCAGTCTTCGTCGAGAGATGTTATTCCCACAGGATCACCTATGTCTTCCGGTGGTTCGTTTCTTATGTCTAATCCCCGTAAAGCAGAAAAATTACCGTTATTCATCAAAGACCAGTCTTCCCAGAAATAGCCCAAGAAGGTTATGCGAAGGTTGGCATCTTCCGTTTCTTTTTCTGAAGGATAGCAATATTGCAGAACCTGATTTTTTTTAATTTCATTACTCAAAAGCCATGAAATATCTCCTCCTCCAAGCGTATTCATTTTTCTGAGATTGTTACCGTCGCTGCCGCTTTTACCCATAACATTCAGATCGCCTAACTGCAACGCTGCATTTTCTCCCCACCAGATAAGCGGAATCTGATAAGCAATTGCTAAGCGCGGAACACTGCTGAAAAGAGCAAGTTCTGTTGATTTTGCCCAATTTGTATATTCGAAAAAACTTTTTCGCATGAGGGCTCTCCATGTGTTTGGCGCTGGGTTTATGGTTATGCAATCAAAACCATGTTTAATCATGTTTGAAATATTGCTTACTCCGCGCTCAGTAATTTGCTCGGGAGGGTACGCTAAACAGACTAGCAGGGGGTTCATTTTGAGGGTATCTTTCACAAAAAAAGCTTGTCTCGTGCTGTCTTTCCCGCCACTTACACCAATTATGCAATCATATCCGGATTGATTGTTCGCTTTTCCGAAAGCAACTATTTTATCTAATTCGTTCCTTCTTTCATCCCAATCTACCTCTTTTAAACTTTCATGGTAAATACATGCGGGACAGATTCCGTTTTCGTTAAAACGAATTCCCGGACGGGTATCTGGCTGTAAACATTTTTTACAATATTTCATAACTTATTAATTATGGCATATTCAATGATATCAAGATACCTCCCGCCTTTAAATAAGGCTTCTTTTCTCAAACCTTCTTTTTTCATTTTAAGTTTTTTAGCCAAGTTTTGCATGCCGGTATTGGCAACCGAAGTTCCGCAATAGATACGATGTAAGTTAAGTGTTTTGAAACCATGATCTATTAGTAATTTGCCCGCCTCCCGCATAATGCCTTTGCCCCGGTATTTTTTTTCTCCTAATAGGAAAGCTATTTCAGCATTGCGATCTACCCAGTTTATATTCTGCAAACTTATATTGCCGATATGTTGGCCACTTTTCTTTTCTGTAACAGCTAATACCAAACACGTACGCGAAGCATTTACATTTTGTACATATTGCAATAAATTTTCAGGAGTTTGAGGAAATCGTCCGTGCGAATTATACTTAACTACTTCCTTATCATTAAGCCAATACCGGTAATTCCCCTTAATATCTTTTTCGTTTAATACACGAAGATTTATAGTTTTACCCCCTATAAATATATCTTTATTTAATTCCATTCAGCAGCTTTAATTCAGTAAGTAATTCAGAGCTATTTACAATTTTTCCTATGTTCACATCTGATAAGGGGTCGGTTGAAATATTGTTAGGGAGGTATCGCAAAATTTTCTTTTTCATGATGGACGCCTCAATTAGAAAATTGGAAAAAAAGCCAATTACTAAATCTGCATGAAAGAGCAGCAGGTTGCTGTCAAGGCCGGCCTCGGCTATAATTATTTTATCTCCGATAACGGGAAGTATTTTGTTCTTGTTCTGATTGGGATGCAACTTCAAAACAAAATTACTTTCAAACGCATCACCATCCAGCATGTTGCTTATATTTTTTGTTGCGCTTATTTCATCAAACCCGTAGTTTAAAGACGTCGCCACATTGGATAAAGGGTCGGGGGCAAAAACTATTATGGGTGAATTTATTTTTTTACTATGCAGCATGGCTAATAACTCCGTTTTTGTAATTTCCGGCCTCCATTTCTCCAAGTAAAGATAATAAGGATTTCCGAATATTTTAACAAGCGAATTGTCAATACCTGATTCAGTGGCAAGGCTTTTTGCCCTTTCATCAATTACCAGAATATGGTCGGGAAAAATGTACTTGCCTGAAAAATTAAAGCGTTCTTTTAAACTTGTCCAATGGTCAATAAAGGAATAAGTTTTTATGTTTTCTTTTTTTGCTGCCAGTATATACTTCAGTTCAATTTGTGAAGTATAAGAGGTTCCTGTAAATACAAAATCAGGTTTTATTTTTCTTATCACATCCTCGGCACTATTTGTGTTTTGAAGAACCTGTAAATCAAAATCTTTAAAAAAAGAATATTCCCGGTCTGAAATTATTTTGTATTCAATAAGCAGATCTTTCAGTGCTAAAACCTGAGCCAAAACGGCTTTTCCCGCACCGGGATCACTAAAAACAAAAAGCCCTTTTCCTTTAAATTCAAACATTTTTGTTCTTTAACTCGTTAATGTTTTCAAAAATTTTTTCAAAGGCATTCACCACATCTGTCATATCACTTTCCGACATCCCGGGGCGCATATACTCATGTGTGAATAATTCTTCAAAATGCATTTTTTCAGTTACAGGACAAATTCCTTTTTGATAGTTGGCATTTCCTTTATAAAGAGCGGGATTAAATGCCCAGGCTGCTTTTTGCTGATAAATAGGTTGCAGATACAAAGGCTTTACGTATCCGATACCTATAAGAGGGACAGTCTCTCTTAAAATAGCAGTTGGTAACTCAGCTTTCAGCGCATTCACAAAAACATCTCTGCTTATTCCGGCAATTTCTTTTTTAAATTTAACGGGATAGAGATAGTAAGTGTGCAGCGAACCTTCTTTAACCTGTGGTTGAATTTCCAATGCCGGAAATTTTGATAAGTGCCTATCCAGAAATCTTACATTCTGTAACCGCTGTTCAATTAATGAAGGCAATTTTTTTAATTGTTCAGTTCCGATGGAGCATTCAATCTCTGTCATTCGGTAATTATAACCAATCATGTTTGTTAAATCAGTGGTACCTTTCGGCCCGACAACATTTTCAGCATGATTGCGAATTAGCTGGCATTTTCCGGCAAGTTCTGCATCGTTTGTTGTAATTACACCGCCTTCACCTGTATGAATATGTTTATGATAATTTAAACTGAAAACGCCGAGGTCTCCAATACTACCAACATATTTCCCTTTGTATTTACCGTTAGGCGCCTGGGCGCAATCTTCAATTACACATAAGTTATTTTTTTTTGCAATCTCCATAACAGCATCCATATCTGCCGGGTGCCCGAAAATATGTACAATAATGATTGCTTTGGTTCTCGGGGTAATTCGTTCCTGAATGCTTTTTGGATCGAGACAAAATGTGTTAGGGTCAATATCAGCAAAAACAGGAATACCTCCGTATGCCAAAGGAGCTACAGCTGAAGCTGACATGGTATATGGGGAAACAATAACTTCATCTCCAGGCTGAATTCCTATTGCGCCCATTGCAGTGAAAAGCCCGGAAGTATTGGAATTTATAGAAATTGCATACTTCACATTTACAGAGGCAGCCCAATTTTCTTCAAATTTCCTTACTCGCGGGCCGCCCGTAAAGTCAGATGCCCAAACACCCAGATATTGAGAAAGATTTCCTGATTCTAATACGGCCATTACGGCTTTTTTTTCCTCCTCTCCAATAGTATTATAAGCGGGAAATAATCTTGTTCTGAGAGGCGTTCCTCCGTTTATAGCCAGTTTACTCATTTACTGAATTGCAATAATGTTTTATTTAATTGTAACGAATGTAAGAAATTATCTTCACGCTTATTTTTATGAATTTCAACAGCTGCATTCAAAACATGTTCCATATAGTTATCCAGTGCCCCCATCCATGTTTTCTTTAATTTCAATTGCTTTGTCTTTGTGTCGATGGAGTAGTACTCAATTAAGTTCCCCGATTCTCTGATCAGCAGTTTAGAAGTGTTAAAGTAAATTTCAATTTCAAACAAAGGGCAATCTGTATTTGTGATACCAATAACACTTAGTTCAGTGTTATTATAATTTGTGTTGCAGGTAAGGGTAGGATCCAGGCCATTCAGATCGTAAGTTTTCAGAATTAATTTAACCTTTTTGAGGTGCGTTTTTGTATCTAATAAATAGTTCAATGTGTCAAAAGCGTGCGACCCATTATTTATAAAGCCACGCTTGTATTTTATAATAATCTGCCCCGGTTTTTTATCTTTCAGATTCTTCGCTAAATAAGATTTCACTTCGGCATAAGCGGGCTGAAAGCGCCTGATATAATTAACAAGTACTTTAGATGAGCTTTTAGAATACTTCTTCTTTAATAACTCAAGCTCCGGACCACTATAGGAAACAGGTTTTTCGCAAAGAATAATTTTTGTTTTCAGATTTAATAACCTGATCAACAATTTAAAATGTTGGTCGGTGGGGGTACAAATACTCACAAAATCGAATTTCTTCAATTCTTCTTCAGTCAGTTTTTCAACAAATGATATTTTGTATTTTTTTGCAATCTGCTTTGCCTTATGTGGATCTGTATCGTAAACCGAAATATTAAATTTTGAATTTAAGTGATAAGCTTTTGCATGTGTAAGAGTTTTCTTGCCCTTTATATCGTACAAAGCGCCGATATTTCCGCATCCTATGACCAAAGCTTTATACATGGCCTTTGTATTTATGCAATAAGAAAGTATATTTTATTTCAGCTAATTTCCAATCTTCTTCGTTATCAATATCCTGAACTTCGGATTCAGGCATTTCAATGCCAATTGTTTTATCAGTAAAAAGTTTTTTGTTTTCCATGAAATGAGTGGCTTCCAAAAAATAAAATTGCCCGGCGTCATGAAAGGCAGGAGGTAAATCCTGAGAGCGGGAATTCATATGTTCCGGCCAATTCAATTTCACAAATTCGCCTTCCATTTTAAATGATCTGAGGATGGGGAAGCCATATCTCACAACAGGTACAACAGATACAGCGTTTTTTGAAACCAGTTTTTCAAAGGCTGTTTTAAGTTTATTAGCTGTAACAAAAGGAGCTGTGGGGTAGATGCAACAGGCAAATTGGTATTCAACTCCTCTGCTTTTATATTCGTTTAGAGCTTCCGTTATCACATCTGCCGTAGTAGAAAAATCGCCCGAATTTTTTTCGGAGCGCATAAAAGGAATTTTCGCCCCGTATTTTGTCGCAGTTGTTGCAATTTCTTCATCATCGGTTGAAACCATTATTTCATCAAAACACCCCGATTGAATAGCTGCTTCAATAGAGTATTGAATAATTGGTTTCCCAAGAAACAACTTAATGTTCTTCCTCGGAATTCTTTTACTTCCGCCTCTCGCTGTAATTATTGCTATTGTTTTCTTGTTCATTGCTTTCTTATTGCACAAGGTCTAAAGAAAAACGGGTTCCTTTGCTTGCTTCTTGTTTAAATTTCTTTCCCAATACCTTTTGTAAATATTTTGGATGCAAACCAAATCCCGGGCGAATGGAACGTACATTCTCTTCCGTTAGAATATCTCCGGCTTTTACATCTGCTACTACATAAAGTGAACGGGAAAATTCTCTTCCTTTTTTTTGTTTTTCGGTTAATATATAATCTATTTTACCAATTGCTTTTTCTGCTTCGCGAACTGCTTTTACCATTTGTGTAAATTCTTTTTCATTCAATGAGAAAGAAGCGTCAGGCCCTCCAATAGATCTGTCGAGAATAAAATGTTTCTCAATTATTTTAGCACCCAAAGTAATTGCAACAACCGGCGCAGTTATTCCCATTGTATGATCTGATAAACCAGCAATTACCCCGAATCTTTCAGCTAAATCTCTTATCATCATTAAATTGGCTTCTTCCATCGGGGCGGGATAACTGGATGTACATTTAAGTAAGGCAATTTGTGTATTGTATTGTTTTTTGCAAGCCTCAATTGCAAGTTCAATATCTCCCAACTCTGCAATGCCTGTGGAAATTATGATGGGCTTACCTTTTGATGCAATGTATTCTATAAGTGGAATATCTGTAATTTCAAAAGAAGCAATCTTGTATGCGGGTGTATTTAAATTTTCTAAAAAATCAACGGCTGTTTTATCAAAAGGAGAAGAAAAACAGATCAGTCCTTCGGCTTTTGCTGTCTGAAAAAGTTTTTCATGCCATTCCCAAGGAGTATAGGCCTCCTTATAAAGCTCATAAAAATATTTTCCATCCCAAATGGTTCCCTGATTTAATTTAAAATCTGCCGTTTTAGAATCTATCGTTATAGTATCAGCTGTGTAAGTTTGCAATTTAATAGCATCAGCACCTGCACGTTTTGCAGCCTTAATTGTCTCTATTGCAGTTTCCAGACTCCCATTATGATTGGCAGATAATTCTGCTATAATAAATGAAGGATCGGTTACGGATATGATGAGATCGTTTATTTTCATTTTCCCAGGACTTTATTTTTTTTTAACAATTTTTCATTTGCCCTCACTACTTCCAGCTTAACAGAACCATTTGATGTTTTTACAATGTTCTCCGGATAACCTTTTACAATTAATCCATCAGGATCATTTTGATTGTACTTATTATCAGAGTAGCTGATCTTGTCAATAATTATTTTCTGGCCTTCCAGAGATGTAAATGCACCTGGATACGGATAGGCTTGCGCTCTTACCCAATTTCTGATCTTTTCTTTTTGCCACGTCCAATTGATCTCACCGTCATCCGGGGTTCTTTTTCCTACCGAAAAAGCCATTGCATGATCTTGCGGAATGAGTTGTAATTTGTTTTCTTTTATCATAAAAAGAATTTCTTTTATCATCTCCGGATAAATAGATTCATATCTTTTTAAGATATCGGCACCGGTATCTTCAAATTCAATTGGTATTTCTTTTTGTAACATAATATCACCTTCATCGCATTTTGAGTTTATTATATGTGCGGTAACTCCGGTTTTTTTCTCTCCATTAATAATTGCCCAAACATGCGGAGTTCTTCCTCTATAAGCAGGAAGCAAACTCCCGTGAAAATTTATGGGATATTTTACCAGATCAATAACTTCCTGGTCAATTAAAAACAAATAATTAACAGAAAGTAAAACGTCTGTCTTACTATTTTTCATAAACTCTTTTAGTTTACCGTTTCTTGGATTTCCTTTGAATAATGGAATGTTTTTCTCTTTGCAATGATTAATGATCGACAGGGAGTTGCTATCGGTAGCAATAAATATAGGTTGCAGGAAATCGGCGCACGCTTTTAATGTGCTTAAGCCTAATTGTCCGGATGCTAAATAACCAATGTTCATTTTAAAGTGGCTTCAATTTTTTTCTATCAATTTGTTCGGCATTTTTTTGTAAAAACATAATGGCCTGCATACTTTTCCTTTGAAAAACCCAAGCGTTGAAAAGCTTTTACTGAAGCAATATTATCGTTTAGAACCAATCCTTCCAGGATACACCCACTCTTAAATTTACTGCTTTTTGTGAAATAATCAATACAAGTACAAAGCGAAATGATTCCTAACCCCTGTCTGTGAACCGATGGATCTAATAAGTAACTAATTTTAAAACGGTTATTTTCTCCATCAAACCTGAAAGAGCCCACTGGTTTCCCTGAATATTCAATAATTAAAAATAAGCAATCAACTGATCTGCTTTTTTGCGCAAACCAATCAGCGTGCTCTTCGTATGTCATAATGTGTTTTTCAGAAGAATAAGCTCGTCTTTTTTTGTTTATCGACCATTGATAGGTTAATTCAATATCGTCAGAGCTAGCCAACCTAACATGTATCTCATAAGAAAGACTTAATTGTTGAAAGAGTTTCACAATGCTTTCCTCTGCAATTTTAAACTCAGTTTGCTTAATTAACTCTTTCGATGAGAAAACCTTATTAAAAATTTCAATTAATTTTTCGGATGAGAAATCTCCTGCATCGAAAAACGAGTTCACATCTTTAAAATGCTGGTATATATTCTCTTGGTTTTTAGTATACATCCCTGAGATTATGAGACATTTTGCAGCAAGAGCTTCAAACAGAATTCCACTTGCCGGAACAAGAGCCAATTCTGCATCCAACATCAGATCAAGCATTTCCTTTTCACCAATCGCTTTATGGGATTCAATTCTGCTATCCGATATTGTAATTTCTAACAAGTTTTTATCATAACTATAGGCATCTCCGGTAACTACGATTATTTTCTTAAACTCAGTAAATTGCTTTACAATTTTTAATGCGCGTTCAGTCAGATTTTTCGGGTCTGAACCCCCAAAACAAATTAAAATAGTTTTTATCCCGGTAATTTTTCTTTCCTTCTTTGCCTGATACAAAAAAGAAGGTCTTAATAAAGCATATTGCGTACCTAAGGCAAATTGGGTATAAGGTTGTGCCAGATAATCTTTTGTGCTGACTCCCGGAGAATGGTTAATAATCAGGTCTGCAACGAATTCCTGATCGTGCATATCATCAATACAAACCAATTTACTTCCTTTCTCCTTTATTTTTTTTTGATAAGTTATATCAAAATGGTAGCCATCCAGTACTACGATACTCTGTGGGGTTACTTTTTCAAAAAAACCGGTTTCGTTCGTAATCTTCAATAATTGAAAGCGATGGTTCTGTATTTCTTTTTCTATCTGTTTAGAAATATTTTTACAAATAAAAATAATCGCGAAGTAATCTTTCAGCATATTTGCCAACGCCATGCACCTGGTTAAATGGCCTAAGCCGATTTGTGGAGAGCCGTCAGCACGAATTAATATCGTTTTCATTTTTTCTCAAAAAGCCACCAGGTTATATCGTCAAAACCAGCTTTATCATAGATATGCCCCCACAGGAATCCGTAATCAATAATTTCTGCATTAAAATTTTCAAGAAACAATTTTCCAAAATCCCTTTTAAAAAGTTTGTTTTGCTGACCCTGATATTCAATCATAACAGGAGTCCTGTTAAAATACTCGGCAATAAGAATGTATTTATTACTGTAATCAAATAATTTTTTCATATTAATCAATAAATCGTCGGGACTAATATGAATTAAAACTCCAACTGTAAATGTGAGATTAAAAGAGTCATTTTTAAATTCCGAATCTGCTATCGGACCATTAAAAGACTCGTCAAGGGAATAATTTGAGGTAACATATTTATAGGCTGGGACACTGATTTCAATAATTGATTTTTTTGCCTTGGGTAAGACGGAATTTAAAAAATTAATATTTCGCCCGATATTGCACCCGCATTCCAGAATAGAATCAATATCTCCAGTTTTGGAAAGCATGGCTTCCCAGCCCTTTATCCCGAGTTTGGCATCAAAGTGCTTGTTTTTTTCTATGTATTCCCGAGCGTAATTTTCCGCCCAAAATTTCTGTTGTTCGTTCATAATGAATAAATTAATCAGAGACTCATATTTAATTTTATGAGTTTCTTTAATTGATTAACATTCAGCCATTCTCTATTATGTCCCGACGTATAATGAAAACCTTCCATTACCTTTTTTGCCTTAAAAACTTTTATATATTTTTTTATATCCCAATCGGTCATTTGTGGCAGTATGGCATAATACTTACCGAGGTCATAGGTTGTATACGAATCAGATTCTGTAATCATTTCTTCGTGAATTTTTTCTCCGGGCCTGATACCAACAATTTTCAATTTACATTTAGGGTCAACCGCTTTGGCAAGGTCAGTTATTTTAAAAGAGGGAATTTTCGGTACAAAAATTTCACCGCCCCAGGCATGATTCAATGCATACAAAACCAAATCAACTCCTTCCTGCAGAGTGATATTAAACCGTGTCATCCTTTCGTCGGTAATGGGCAGAACACCTTCTTTTCTTTTTGACATAAAGAAAGGAATCACTGAGCCATTGGAGCCCATTACATTACCATATCTCACAACGGAAAATTTTATATCGTGATGCCCTCGAATATTATTGGCCGCCACAAACAGTTTATCGGAACAGAGTTTAGTAGCACCATAAAGATTAATCGGGGCAGCAGCTTTATCGGTTGATAATGAAACTACTTTTTTAACGCCCGTAATAAGCGCCGCGTTGATAATATTTTCAGCACCGAGTACATTTGTTTTAACACATTCCATAGGGTTGTACTCAGCAATAGGAACATGCTTCATGGCTGCAGTATGTATTACATAATCAATCCCTTCAAATGCTCTTACAAGCCGGTCATAGTCTCTTATATCGCCAATAAAATAACGTATGAATGGATACTTCGACAAAGGAAATTCTTGTGCCATTTGGTATTGCTTTTGCTCATCGCGCGAAAATATCACGAGGCGTTTTATTCCTTGAGGATTTAATAAAAGAGTTTTTACTAATTGCTTGCCTAAAGAGCCGGTTCCTCCGGTAATTAATATGGATGCTTTCATAAATTGCTTTTGCACTGGATATAAAAATACAAAAAAAAAATACCCGATGAAAAAAAGGAGTTGTTTAACTAAGCAAGATTACTTCTTCACCTCAATCCATTTGATTTCCACTCGGCGGTTGAGGCGGTATTCTTCTTCGGTACAGGTTACACCATCGGCACATTGGTTAACAGGGTTGCTTTCGCCGAACCAACCTGTTTTTTTCACCAGCTTCGCATTAAAACCTTTCTGTCTCAGGTAGTTGAAGGCCGCAATAGCGCGCCTTTGAGATAACATGCGGTTATATGACGCAGATCCTCGGGAATCGCAATACGCTGAAATTTCTATCATTAATCCCGCATGTTTCCTTAGTGTTTCTATATTGCGGTCAAGCGCAGTGCTACCGGCCGGATTTATATCTGCTTTATTGAAATCAAAATAAACAGGTTCAAGTAAAGGCAGGGTATTCGAAGTATTGTTCACTAAAGCAGTGGTAACCGGTTTTTTATCACTTACAAAAATAGTTTTTTCAGCGCCCGTCAAATCAAAATTACTATTGTTTAATTCGGCCTGTGCACGCACAACAATATTTCCCGGTTTGGAAAAAATATAATCTGCTTTATTGCTCTCTTTCTTCAAAACAGAATCACTTACCTGCCAGTAATAAGCAGTAAACTCAGAAGGAGGTAATTTAGTTGATTCAATACTCAACACAACTGTGTCGCCTGTGTAAACAGTGTCCGGTGCCTGAATCACAATTCTTCTTAACGAATCATTTTTAAAATCATCAAAAGGCTTTTCAAAACGAATTTCATAAATATCCATATCGCCGAAACCGCCCGCGCGCGAAGAAGAAAAATAACCTGTGCCTTCTCGCTTGCCGAATGTCAGATGAATATCATCGCCGCTGGTGTTAAAAGGTTTCCCTAAATTTTCAGGACCTCCCCATTCTTTGCCGTTTAAAATGCAACGGTATAAATCGTATCCTCCATAACCCGGTAAACCTTTTGAAGAATAATATAATGTTTGCCCGTCTTCACTTATAAACGGACTATCATCATCATCTTTTGTATTTACAACAGGGCCTAAATTTACAGCGGGGCTCCAATTGCCGTTGGCCTGCTTCTCAGATTTGTAAATATCCAAACCGCCGAACCCACCCGGTCTGTCACTTGAAAAATAAATTATTCTTTCATCCCGACTGATTGAAGCATGGTTTTGAATTCCGGCGGGCGAGTTTATGTTTTCATCGAGCAAATGTGTATTGCTCCAACTGCCATCTTTTAAATCTGACTCGTAAATTTTATTATTACGATAGGTAAAAAATTTATCGCCTGCTTGTGAAACAGAAACTACAGCATCATGCCCTTTGGTATTTTTGGTTCCTTTAACTTCAGCATCTTTTTCAGAAAAAGGGTGTACATCGATAAAGCGGTTTTGCTCTTTGCGTGCAATGTACATGTCCTCAAAATAAATCCCGTCCTTATCATCAATTTTATGGCCGGTGTTAGTTTCGCGGCGGGAGGTAAAAAGTAAAACAGTATTGTTGCTTGTTATAACAGGTACGTATTCGGGAAAAATGGTGTTAACACCTGCTCCCGCGTTTGTAATTTTTAAGCGTTTATAAACCGGTTGGGACGGGACAGAAGCTCCGTATTCGCAACTGGAGATACTGTGCCTGATTATATTTTCCATGTACCTGCCATCGCGGTTATTTTCAATATGACTGAACATGCGCTTGTAATAATTAATGGCGGCTGCATATTCGGCTTTAGATTGATAATATTTCGCTATTCCGAGTATTACTTCAGGCATAGTGTCTTTTTTACTTTGTCTCTCGGCACGCAACAGATAAGTGCCCGCGCTACCCGGATTATTAATGAAATGGGTAAGTAACAAGCCGTATTCCAGGTTGGCTTTTTTATTAAGGCTGTCTTTTTTAAGCGCTTCCTTATAATGATCGGCAGCAAGGTAATAATGACCTCTTGCAACAAGGTTTTTTGCGTGCCGCAAATCAGAAGAAACGCTTTGACTATAAACGGTTAAACCGGTAATAAATAGGAGAAAAAATGCAAACCGATTTAACATAAAAAGTTGTAGAAGCGCTAAAAATAGAAGAATTTTCCAAATAAAAAAGCCACTTATCTATAAGTGGCCTTTAAATGTGGATGAATGAAAAACTATTTATGCGTTTTTTCGCTTGATGTGGTTAATTTTTTTCGCCCTCTTTTACGGCGTGCAGCTAAAACTTTACGGCCGCTAACGGTACTCATGCGTTTGCTGAAACCGTGCTTATTTGTTCTTTTGCGCCTGGAAGGCTGAAGTGTGCGTTTCATGACTT
>DATMMV010000132.1:0-22712 GCA_035569635.1 Bacteroidia bacterium | reverse complement strand
AAATACCGGCGGTAACAAAACTATTGCGCTGCTGAGCAGTACAGAAGGAATCAGTGATGTTGCCTCTGCAAGAAAAAGAAAGAGGGGAGAAAACAAGGGCAGGGCACACATGTAAGCAGCGGCGAGCAAAACGATTGTCATTAAAATTTTTTCGTGATTTTTTTTTTGCGATAACCTCCCTCCAAAAAAATAGCCGCAAGCCAATCCGCCAAGAGTAAGTGCCATTACGCAGGTCCAGACATAAAGTGAAGTTCCGAAATAAGGAGCCAGAATTTTCGCTCCTATTAATTCGGTAGCCATCACCGCCCCGCCTTCGGTAAAAGAAAGCGCGTAGAAGAATTTTGTTTTTCGTGAGCTACTCACTTCGCGATTTTTTCGAATATAACAGCCTGAAAACGCTGATCGGTAGAAATGTGATTTTGCTGCAATACATATTGTGTGGGCCTGCGTTGAAAATAATCGGCGGTTACGGTATTCTTATTCAGTTTCGGGCGATATCCGTAATGACTTTCCCAAACCATAATGGAGCCAACCGGTGCAGTTTCTAAAGAAAGGCTGTCCATATAAATCTGTTTTTTGTAAATGCCGTGTTCAAGTTTATCGTAAAAATATTTGAACAGCGTGTGGTTTATGTAAATAGGAGTTTCCTTCTGTGTATATTTTTTGGAGATAAGCGATTTGGTGATTTTTTCCATGGTTAAATCTTCGGGAGTCAGTTTAAAAGGCTTAACAGATATCAGCACGAATAATAAAGAAATTACAACAAAGGCTGTCGTTAAATTTTTTTGTTTCGGAATAATTATAAGGCAGGCTAATGCGGCAATAGAAAAAAGCAGGGGAATATAATCATGCTCTGCGGCTTCATTGGTTCTCGGATCGGGCTCTGTAAGTAGAATTACATTGTTGTGTTTATAACAAAGAAATGCTCCTACCAACAGTAAATAAACAATCATCATACCCCAGACGCCGGTTTTTTTTGTAACGAATTTCAATCTGTCTAAAGCAATGCAACCTAACAGTGCGACTCCAGGCGCAACAGCATCCATATAGCGTAAATTACCTCCGGTAGAAGCTCCCAGTTTCACGCTTTCCCAATTAAAAACACAATGAGTTAAAAAGTACATCACAAAAGGAGTAGAAATAAATAAAGCGGAATAAGATTTATCCGTGCTTAATTTATATTCTTTCGCGTAATCTGTTTCGTTAAAAATTTTCGCACGCCTCATTATAAACAATACGAAAAACAGAAACAACAATAAATATTGTACTACTCCCCAAATAATAATTCCCATTTTAAAATAATGGTCAAAACCCTGACGCGGCCATTCATCGGCATACCTGGCTGCTGTTTTAGCACTGGAGGTTAATAAATACAATGGTTCGCCTGTAACCATAAAGCCCCAGATATTATTTAACAGAGGGAAAACTCCGAGTAGAAAAAAACACATCCAACGCTTGTTCAGGGCATGCCATACTCCGTAAAGCGGTATAAGTAATAAAAATTCCTGGCGGATAATTCCCGCGAATGAAAGTATCAGGGAAGAAATAACATATTTTTTATTGAAATGAAAATACAAAGTAGTAATTAAAACAAATCCGCTGAAAGTATCGGCGTAATTACGGAAAGAAAGCTGAATCCAGTAGGGTTGAAGGGCCACTAAAAAGAAAGCCAGCCAGGCAAATTTACTGCCGATGCGTTGTGCCACTTTAAATGTAATGAAACAGGTAAGCGCGGCTAATGCCGAATTAAAATAAACGAGAAATTTATTTCCTAAAAGTGAAGGTATTACATAAATAAGTTTGTATCCCGTTTTGGCCGAGTTACCCAGAATAACGTTGGGATTATTCCAGAAGTCACGCATGTTAAAGTAATGCCCTATTTCGTCGTGCTGATAGAAACCGGTTGAGAAGAAAGAGTAAGTTACATAACTTACAAAAGCCATCAGGGTAAGCCAAAGCGCTTTTTTATCGTCTGAACTGAAGCGTGATGCTGTTAACTCTGCCATAAAAAGCAAATGTAATGATAATATTTTTTAAAGAAAAACGAGTGAGTTGACTCCGGTAATAGCGAAGAAACTACAAAGCACACAAAGAAAAGAAAACACAAAGGCCACTAAGAAATACAAACCAGACTTCGCGCCTTCTTGACTGTTTCCTTTGTGGTTACGGCTGTTAAGTAAATTTCTTCTCAAACTCCTGCATCACTTCTACAAGTGCCTGAACACTTTCTAAAGGTAAAGCATTATATAAAGAAGCACGATAACCGCCCACATCTCTGTGCCCGCGAATACCACTGATATTAGCTTCTTTCCAAAGTTTATCAAACTCGGGCTCTAATTCGGGTTTATTGGTTAAAAAACAAACATTCATCTGGCTGCGATCTTCTTTTGCAACGGTTCCAAGAAATAAACTGTTACGGTCGATTTCATTATACAAACAATCTGCTTTTTGTTGATTAATCTTTTCAATCCATGCAATGCCTCCGTTTTTCTTTAACCATTTTAAAGTTAAAAGGGTAACGTATACCGGAAACACAGGAGGGGTATTATACATGCTTCCTCCTTTGATATGCACCTGGTAATCCATCATGCTTAACATTTTGCGGCCTGTTTTTCCAAGTACATCTTTCTTCACCATTACCATAGTAGAACCCGCAGGGCCCATATTTTTTTGCGCGCCGGCATAAATCAAGGCGAAATTTTTCGCATTTACTTTACGGCTGAAAATATCTGAGCTCATATCACATACCAATGGAACCGGCGATTCAGGAAACGATTTCATTTGCGTGCCGTAAATAGTATTGTTGGAGGTGATGTGTAAGTAATCCGCATCGGTTGGAATTTCGTATCCTTTAGGTATGTACGTGAATTTTTTGTCTTCTGATGAAGCAATCACTTTGGTGTTACCAATGATTTTCGCTTCTTTAATAGCTTTGCCCGCCCATACACCTGTACTGACATAAGCAGCAGAACCGCCTTCGCGCATCAGGTTATAAGGCACCATGGCAAATTGTAAACTTGCGCCGCCACCCAAATACAATACTTCGTAATCATCGCCCACTTCAAAAAGTTCCTTAATAATAGCGCGGGCTTCCTCCATTACTTTTTCATAATTTTTGCTGCGATGAGAAATCTCCAGTAAAGAAAGATTCATGTTATCGAAATTAATACAGGCCTCTGCGGCTTGTTTTAAAACTTCGGCCGGTAAAATACCCGGGCCTGCGCTGAAATTGTGAACTTTTGTTTGTGTGGCTGTAAGTGACATGTGTTTATTTTTTTGTTCCGAAGGAACGCCTTCGGGCGTTTGTTACAAATGGCGGTATAAAGTTAGGGTTTTTGCCAATAGAAAATTAAAATTTTATCAATTTCCATTATAAACGGGCAATCTTCCTGGTGTATAAGGTAATCCGTTGTTATCCAGTTTTTTCTCAAGGTTACGCAAAGTCTCATCGGTATTTTTTACATTATTATAAACGCTGCCGAATTGCTTTTTAACCTTCTGGTACACATCTTCGTATGTTTTCGAAGGAGAAACCGTAGTGCCGTATAAACCACCGATTATGTTTTCAATTTGTCCGACGAGCCCGGGGATAGTTTCAAATTCACGTTTGGTTAAACTGTTGTCTCCGTCCATTACTAAATCTATTTCATCCAATTTTTTTTCTATTTGTTTTAATTCGACCAACAGGTTTAAATTATTTCCCTGAGCTTGCTGCAAGGCAGCTCTGATAAATTTAATTCGATTACGCATATCACTCCTGTAAGACGAAGTTCCTAAGACTACCTTACGCAATTCTGCAAGTTTTAAATAAAAAACGTGCAATGCCTGTCTGTCGGCTACGGGAATACTTGCGTTGTTTAAGGAGTTAATATTAAACGTAACGGGCTCGGTAAGTTTTTCGGTTGAGCCATCGTTTTTTACAAGCATTAGCAATGCGGAATATTTTCCGGGAATTACCAACGGGCCCACATCTTCGCTTTCATACGGATTATCAGCATCAGGTACGTAAAAACTGACGGGTGTTGTACGCGCTATGCGGCCGTCCCATGTAACACGATACATTCCTTTTTTAGCGCCCTGTTTTAATTTACGAATAACGTTCCCTTGCTCGTCGCTTATTTGCACCATTACATAAGCGGGTTCTTCTTTATCTTCCAAATGCATAGAATCTAAATTGGGATAATAAACGGGCTGATTATTTTTTATTTTTTCTTTCTCGCTTTCTTTGCGTTTTTCCTTAATGGTTTTATAATCGTTTTTTAAATAGTAAGAAATGGTTGCGCCCATCGCAGGATTTTCCGCTGTATAAAAAGATTCGCCCTGAAAAGATTTTCCTTTATGTCCCAATGGCTGTGAAGGAATAAAAACTAATCCGTCTTTTATCGGAAAAATAGTTGCTGGTTTATCAAAATCCTCTTTTTTCATATTTTGTAAAGGAGAATAATCATCCAGAATATAAAAACCTCTTCCGAAAGTGGCAATGGCCAAATCATTTTCTCTTTTCTGAATAGCAATATCCGGAACGCAGATAGTTGGTAAACCGGTTTTCATTTGCACCCAATAAACTCCGCCATCCAACGAAACAAAAAT
This sequence comes from Bacteroidia bacterium, assembly GCA_035569635.1. Taxonomy (GTDB): domain Bacteria; phylum Bacteroidota; class Bacteroidia; order B-17B0; family Aurantibacillaceae; genus PALSA-968. Next base: position 18,122 of record DATMMV010000132.1, on the reverse strand, counting down.
TCCGAACTCAGTTCCGCAAAAAAGTAAATTTGAATTCTTATAATCTTCGGTAATCGCGTAAGTTGTTCCTTTCTCCGGCAAATTATTGCTGATGTTTACCCATGTTTTTCCTTTATCGATACTTTTTAATAAATACGGTTTGAAATCTCCGTTACGCTGATTATTAAAAGTAGCATATACAATATTCTCATCAAATTGCGAAGGAGTTATATTCTGACATTTTGTATTTGCCGGAACATTCGCAAACGCGGAAATTTTTGTCCAGGTATTTCCACCATCGGTTGTTATATGTATTAAACCATCATCAGTTCCTGCAAAAAGTAAATTTTCATTTTTTGGCGACTCGTTAAATGCAGTGATGTTTCCGTATAAAGTAGTCGACTGGTTTTTAGCAATAGCATCCATGCTCCATACTTTTCCCATTACAGGTAACTTATTTCTGTCAATCCCGGCGGATAAATCCCCGCTTAAAGTTTTCCAGGTATTTCCTCTGTCTTCACTTCTGAAAACTTTATTTGCACAAAAATAAACTCTTGTATTCGAAAAATTACTTATTATCAGCGGTGCATCCCAATTCCAACGATATGCAGCTTCTCCTTCTTTTTCCTGTGGTTTAATATCAAATGCTTCTCCGGTTTTTCTGTCGTAACGGATTAATCCGCCGTATTGCCATTCAGAATAAACAATGTTCGGATCTTTAGGATCAATCACACTTTTAAAACCATCGCCACCCACTGTAATAAACCAATCTGAGTTTACAATTCCCGAAGCACTGATTGTGCGGGAAGGCCCGCCGCAGGAATTATTATCCTGCGTGCCACCGTAAACATTGTAAAAAGGTGTAGCGTTATCTGTAGCAACACGGTAAAATTGAACAATGGGAATATTGGCTTTGTACTGCCAGGTCTTTGCCATGTCGTAACTTTCATATAAACCTCCGTCACATCCTACTAAATAGTGATTAGCATTATCGGGGTCAACATAAATAACGTGATTATCTACGTGCTTGTTTTTTTCGCCAAGGCCAACAAAAGTTTTTCCTCCGTCGTTGGTAACTTTCAACCAGGTATCCATCGAATAAATACGGTCAATATTTTTCGGGTCGCAAAAAATTTCCTGGTAATAATTCCCGGCGGTTGCCCAGCTGCTGCGTTTTTCCCAACTTGCACCTCTGTCTGTACTTCGGTAAAAACCTTTCCCGTCTTCATCGCCTTCCACAATTGCAAAAACGAAATCGGTATTTATTGGTGAAACTGCCAATGCAATTCTTCCGACATCTCCACTTGGTAATCCTCCCCCTAATTTATTCCAGGTATTTCCTCCATCCGTACTTTTATAAACTGCCGATTCGGGGCCGCCGCTGATGTATGTCCATTCATGCCTGCGGCGTTGATGCGCGCATGCGTACAAAATATTTCTGTTGCTCGGGTCAATATGAATTTCATTGAAGCCCGTATTCTCGCTAACATTTAAAATTTGTTTCCATGTTTTTCCTCCGTCAGTAGTCTTATAAATACCCCGGTCGCCGCCTGCGCTCCATAGCGGACCATAAGCCGCCACGTAAACAATGTTTCCGTCGTTGGGGTCAATGGCAATTTTACCAATGTGTTCCGATTTTTGTAAGCCAACATTTTTCCAGGTTTTCCCTGCATCTTCGCTTTTATATAAGCCATCACCATAAGCAACGCTGCGTTGATTATTATTTTCTCCGCTTCCTATCCATACAATATTGGGATTGGTTGGATCTAAAGTCAAACAACCGATAGAGTAGGAGCCCTGTCCGTCGAAGATAGGTTGAAAATTAGTTCCGTTATTGGTAGTTTTCCATACACCTCCGCAGGCAACGCCAAGGTAATATTCGGATTTATTTTTCGGATTAACGGCAATATCAATGATTCTTCCGGAAATCATGGCTGGACCAATGTTGCGGAATTTAAATGCCGAAAAAGTAGAAGCGCTGTGTAGCGGATTTTTATCTGTCGGCTTTGGCTCTTCTTTTTTTGTTTTTTGCGCTGAAAGTGTCAGGCTTACCAATGAAAGCAGTAAGCAAAATGTTTTTATGAATTTCATATAATCGTGTTTGGTTTACGAAGGTATGATTTTTTGTATATCTGATATGGGCATAAAAATAAACGAGGGCATGAGCCCCCGTTCATTAACAAACTTAAATAAAGGAAAATTACTGATTGCCAAAATTATCCGCATGATTTCTGTCGAACCAAACTTTCGAAGAAATACGGTCATCGGCCGGTGTTAAACCTTGTATACCGGTATTCACATTAGCAGAGTTTAACGATTTTTCATCCGAGTTGTAAGCGATGCGCCTTGGTACAAAACCTGTAACGGTAGCCGCGCTGCTTGCAGGAGTAAATTTAGGATAACCTGTTCTTCTCCAACTGGTAAATGCTTCAGCGCCTTGTCCGAATAAGGCAACCCATTTTTGTTCTCCGATAAGGCGGCCGCTTTTCGCCGAGTTGTAAGCAAATTTAGGATCAGCCAAAGCGTTATTGGCATCGGTAACTGTTAAACCGTTTTGCGCGAAAGAAGCTCTCACGGCATTTTCATAATTAACCTGAATAGTTGTGTCTAATTCGGCCTGTATAAATAATAGTTCCGTGTACGACATAAAGTAGAACGGTTCCGTAGGCTTGTAAAAATTCATACCCAACATCGAATTTTCTGCCTGTCCACCGGTAACACCGTTTTGTCCGCCAACATATTTACCACCGGCTACTGTATCGGCGTAAACCTTTAGTCGTAAATCAACAGGATTTGCGGAGTCAACAGAGCTTCCCATCATATAATTAACCAGTGTCTGGCTCATGCGGTAGTCATCCCTTCTGTCTGATAAAGGATTTACCCATTGGTAAATGGGGTTTGAATTAGTTGAAGGCGAAGAAAGATAATGCAGCGCTGCATCATCGGCAGAAGATGAAAACACATCTCCGCTTGCTATGATCGTATTAATTGCTGCAACTTTATTTGTTCCACCCGCAGTCATCGTTAAATAAATACGAATTTTTAAACCATTGGCAAATTTTTTCCATTTTACCATATCCCCCGCGTAGATCACATCGTATTTGGATAATTGATCTGAAATAATATAAGGAGAATTGGGGTCCATTAAACTGATTGCATTATCCAAATCAGAAACCAGCGAGTTGAAAACAGTTACCTGATTATCGTAAGGAACAGCAATTACCCCGTCTTGCCCCAGGCCTGCTTTTGAATAAGGCACATCACCAAACAAAGTAGTCAGGTTATATCCGATGTACGCTTTCATTACTAAAGCAATTGCTTTATTATTGGGGCGGTTATCAGTTTCGGCTTTTTTAATTGCCTGAACGCAATCTTCAAATCCCCCAACATATAAATTGCTCCAAACGGCATCCATCCTGTCAGCACGCGCTTTATACCTGTCTTCATCCATATAGGTTGTTGATTTGGTATGTTGCACCCATTGGTCGCATAAAATTAATCCCGCGTCTAATTCCACGTATTGTGCTGCAGAAAGCATGATAGCCGGAAACAACATTTGCGAAGGCACTTGTGTAGGATTGTTCGGATTCTCATTCAGTTTTTCAAATCTTTTTTTGCAAGATGTCAGCGCTATAACTGCTATCAGTATTAAAGCGCCTAAATTTTTGAGTTTCATTTTCATTTTGTTTTTTTAAGATTTAGAATACCACTTTTAAATTCATACCAAAGGAGCGTGTTGAAGGAACCGCGTTGCTTTCAAAGCCGCCGGAATTGGCGCTGTTGGCACTGTTAACCTCGGGATCCATATAAGGCAATTTAGAGTAAAGAATAAGTACGTTACGCGCGTAAACGCCGAAGGTGATGCTGCTGAAAGGAGATCTGCTTAAATATTTAGCAGGTATTTTATATCCGAAAGAAATCTGCCTTAACTTAACAAAAGTTGCATCGTATACGTAATTGGCAAAATCATTAAAAGTACGCTCGTGCCAGTAAGTACTCGGGTCAACTTTAACCCCGTTTGCCTGGCCTGAGCTAACCCATTGTCCGTTAACATTGCTTGCTGACATACCGGGAGTTACTATAGAATCCCGGTTTTCGGTACGTAAAGAATTTCCGGTATAATCCATCCACATATTTGTTTGCGAGAAAATTTTTCCGCCCTGTTTCCAATCAATCAGGAAGCCGAAATAAAATCCTTTATAGCTGAAATTATTGTCGATACCCACGCGGAATTTAGGTTGAATATCTCCCAAAAACTGCGGACTTGTATTGGCAATTAAATCTCCGCCTGGGCTTATTAAATAATTTCCGTGCGAATCTTTCATTGCGCTGTTGGCACCGTTTGCATATAATGAACCGTAAGAATGTCCTTGCACCAAATACAGATAAGCCCAATCATGATACATGGATATTTTATCAAGCCCTTCTGCAATCTGTTGAATTTTTCCTACGTTCTTAGAGTAGTTCACCATTACGTTCCAGTTAAAGCCGTCGTTATTTTGAATAACCGCTGCATTAAGCATAAGCTCAACACCCTGATTAAGGATTTGACCTGCGTTCACAACTTTTGTACTGAAACCTGTAGAAGCAGGAATCGAAACAGGAACGATGATGTCTTTTGTAAGCGTGTTATAATATGTTACGTCCAAACCAACGCGGTTGTTTAAGAAACGTAAATCAGTTCCGAATTCAAATGAACGTGTGCTCTCGGGTTTAATGCTCGAATTTTTTAAAGCATTGTCCATTGTCATATACGTTACGCCATTAAAAGGATTGCTGGTAATTGACGGCGATACACCAATCTCTGATTTAACAAAAGTTGTGTAAAGATTGTAAGGATCCGTATCGTTACCGGTAAATGCCAAACCTGCGCGTACTTTACCGAATGAAAGCCATTTGTTTTGCTTCATTAACTCGGTAAAAATAAAACTGCTCGATACCGAAGGATAGAAATAGGAATGATTAGCGATAGGAAGTGTGGAAGACCAGTCGTTACGGGCCGTAACATCTACATACAACATTCCTTTATATCCTAAAGAAGCTAAGCCGTAAAGGCCGACAATTTCTTTTTTGGCAAGCACATTACTTACAATGGGCGTATTTGCCGCGTTTGTTAATGTATAATAGTCGGGAACCAATAAACCGCGTACTTCGTTGCTATTCGTGTTGAGCGTACGGCCGTAATAGTTATAACCAATTGTACCGCTTATTGAAAAGTCTTTACCAAGATTTTTATTGGCAATTAACATTGCGTCGAGATTACTTGTGTTTTGTCTTGCGTTGTCATCATAAAAACCTCCTTTTTGAAATACAGCGTCGGTAACAGTACCCACTTTATATTTTTGGAAACGGTTCTCAACATAAAAATCAGAGCCACCCCTTACAGATGCAGTTAACCAGGGAGTAATTTTGTAAGTGAATTTTAAATTGGAAAGAACGCGGTCGCGCCTGTCGCTGCTGGTGTTATTGTATAGTACCCAATAAGGATTGTTATGATAAAAATTCCAGGTGGCATGTTGTCCTGTTGTTGGGTCAATATCATTATAATGGTCTTTCAGATAATGAATATCCAACTGACGACCCCACCATGCAAACATTCCCTCTAAAGGATTGCCCATTCCGCCATAACCGGTACCCGGTCTGTTCTGACCCTGTGTAAGGTTGTAAGTAATACTCGCATCAACAGTTAATTTATTTGTAAGCTGACGATTAAGAGTTAAACCTGTGGTGTAACGGTCGTAAGCAGTGTTAGGAATAGTTCCTGTTTGATTAAATGTGGAGAAAGACATTCTTACGCTTCCTTTTTCATCGCTGCTGGCAATAGAAACCGCATTATCAATTTGATGCCCCGTTTGAAAAAAATCTTTTACATTATTGGGTTGTGGTAACCATTGTTGCGTTTTACCTAAAAAGTCAGTGTACGTTCTTCCGTCTAAAGGAGCACCCCAACTTTCGTCGGCAGCCATGTAGTTCATACTTGTGTGAGGGTCATCTCCCCAATAACCTTGTCCGTATTTATTCTGAAATTTAGGCAGGATTAAAGTTTTATCCATCGATACGCCCATGTTTACAGAAACCTGGAAACCTCCGTTTTTTCCTTTTAAACCTTTCCCGCTTTTTGTAGTTACGATGATAGCTCCGTTTTGCGCACGCGAACCGTAAAGAGCCGCTGCGATAGGGCCTTTAAGAATGTTGATTGATTCAATATCATCGGGGTTAATATCTGAAATGGGATTACCGTAATTAGGCGCGTTATCACGTGAGGCACGGAAATTATTATCAACCGGAACGCCGTTAATTACAAATAAAGGCGAGTTGTTTCCGGTAAAAGAGGTTTGCCCGCGTAAAACAATTTGTGATGAAGCACCTACCGCGCCGCTTGAACTCGTAATGTTTAAACCGGCAACACGGCCCGAGAGCGAATTGATTACGTTATTCTCACGTGAGTCTTTAATTACATCTCCTTTGACTTCCTGGGTTGCGTAACCGAGTGATTTTTTTTCGCGCGACATACCCACGGCGGTCACAACGGTTTCTTTTAAAAGAACTCCGTCGGGGTCAAGGTTAATGTCCACTTTTTCGCCGGTGATACTTACTTTTTTTGTCGTATACCCCATAAAGGATACTAAAACAAATTTTGCGGTATCGGAAACCTGTAAGGTATAGTTTCCTTCCACGTCAGTGATAGTTCCGTTGCCGGTACCCGCTTCCATAATGGTAGCGCCGATTACGGCCTCGTTTGTTTTACTGTCTTTAATAGTTCCTTTAATTGTTTTTGATTGCCCGAAAAATGTAAGGGTGGCAAATAAAAACAAAAAGGAAAGGGTTAATTTTCTTTTTTTGTGCAGCATAGGTTTTTTTATTTTGGGGCAAATCTATGTTAATAAATCACAAATGAAAAAAAATAGTGTCGATAAAATGAGGTTTTTAACCGATGGATACCAGTAATGTGTCAACGGCAATTAAAAGCTGTAAATGGTAAAGAATACGAATTACGAACAGTAACAATACGAATATTAAGAATCAGTAACAGGTTCCCTAACCGAAGTTTGTACGCAAGAAATTGTTTCCTGCCAACTAATTACGGTCAATCTCATTTGTTAAGGTATTTCCAGTTTCTAATCTTGCCTTCGCCGATCCATTCAATGGCTTGTTCCATGCGCCTGTTGCGGGTTTCTTCGGTTTTTGCTTCGGTAAGCCACAGGATGTATTCTTTTTTTTGTCCGGGTGCAAAATTTTCAAACTGTTCTTTTGCTTTTTTGTTTTTGCTTAAAGCTGTTTTAAAGTAGGGTGGAACCGGTAGTGGTTTAGGGTTAGTTTCTTTTTTTCTTGCGGGTAGTTTTATTCCTTTATCGTTCAGCTCCATCGCTTCTTTTATGTAGGCAATAATTTTTTTATCGGAAGGAAGGTCTTTCATTGAAGTGATACGCCCCAAATGTCCCATAGCTGTTTGCTGATTTTCTTTGAGATTTTTAGAATCTTCCATCAAAGCAGCTTTCCAGAAACCGAAAGCGCAGTGTTCATTAAAAGAAGCCATACTTGCAAACGGCCCTTTATAATCAAACGAAGCGAAGCTCCATTTAATGGTTTCTTCCACTTGCGGACAAGCCTGATGCATTAACTTCCTTAAATGTTTTAATATTGGTTGCGCAAAAGGTTTTGCCTTGGTTATGTATGCATCTATACGCGGGTCTTTTTTAGGCATGGAATTTATTTTGTAAAACAAATTTATAAATTTTACTGAATGCAGCGTTAAGAATTGAGCCCTGTTATGGTCAATAAAACCCTGTATTTTTATGCTATCTCCTTATACTTTCTCCTTACTCCAAAAAAATGCTATTTTTGTGTAAATATTAAAAACTATGACACCCGAAGTACAAAAAGTTTACGACCTCTCTAAAAGTTTAATGGATAAGGCGATTTCTTTTTTAGAATCCGAGTTAACCAAAATACGCGCGGGTAAAGCCAGTCCGTCTTTGGTAGATACTTTACAGGTTGATTATTACGGAAGCAAAGTTCCGATTAGTCAGGTTGCTAACGTAAACACACAGGATTCGCGTACACTGGTTATTCAGCCCTGGGAAAAAGCGATGCTTACTCCTATTGAAAAAGCTATTCAGGTTGCCAATCTTGGATTGAACCCTCAGAACGATGGAATATTAATCCGTATTTCTATACCTCCGTTAACCGAAGAGCGCCGTAAGGAATTGGTAAAAAAAGCCAAGCAGGAAGCGGAAGATGCAAAAGTAGGAATTCGTACTGCGCGTAAGGATGCTATGGAAGGTGTGAAACAAATAAAAGGGTTGCCTGAAGATGAAAAAAAGGATGCGGAGGGAAAAATACAAACGCTTACCGACCAGTATGTAGTTAAATGTGATAAGCATTTGGAAGCGAAAGAGAAAGAGATAATGACGGTTTAATACAAAGACCCGGGATTTGAAAATGAGGGGTGTGAAAAGCTTTTTTAAAAATAATCTTTACCAGAAATAAACCTTTGCCTCTTGGCGCCTTTGCGGTGAAACAAAAATGGAACTAAACCCGAATTCAATAATAGGCATTGTAGGCTCAGGTGCTATGGGTACGGGTATTGCGCAGGTAGCTGCCATAGCCGGGCACAAAGTTTTGTTGTATGATAATAATGCAGAATCGCTGAATAAATCTAAACACAATATTGCGCTTACGTTTGCCAAGCTGGTGGAAAAACAAAAAATTACCAATGAGCAGGCACATATGGTGGTTTCAAAAATTTCTTTTACAGAAAATGCCGTTCATTTGCACGAATGCAATTTAATTATTGAGGCCATTGTGGAAGATCCCGAAGTAAAAAAAACAGTTTTTGCTTTATTGGAAAAAACTACAGAGGGAAAATGTATTTTAGCTACCAACACTTCTTCTCTTTCGGTCACTTCAATTGCTTCGGCTTGTAAAAGTCCGCAAAATGTTATAGGCATTCATTTTTTTAATCCCGCTCCGGTAATGCCTTTGGTGGAAATTATTCCCGGCATTTCTACAAGTAATATTATCACCCAATCGTGCAAAAAATTAATTGAAAGCTGGAACAAAGTTTGCGTGGTGTGTAAAGATACTCCCGGTTTTATCGTCAACCGTATTGCCCGTCCTTTTTACGGAGAGGCCATGCGCATTTACGAAGAAGGAATTGCAGATATCCCAACAATAGATGCAGCTCTTCGCGAAAAAGGCGGATTTAAAATGGGCCCTTTTGAACTGACCGATTTAATCGGTCACGATGTAAATTATACTGTTACCGAAACCGTTTGGAAACAATTTTATAACGACCCCCGCTATCGTCCTAATTTATGCCAGAAGCGTTTGGTGGAAGCCGGTTTTTACGGAAGAAAAAGCGGGCGCGGGTTTTATGATTATTCGATCGGAGAATTGCCTCAGACAAAAAAAAATGATGCGCTTGCAACAAAAATTTTTGAACGCGTAATTGCAATGGTGATAAACGAAGCTGCTGATGCTTTGTATTTGCACATTGGTACAAAAGAAGATATTGATCTTGCCATGACTAAAGGGGTTAATTATCCCAGGGGATTATTAAAATGGGCCGATGAAATTGGCATTGAAAAAATTTACACGCAGTTAAAGCAATTGCAGGAAGATTATGGTGACGACCGCTACCGCCCGGGTATTTTGCTGAAGCAGATGGCCGCTAAAGGGGCAAAATTTTATAATTGATTTAACGACGTGTAAATCATCCCTCTTTTAGGGGGATTTTCATTTTTCCATCTGATAATCAGTGTTTTTTACCTTTTTTTGAATTGTTTTAATGTTATTTTTGCTCTCGGAAGGTTAATGAAAGTTGTTACCATAAAACAAAAACGCAAACAGCAATTTAATTAAACTTTGTAAAAAATAAATCATGTATAAAAAGTTAAGCCTTTACATTATTGCCTTGTTGGTTTTAAGTTCCAACGCCTTTGCGCAAAAAAAGAAAAAGAAAGAAGCAGCTGTCGAAGAGCAACAAGTGGTTGTTAAAACCGATACAGTTTACCTGGATAAAAAACCTGAATTACCCGAGCCTAAAATTTATCAGGCATCAAATCCGCGCAGCAATGACCTTTTGCATACCAAACTGGAAGTAAAATTCGACTGGCAAAACTCATGGATGTTCGGTAAGGCATGGATTGATATCAAACCTTATTTCAACCCGGTAAAAAAATTATACCTCAATGCGCGTGGCATGGATATTTACAAAGTACAATTGGTGGGTCCGAAAGGAAATATTGATTTGAAATATGTTTACGAAAATGATTCTTTAAAGATTGACCTTGATAAAGAATATACCCGTAACGATAAATACACAGTTTTTATTGATTATAAATCAAAACCGAATGAATTAAAATTAGGAGGTAGCCAGGCTATTAACAGTGATAAAGGTTTGTATTTTATCAATCCTAAAGGCGAAGAAAAAAATAAAATGCCGCAAATCTGGACGCAGGGAGAAACACAAAGTAACTCTGCCTGGGTTCCTACAGTTGATAGTCCGAATGAGCGTATGACCGATGAAATTTACATTACGGTTGATGATAAATACATAACTCTTTCTAACGGTTTACTTACCAAGCAAACAAAAAATGCCGATGGTACCCGTACCGATTATTGGAAAATGGATATACCTCACGCGCCTTATTTGCTGATGATGGGTATCGGCGAATTTAAAAAAGTGGTTGATAAACCCTGGAACGGAAAAGAAGTTAGTTACTATGTAGAGAAAGAATATGAACCTTACGCGAAAGGAATTTTTGGTAATACGGGTGAGATGATTGAATTCTTTTCGAAAAAATTAGGCGTACCTTATGCATGGCCAAAATACTCTCAAATTGTGGTGCGTGATTATGTGAGCGGCGCGATGGAAAATACTTCGGCTACCTTGCATGGTGATTTTTCGGTGTATCAAACAGATCGTGAGATGTTGGATGGAAAACGTGGCGAGAATGTGATTTCTCACGAATTATTTCACCAATGGTTCGGTGATCTGGTTACCTGCGAAAGCTGGAGCAATATCACGGTTAACGAGTCATTCGCTACCTACGGAGAATATTTATGGCAGGAATATAAAAACGGAGCAGACGCGGCCGATGCGCATAGCTGGAACAGCAGGCAAGGCTATATGGCTCAATCTAAAATGGATCCTCTGGTTCGTTTTGGTTACACCGAGCGCGAAGAAGTTTTTGACGCAATAAGCTATAACAAAGGCGGGCAAATTTTGCATATGCTGCGTAAATACGTGGGCGATGACGCGTTTTTTGCTTCACTAAAATTGTACCTGGAAACTAATAAATTTAAAAACGCCGAAGCACATAACCTGCGCCTGGCTTTTGAAGAAGTTACCGGCGAAGATTTAAACTGGTTCTGGAACCAATGGTATTTTGCCGGCGGGTATCCCGAATTAAAAATTGAAAACTCTTACGATTCTTCCGCAAAACAGGTTAAAGTAAAAATAACTCAACAACAGGATTTCACTTTGGCTCCGTTATTTAAAATTCCGGTTTACATTGATTTGTATTATGGAGAAGGAGCAGCCAAAAAAGTAGTCCGTAAACGGGTAACCATTAACAAAGTGAATGAGGAATTTGCTTTTACTTCCGATGAGAAACCTTCTCTTATAAACTTCGACGGAGAGAAACAATTACTTTGTTCTAAAAGTGAAAACAAAACACTGGCAGAATATGTTTATCAATATAAAAACGCGCCGAAGTATGTAGACAGGTTAGAGGCGCTTGATAAATTTAAAGCGAATCTTTCTGATGCGCTTGTCTACGAATGTGTAAAACTGGCTTTAAAAGATAAGTGGCATACATTGCGCATTAAAGCAATTAATCTCTTGGATGAAGTGGCCGCTAAAAATGAAACAGACTTGAAGACTTTATTGATTTCGATTGCTAAAACCGATGAGAAAACAACCGTTCGCGCTGAAGCAATTGAGTTTTTATCCAAGAATTACAAAGGAGATGACGTAAAAGAAATTTACACGGCCGCTATAGGCGAGCAATCTTTCGCGATTATGGGCTCGGGAATGGCGGCACTTGCTAAAAATGACCCTCAGGCGGCAATGAAAAAAGCGAAAGATTTAGAGAACATCGATAGCGATAATATTCGTTTTACGCTGATGGATTTATATTCTAACTATGGCGGCGATGAAAACAACGGGTTCTTTTTAAAGAATAAAGACAATTTCAGCGGGTTTATGTCGATGGGTTTTATAAATATGTACGGACAGTTTTTAAAACGATGCAGCGATGCTAACGTTGTTGCAGGCGCCGAGATTATTAAAGGTTATACCGCAAAAGGCAAAGGCAGCTCGTATGTACGTTATGTAGCGCAAAAAGTACTAAAGGATTTTTATAACAACTACCAGGATAAAGAAGATGAGTTGGTGAGCAAAAAAGACGACGCTTCGGTTAAGCGCCTGGGCGAAGTTACTGCCACCAAAAACAAACTGAAAGCTATTCTTGACGAGGCAAAACAATAATTATACCGGCTTGTAATATTCTCCCTATTGGGACATCCCGTGGCGACGGGAGAAAGGGGGCTTTTAAATTTTTTAATACCAGAATCTCCTCCGTTTTGAAGGAGATTTACTTTTTATTTCTATATTTATCCAATAAAATCAATCAATCATGGTAAAGAAATTTTTGTCAGCCGCATTGTTGTTCGCATGTCTTACAACATTTGCACAGGAAGTAAAAATCAAAGAATCGCATGAAAGTTTCAGCAACGGAAGCCATAACGCCCTTATTGTAACTGTTTATGTGGATGATATGAACAAGGTGCAAAAAGAGTGGAAGAGCCGCATGAAAGATTTTGGTTACCAAAGTGCCAATGATAAAGGCAATGAATATATTTTTGATAATGTAAAATTCAAAGATCTCTCAAATAACCCAATGGATGTATATGCCAAGTTTGAGGTGTTAAAAGACGAAAAAGCGATTAAAATGTACGTTGCATATGATATGGGTGGCGATTATATAAGCTCTTCGGCACATGGTAAAGAGTTTGATTTTATGAAAAAGATGATGAAGGAGTTTGCCGTTAAAACCTCTAAGGATTACGTAGAAGACCAGTTGAAGGATGCTTCTAAAGTTTTGGTAAAACTGCAGGATAAGCAAAAAGGCCTCGAAAGCGACAATAAGAATTTAGACGACGACATCAAAAACTACGAGGAAAAAATTAAAAAAGCGAAAGATAACATAGAGAAAAACAAAAAAGACATTGAAACTAAAAAAACAGAAATAGAAACCCAGAAAAAAGTGGTGGAAGGGGTTAAGAAAAAACTGGATTCCATTAATTAGGCTTTGTTTTGCCATAAGTTTGGGCCTTTTATCCTAAATTGTTTATATCCAGTTAATTAAAATTTTCAAAAAATGATTGAAACGGTAAAAAATTTTATTGTTTTGCACAAAATTCGTGGCCTGAGGTTAAACCCGCCCAAAAGCCCCGAAAATAAAGGTTAATAAAAAGAATTATGTATTGGACACTTGAATTGGCATCGTGGTTGGAAGATGCGCCCTGGCCGGCGACGAAGGACGAATTGATTGATTTTGCCATGCGCTCGGGTGCGCCCATGGAGGTAATTGAAAACCTTCAGGAAATTGAAGACGAAGGCGAATCATACGAAACCATCGAAGAGATATGGCCGGACTATCCGTCAAAAGACGATTTCTTCTTTAATGAGGATGAATATTAAGAAGAGTTAAAAGTGATAAGTCAAAAGTTTAAAGGGAGTTGAAAAGCTCCTTTTTTATTTGACGGCAGCGCGTTGAAGCCTGTCGTTTATGGCTCTTCCTAAAAAATTGTCTGGAAATTTTTCGGCGATAATTAAATCCGCATCACTCTCATCAAGCAAGCGAATAGCGCCGAATAAATTATGTGCGGCCTCACTTAAATCAGATTTTCGAGAAAGGATTTGTTGATGGTTTATTTTGTAGTCAGTTTTAAAACTTATCACGGCAATTTTTTTTCCGTTATACTGTTTCATAAGTTCATTCACATCACCGATATATAAAGGTTTTTTTGGAGCGTAATGGTTTTTAAGCATTCCGGGCGCTTTAGGGTTGGAAGATTGATTCAACCGGATTTCAACTTTACCAGCAACTTTTTCAATTTCCTCTACTGCCAAACCTCCCAATCTGAAAACACAGAGTTTTCCATCTTCAAAACCTGCAATTGTCGATTCTATGCCCACATCGCAAATACCTCCGTCTAAAATATAGTCAACCTTATCCTCTAACTGCACTGCAACGTGCTGCGGGCTCGTAGGGCTTACATACCCGAAGGGATTGGCACTTGGCCCCGCCAGAGGAAAATCGAGCTTAGAGAGCAATTGCAGGGTTAATTTATGATTCGGAATTCGCACGGCAACCTGTTCAAGTCCGGAAGTAACAATATCGGGAATGTTTTTTTTGGGAAGCAGTAAAGTAAGCGGCCCCGGCCAAAAAGCATCTGCTAATTGTTGCGCCCATTGAGGAAATTCTGCTATGTATTGCTTTCCTTTGTCAATAGTATCGGTATGAATAATCAGCGGGTCGAAATACGGGCGGTTCTTGGCTTCAAAAATCTTTAAAACGGCATTTTTATCAAGGGCATTGGCAGCCAAACCATACACCGTTTCGGTAGGAATAGCCACCAAACCGCCATTTTGCAGTATTTGTTTGGCTTTTTCAATATCTATACCGATTTTCGACATGTGATTTGTTTTCCGAACGCAAAGATAAACCTTGGACTGAATATTATAGAAAAACGTTCAGACGGATTTCATAATATTCAAACCTTATTTTATCCTATAAATTGGCACGATGCCCTGGAAGCGATTGAAAATAAATTATACCGTAAGGGGGCTGACAAAATCAGCCTCGCCATTTCAGGTATTAAACTCGGCAGTGCCAAAAGTAATCTTGTCACTAAAGCCTACCGTTTGCTGGATGAGAACTATAATTTACCTCCCGTTAAAGCACATTTACTGAAATCCATTCCGGCCGGAGCAGGTTTAGGCGGAGGCTCTTCGGACGCTGCTTTTTTTATCAATTTACTGAATGATAAGTTTAATTTACAAATTTCACATGAAGAAAAATTAAAATATGCTGCGAAATTGGGTAGCGACTGCGCTTTTTTTATTGAGAACAAACCCGTTTTTGCAGCTGAGAGAGGCAATGTTTTTTCAAAATCAAAATTGAATTTAAGCAATTATAAAATTGTGGTAGTGCATCCGGCCATTCATAGTAATACAGCGGGGGCCTATAAAGGAGTTATCCCTGCAAAACCGGAATATAATTTGCAGGAAGTAATTGACGGAGAAATAAAAGACTGGAAAGAAAAATTGGGGAATAATTTTGAAAAAAATATTTTCTTCCGTTACCCCGATTTAGAAAATATAAAAAGTAAATTTTATGATTGCGGCGCTTTGTATGCATCGATGAGTGGGAGTGGGAGTGCGGTGTTCGGTATTTTTGAGAAGGAAATTGAGTTAAGTGAATTTAATTTTCCGGCTGAGTATTTAACATGGAAAGGTTAGCCACATGAGAAGCCAATCATGAAGAAAGATTAATGAAAATTCCTGAAAAAATAATAATTCAGTTAAAAGAAAATTTTGAAATTGATACAGATTCTTTTAAGCAATCGCATAATCAAAATATTCCAACCTCTGTTCGTTTAAATCCATTAAAACCGGAGTGCGGATTTAAATTTTCGCAGCGAGTTCCATGGGCAAACAATGCACATTATTTGCACGAAAGGCCTGTTTTTACCAATGATCCTTTATTTCATGCCGGGTGTTACTATGTGCAGGAAGCTTCGTCGATGTTTGTTGAGCAGGCAATTAAGCAAACTGTTGATACAACAAAAAAAATAATTTCACTGGATGCCTGCGCAGCTCCAGGTGGGAAAAGTACCTTGTTGACCTCTTTGCTCAACGAAGAAAGTTTATTGGTGAGTAACGAGGTAATCAGTACACGCGTTCCGGTACTAACTCATAATTTGGTGAAGTGGGGCACGGTAAACTCGGTTGTAAGTAATAATGACCCTAAAGATTTTTCGCGCCTGCAGAACTTTTTTGATTTGATAGTGGTTGATGCTCCGTGCAGCGGTTCGGGTTTATTCAGAAAACAGGAAGACGCTATTGAACATTGGAGCGAAGAAAGTGTAAAGCATTGCAGTTTACGCCAACAAAGAATTTTGCATGATTTAATTCCATCATTAAAGGAAAACGGAATTTTAATTTATAGTACCTGCTCTTATTCATCGGAAGAAAACGAAAATATCTGTGATTTTATTGTAAATGAATTTGGTTTGGAGCCCGTACAATTAGAAATTAACCCGGAGTGGGGAATCACGGAAACCAAAAGCAAAAAAAAAGGTTACGGGTATAGATTTTTTCCACACTTAACACAAGGGGAAGGTTTTTTTCTAACCTGTTTCAGAAAGAAAACTGAGGGTAATACCAACGGTTATACAGCAAAAAATAAAATTCTTTCTAAATTAAGTTCAGCCGAAGAAAAAAACGCGAACCAATTTATAATCGACGAAAACTTTGAATACGCAAATTACTTCGGCGAGATTGTGGCTTACGACAAAAGTATTTCAGAAGAAATAAATGCTGTTTGTTCTTCATTAAAAGTAAAAAAAATGCCCCTGCATCTCGGACAATTGAAAGGAGATGATTTTATTCCGCATCCATATTCGGCTTACTTATCCTGTTTGAGTAAAGAAATGAGTATAGCGGAAATAGGTGCGGAAGATTCTCTGAAATATTTACGCAAACAAAATTTTAATTTACCGGAAGCGCAGAAAGGCTTTGTATTGCTTACTTACAAAAATTTCGGAATCGGTTGGGCCAAAAATCTCGGTAACCGCATAAATAATTACTATCCCGCCGGTTGGAGAATTTTAAAAGAGGTATTTTAAATCTCTTACTTAACCACAATTTTTGTTTTTACAAACGTATTTCCTTTTTCTAAAACTACTTCGTAAACGCCTTTGGCAATATCCGCTAAATTTATTGTGTGAGAATTATTTCCCGCAAGCGCCGTTCCGCTTTCTTCTTTCACAATTCTTCCGAATAAATCAACCATTTTAATTTTAAACTCTTCACCGCCCGGCGAATTGAATTCAAGAACAGTTTTTTCGATAGCCGGATTAGGATAAACACGTACAGAATTTTTTCCTGACTGTAAATTTATTGCAGTAGTACATGGAGTATAAACAAACGTAAACGGAGCAGAACTTATTCCGTTGGCAGTTACCACTAATGAATAAGTATCTGCTTGCAAGCCTGAAGGTACCGTAAAATAAGTTGTATCCGATAAATTTCCCGTTTGTACGCCGGTTCTGTTCCAGTTAAAACTACGCATGTAATAAACATAAGCCCCCGAGGTTAAACGTATGATAGGATAGTTTGTTGCCATTTGCCAATCATCACCGTACACAGCGCCTTCTGAAATTCCGTTAAATAATGTTCCGGTTATTCTGTAAATACAACCTGCTTGCTGTGTAATATTATTTATGGTTGGTTTACCTGAAGCTACAGGCATGCCGTTAGGAGTATAAACGTAATATTGCTTTTCTCCCAAATTGGCGAACAATACATTGCCATCAGGTAAATCAAGCATATTGGTTAAATAGCAGGGCTCGCTTAAAGTATCTCCCCCAATAGGTGCGTTTACTTTTAAATAGGTATTTGTATTGTAATCGAATTCGTAAAACCAGGTCGGCGATTTATAAGTTCCGGTACTGGTATTAGCAGGAGCGGCTGCAATTAATATTTTTCCGTTTACCATCATTGCGGCGGCGCCATCAGACGGACCTAAATGATTGGGAAGGTCGGGCCCGGCTTGCCAACTTCCGGGACTTATGCTGCCACTTGGAGTGTAATAAGCAGTATGGCCTGTGGCGCCAATAAAAAATGCCCGCCCGTCGGGCAACATACATGCGCCTCCTGTTTCATAACCTGCAAGGTCATATAAAGAATCGGGTAAATTAGCATCGGCAATCCATTGGTTTGAGGAAGGTATGTAACGCTCGCTCGATAAACCCGCGCCAAAAAGTATATTGTCAACAAAAAGTATACTGCCGTCAGGTAAACCCAACCAGGTAGATTCCGAATGAGTATTAATACAAGAAGGGGC
>DATMMV010000131.1:0-31620 GCA_035569635.1 Bacteroidia bacterium | reverse complement strand
CAAAAACAAAAAGCTGATTATTGTTTCCGAAATCTATTGTTTGTTCCTGTATGATTTTGAAAGCCATATTAATTTAAGTGAATATTGTTTTACGCCCTTGTATATACTCCTCGGCAGAAATTACACTTTCGTTATTTGTATTGCAGTTGGGATTTTCCTGCAAAAACTTTTCCATTGCTATTACATTTCCTGAATCTTGAACCTTTCGCATGGCCAGCACATCAGATTTTTTAAGACCGCAGTATTCTTTCAATTCTTTTGTTGTATAATTTGTCAACATTGCGAGCGAGCCGTCAAACAATTCCTTAAATGCTTCATCGTAGTTATCGAACAAGACAGGTTTTTCATTATCGGTTTTCATGCAATCCCAACCAGTGCATAATGTGTCGAACATAATTATAAATTTGTGTGCCTTTTTGTTTTCATCCGCCATTGCTTCTTGTTTTACTTATAGGTCAAGGAAATCAAAAAAAAGAAAATCAATATTCACTCGGCAATAATATAACTCTGTGGCGGTCATTCATGTTAGCCCAAAGTGTTATTTCATTGAGCGGAAAATCTGTGAAAGGAATTTCCTGCGTGTACAGCACGTTGTCATTTCCATCCTCGATTGTTACAGTTGCCGTTGATTCGCTTGTCATTTTTAATTTACAGACCTGCATTTCCTGGTTGCGAACTTCGGATATTGTTTGTACTGAGAAAATGAGGTCGAGCAGCCAAAACGCAGCACAGTTCTCCGCAAAAAATTTTGCGCCATCCGTAATTATTATGTTGCCCATGTGCCTATGGTAATTCTCCGTGCCAGTAAACAAGGCCAGGTTATTTAGAATTTCTTGTTTCTTTTGCTTATCCATTTGCTTCGTTTATTCTTATAGGTCATAGAAGGAAAAAAAAAGAAACTATTTTTCAAACTCAGGAATCCGCAAGTGAAACGTGCATATTCTGTAAAGACCGCTGCAAAAAAAATAAATCATTGTACACCCAATTACTATAATTGAAAGTGATGCCATAATTGTAGCAAGCGCATTTGGCAAAAAATCTAAACAGAGCAAAATTTGTTTTTCAATTTTGTACAAACCACTTTCGCCAATGAAATTATGTGTCAGATAAAAGCTTGCAAAAAGCGCAATACCTTTAAATAATTTTTTTGTTTGTCTTTTCATATTACTCAAAAGAGTTTTTGCGAAGATTTGTAAGTAGCAGCTTAATACTATCATTCTCCAAAACGCAAGGTATTTTTACTTTATGCCGTGTTGCAAAACGATATGCTTTAGTGTAAGTGAGGAAAATAGTGTCGCCTTCTTGTGTAATATTAGAAAGGTGTCCCAGCTCATAATCAAACTTAAATTCGTTCTTGTAATGGTGCAGTAGTTTACTTCCAAATTTCTTTTTTGTTCTTATTGAAGTGAAGGCAAGCATCTCTTTATAGAAATTGTTACGGTAGAGGCTTTGAAAAAACTCACCGAAAGAGCTTCCAAATATCAATGCAGGATTTGAATATGGCTTTTCTTCTTTTTGTTTTGTTTGTTCTGTAACAACTGGTTTAACCTGTTGTTTGTTTTCCTTTCTCTGGCCGCAAGCAAACATAAGGCTGGCCAGTAAGATGATTGTTTTAATTCGCATGGCATTAGATTAAATTGATAATGTTTCCGTTTAAATCCTGTTCAATTATTTCTTTTGCTGTCTTTCTTGTAGGGCAAACTGCAATTACACTTTCAGAGGTTCCCTTTTCATTCACAGCTTTCACAGTGAATTTTCCTGGTTCAAATCCCTTGCAGATAGAAAATAATGTGTGGTCGGCAGGGACATAACTTAGCATGTACTCCAAAACTCTAACATCCTTTCGTTTTTTAATTTGTTTCATCACTCTGATTTTACTGTTATAGGTCAAGGTTTAAGAAAAAAAGAAAAGCTACTCTTCCTCTGTCGGTTCAATCTCCACGGTGTAGCCTTTCCTTCTTGTATGCCCAAACTCAGCAAACAATTCCCAGGCAAGCTCTTCGTTGTTCTCATCTATTTGCGTCTGGTCAAGCAATTCTCCAACTGAATTGTAGTAGCTGACGTTGTAAACTGTTTTCGCTCTTTTACTTGCCATTTCTTGTGTTTATACCAGTATAGGTCAGAAAAAGGAAAAAAAAGAAAGCAGTTATGGTTCTTTTTTTTCTAATCCTTGACCTATAATAAGAAACTGCAATGAAAAGCAACCACACAATCGTAATTCCACTTGGAGAATACACGCCTGAACATATTTCCCCTGGAACCAAAAGAATTATTAATTGCATTGGTAGATACCACCGAGCATTGGAGACGAAAGACTTTATCTATTTCGTAAACTTTCAAGAGGGAGATGAAAACGGTTGTGTAATGATGTATCGAAAAAAAGAGATGGAACTGGCAAGCGATAATTATTTTGCTTACTGTTCAATGTTTGAATTGCTAACGGAGAAGGAAGAAGAAATCACTTACATCTCTCGCACCATGAAATACAACTTGAAATTGCACAAGGAGGCAGAATCGGCTACAACGGCCAGCAATGTGTAAAGCAATTATTTCTGATGAGTTTACTTTTTTTAAGTAGAATTGATTTGCAAACATTTAGCTATGAAAAGTGCTGAATATATACTCAGAATGATAGTTCCTTATTGCAAAGAAAAAATTAACGGTTCTGTTCGTCCACATGTTTCCAGAAGGAAAAACAGAATGTGGTCTTGTAATAAATTCGATTTCTGTACTTAAATTTCGGAACATTATTTAGTGATTTAATTATGCGCCAAAGTGTCGTTGAAGGCTGATTAGCTACTGTGCAAAATGTTGGCCAATCCAACCAGAACTCTCCCTCTGCATATAGCTGCGGATAGGTACATTGGATGCGATTATTTTCATTGATGTTCATTGACATATTTTGTATTTTACCTTAATAAATAGAAACGGAAAATTTTATTTCTGGCGTTTTTATTGAAATAATGATGGTTGTAATGTTTTAGTAAGAAATCACAGAAGACAAAAACCGTGCAGGAAATACCACTGGAAGGGAAAATTTTATTCCAATGGAAAAACTCAAAACAAAAAATAAAGTATGCGCCAATATATACGGAATGGTATTAAGGAAGGGGTCTGACGCTATCTAAAAGTGCGAGCCTAAAGAAGGCCTTCTTTAAGGGTATTAGGGGGCTTATTTATATGTTTGTGGCATTAGGTCAGTTCTGAGGGTGTAATTATGCTGGCCGACAAAATAATCAGTTACTACGCTTGAGAGAAAATCTTCGATGCCATAGTGTTTTCCATTGACAAAAAATTCTACGTAAACTTTTAAAAGACCTGGCACAATATCTCTTGATTGCAGACTATGAAAGGGTACAAGCTCGTCTGAATAAAACAAAAATACATCGGAAAGGTTATTGCTTCCAAGTGGGAAAACGGTTACACTGGTAACTTGCCTTGCTTTATGTACGCCTTTATCCTTGTTATAGCTAACACCTCTTTTTACGTTGGCAACTCTTACTGGAAGACCAGCTTCATCGTTCAGGAATAAATCTCCGTTTATGTCAAAAAAATTCATAATGTTTTCTTTCTTATACATAGTCGAAAAAATAAATCATTCCATTTTACTTAAATCCTAATGCCCTGATAGTATAACCTGATACAACGGCATCAATGAATTTTTCATCATTTATAAAGTCCATCTCCATACAATCGGTGAGTAAATCATTTATCCATGCTGGTCTATCAATGGAAATAAAGTAGTACCCTATTTTTTTGTCCTCGAAAAAAAAATAATCTTTCACTCCGTCTCCTTCAAAATCAAATGTAATAAGTTTTGTAAGAACACAAGTGGCATCAGGTTCGTATCTCTTACCGTATTCATCGCAAGTTCCAATTATGGCAGGTTTTCCCTCACGTAATAGTGTGAATTTATTATCCTTAGTAGTTGAATATATCTTAACGCTGTTCATGTAAATAAATAGAATAAAAAAAGCCCCACCGTTATTGTGAGGCTTGTTGAATCAGGAAAACTTTTATCGGAATACTTGTGCCAGCCACGGATTCGGACTGCAAGTCAGGGCACCGTTTGTTCCTGCGGTGGAGGAGCCCGTGACAGGTTCAAGATAAGGAGTTTGAGCTGTTAGCCATACGTGGTAACTGCAAATTACTGTGTTGCTGTCATAAATGTCCAGATAATTTTCAGCGCCATTTTGAATCTTAAATGCCTTATAATTGCTGTGCGTTATGGATGGCGAATTGCAAGGGCTGTAAGAACCAATTGATGTATGGGTTGTGTCCAATCCCAGCAAGCTGTCAAGCTTTACGCCATTGCAGCGCATGATGGCTTTACGAGTGGACGTATATGTCCCAGAATAATAACTCGCATCAACAAGGGCAACAGTAATTCCTTTGGTGCTATATGTTACCGTGGGTGAGCTTGAGCTGTTGCTATTAGAATTTGTTGTGCTGCTTTTCTTGCAAGCAAAAATGGCAGGTATTGCGATAAGCATTACAAGGCTGATTGTTTTTAATTTGTTCATGTGATTTTGTTTTTAGTTTATTTAATGACTTGCACTTTCTGAACGTTGTTTCCGACCTTCACGAAATAAAACCCTTGATGTACATCGCTTAAATCAATTCTCAGCTCGTTTTCAGTCCCAGAGAACGCTTTTCTTTCCATTTTGATTGTCTGGCCAGTCAAAGTAATTAACTCGGCTGTAATGAGCTTATTTTTGCTTGCGCTTGTTTTAATTATTAAATACGCATCGGCAGGATTAGGGTAAATTTTAAATGCGCTTGCGTTTTGCTGCTCCTGAATACCCGTAATTTGCGATGTGGCAAAACATACCTGATTCCAAACCGCCCCAGCAACGGTCGGCAGAGTTGCTCTTACCATACCTGTTGACGTATAATTAAATGAGGTCAGGTTAATCCAATGGCCGTACTCTGAATTATTATCAGTTATGTAGTTCCAAGGTTCAACGGCTGTTCCCTGATTGTATATTGTTATACCAGCGCAGTAATCAAAAATGAAATCATAATCACTGGTCGGATAACCTGCTCTTGTCGCATCCATGTAAACTGAATCCATCTTGTGTCCTGCTGGGATAATAAAATCCTTATAGCTCCAGCCGTTGCCATCCGTTCCGTCTGGTGTAGCAAAGCAAGTTCCTGTTTGGGAAATCGCAAAGCAAACCTGGTTCCAGGTAGCTCCTGCGTTTGTCGGCAAGTGAACTCTTACTATCCCTATTGACGTATATCCGAAGGACGTTAGATTAATCCAATGGTTGTATTCGCTGTTATTATCGGTGATATAATTCCACGGCTCAACTGCCGTTCCCTGATTATAAGTTGTTGTACCAGCGCAGTAATCAAAAATAAAATCTTCGTTACTGGCAGGGTATCCAGTTCTGGTAGCTGAGAACATAACTGAATCAAGCTTGTACCCAGTAGGAATTACATAATCTTTGTATGACCAGCTATTCACATCAGTTCCGTCTGGCGTTGTGTAACAAGTCGGACTTTGAGCTGAAAGGCTTATACTACTCAGCAATGGTAAGATGAAAAGTAATTGTTTTTTCATGGCTGTTCGGATTAAGGTTTTTCAAATATACAAAATTATAGCACTTCTGCTATAACTATTTTATAGCAAATATGCTCTATTTGGTATGTGAAAAAGACCAAGAAAAGCAAGCGAGTTTTAATCTATGATGAGGAGGGATTAAAGCTATTGGCCAGTAAACTGAAGGAAGTACGAGCCAAACAAGGCTATACTCAGGAAGACCTTGCCTACGAATCTGGTCTGAGTCTATCTCAGATTGCCAGGATTGAAACCGTAAAGATTAATCCGACTGTTAGTACCATTTTCTGCATTGCCAGGACTTTGGATGTACCTGTATCGGAGCTATTCGATTTTAAGATTTCAAAAAAGACAAAGTAAAAGCTAAATCAATCCTGTATCCAACATTAATTGATAATTATCTACGTCAGCTTTAAGGTTGCTCACAATAAGTGTTTGGTCTTTGTGCAACATGTCATTAGATAAATACGTATTGCAAACCATTATCTTATTTTTAGTTCTAACGCCAAGTACAACGCCTGTATTCACCCTTCCGATAAATTCATCAGCTTTACCGCTTGGGTTATTTTGAATTTCAAAACTGCTGACATAATTAAGAATGAAATATTTCTTTATCATATCCTGTGGTTTTGAAATATCAAGTTTTTCTCTTTCAATGAAGCGTGTAAAAAAATGGCTTGTGTAAAAAACAATCGTCTTATCCGTATGCACTAAAGCTGCCATTAGTCCAATTGAAGTGTAGTGGTAATTGATGAAAACTTGAAAAATATCGTCTTTTGTTTTAGCTTCTATAAAATAAATCCAATTGTTCTTTGTCTTCGGTGTAACGTAATCATAGGCTTTTACAAAGGGATATTTTTTTGTTTTCAGAAAGAATCTTCGTAGAGCTTTAATCTCATATCTTGATTTACGCATTACCAAATCAAAGTCAGAAAGCATCTCCTTCACGACTTCTTCTTTGGACATTGTTGGAACTATCATTGTAAAGCTCTGTTATTGAGGTAGAAATACTTCAGCTAAAATAAGAGTTATCTGGCAATCGGTCTCTTTTTTTTATAAATTTATACTGAATAAAACCCTTATTAATTACTTTGATATGATACACGATTTATCCGAAGAGCAAAAAGAAAATATACAGACCGCTTTTTTGCATAGGCAAGAAGAGCAGCATGAGCAAGAATTGGTTGAACTGAAGAAGAAACCAAAAACAAGTAAGCGTAACTTTGAAATTTTAAACAAAGAACTTGCAAGACCAGTGTGCAACAAATGCACTGCGGTTATTCGTCTTTACGAAATGCCGAAATTCTTTCGTAACGGTGGACACTGCGAAAGTTGCAGCAAAAACATATAATTAATTTTTCAATTTATGAATGTCGCATCCCAAATAAAACCACTACTGACTGATGCCTATGAAGTAATTATTAGTGATTATCAGGATTTATACAATAGAAATTACAGAGTTAATAAATCAAATTTGTACAGTTTAATCCAGGAGTTTCAAGCACTCAAGAACGGGCAACTTCCCTTTCCAACTACTTCCAAAGAATCGCAACTGAACAATCTTAATACAAAAGTAAGAGGTCTTATAACAGACCAAAAAACAGTAGTCGATTTTCAGCTCATATCAAGAAAGTATTTAGAACAAAAAGCTGTGGACGAATTCAATGCGAAAAACCCTTTAAGAGAAACTAACAATGAATTCTCCGCACTATTGCGAGATATGACAAGAGCACAGCGTATAGAGAAGGAGTGTGCAGTTAGCGAGGAAACGGTATTTAAGGAAAAAATAAATCACAAGATGAGCGTCCTTGTAAAATTATATAAATGCCTTAATGATTATGGTTTGAGAGAAGATATAATTCATAAGAGAGGGGAAGAACTTGACCTTTACAATATTTTTGTCACCTACATTAACAGCAAGGCAAAAGAAAAAAAGGATGCCCTAATACTGATAAGCAAAGATGAACTCGAAGAACAATTTGTGGAGCCATACAATTCTAAACATTCGATAATGTTTGATGGAGTGGAAATTAAGTCTGAAAATGTTCGTGCAATAAAAATATCTGTTGGTAAGTTCAAGAAAAAAGAAGTCGTTTTACATGTAAGAAAGAAGGGATACACATTTGATGAGAATCAATCCCAATCCCGAATTAGGTATTTCAACCTCTGCAAAAATGTTACAGGCGAATTCATTAATACGAAAAAATCCATTCAAGTTAAATCGCATGGCGAATATGTTTTTCCTAACCGCTTGACCGAATTAAAAAGTATTTCGAGTACAGAATTCAATTTGAAAAAGCTTATTCAATTGTGCGAGGAACTAAATATCGCCAACAAGAATAATTTGTTATTTACAAAGGCAGCTCTTGTCAGAGCTATTTGCGACCATGTGCCGACAATCTTCGGATTTGAAAGTTTTGATGAAGTGGCTTCAAATCATAGGGCGGATGGTAACACAAGGAGTTTTAAAGGGGCAGTAAAAAAATTGCATGAGTTTTTTAAACACGTTGCCGATGGTGTTATGCACTCTCATGCAAGAAAAAAAGAAAGTTTACCAACCCATGAGCAACTTGATGTGTCCAGGGAACTTGATTTTCTATTGCAGGAAGTGTGTAGATTATTAAAAGACTAAATAACAAACCAATTTGTGATGTGGAAAACATACCATACAAAAGACTTAACCGAAAAATATCTTTTCAAATTTTTACCAAAGAAATTTTTGTTTGACTTTATTGAAACCAAGAATATTTGGTTTTCCCGTGCAGACCAATTTGGTGATAAAATGGAATGCGTACGTATCTCAGATTTATTACAAGAAAAACCAGACTATAAGGAAATCGAAAGGAGAAAATTAAAATATCTTATTAGTTGCTGGCATGTTGCTAATACTGAATCGTTAGCTTTTTGGGATACATATTCGTACAACTCGAAAGACAGAAGAACTGTTGCTATAAGATTTAAAAGACACAAGTTAACAGAATTAATGAGAGAATGGGTATTTATAAATGATAGATTTCATATTGAAACCACGAGAGTATATGGAAAAGTGGAGTATAAAAACCTTGTAAACACAAATAATAGTAGATTAAATAATTCAAAAGTTAAATATCCAGCGCTCCGTAAGGAAAGTGCATTTGAATATGAAAATGAATTTCGATTTGTTATTCAACTCCCTCGTCCATACAGTGGAAATGGATTTGGCTTTCATTTAAGAGATATTTGTCCAAATGATTACGACATAATTATTAACCCCCTCTTAAATAAAAATGAATTTACTGAAACAAAACTGGAATTAAAACAAAAAGGAATTGAAAACATTCAAGAATCTGTTTTAACCAAATGGCTTAACCCTGAAGAGTGGTAGTTAAAGTAATCTCTTTATAGATTTAGTGCATTAGAGTGAATGACTCTTGAATTAGACCTCTGCTGAGAAAGGGAGCATGTTTAAAGGAAAAAATTTCCTTCCTATTAAAACAATCTCTCGCTTCTATAAGAATACCATTTACAAAATTACTGAACTTATCCAGGAGTAATTCCAATTGAACTATTTTTTGTTTTCTGTAAAAATGCTTTACCTCAGAGTAACTATGACCGCCAGAAACAATAAACTGGTACAACAATAATAAATCTATTTTTTGCTTTACTTTCATAACAGTTTCTTTTAAATTTGTAATGGAGCGATTCTTATTAAGATTGCACATTAAGGGAGTGAAATTATTGTCGCACTGTTTGCTGAGATAATCGCATATTCCGTCTGAATCGTAAACACAAGTGGCAACCGCATGAATCTCACCTCCGTGTTGTCTTTTTAAAAGCTTTAGCTCCTTTTTGTTTTCGTAAAACACCAGTTCTTTAAAATGTTGCAGGTACGATTTGCCAATCAGTATATGAATGTGAGCGGTTGGCAGCAGACCGTATTCTTTGTATCGCTGAAAGTGAGCAACGTTATCGTTGTTCTCAAGCACCAGTATGAACGGTGTTGCATTTGGTATTAATTCTGCTAAATATGTTCTTGCCTCAGCTTCAGTGTAAATATTTTTGTTGGGTGTAATTGTAACAAAGTAAATATCTTCGCCTCTACAAAATTCCGCCTGGTATTTTGGATAAAAGCTTTTTAAAATATCATTCTTTGTATTGTAACTATTTCCCATTTAAGCGTGGTTCAACCTCCTGGTGTTCTTATGAAACACCAATATTTAAAACAACTTCTGACTACAATCAGAAATTATATAAATAATAAAAGTTGAAAGGGAGAATTCAAAATGATTTTTGAAAAAGTTGATAACTTAACTCTCAACCATCAAGAATTTGAAAATTTGGCACATGTCACAAAGGCCTGTGGCATTGAAAGCATGTAAATGGTTCTAAAACGCCATTGCTTCTATTAGCTTTCTGTTAGCCGAAATACTTATGTTCGTATAGAATTCAGTGTAAACATTTGACGCAGGATAACCCCTGTCAATCCTTAATTGGTCAAAGGCAGCATTTAAAGTCGGAAATTTTCTAACCAACGTTCCGTACTTTATTTCACACTCAACAACGGAAAGTTGCGCTGGAGCAAGGTCTTGTTGAATTAATTGTAAATTCTCTAAAGCTGTAATTTCGTAATTGTGAACTAATCTTGTTCCATTTTGAAAGATACCAAGTTTCATGGGACTAATAGCACTCTCTTTTGCAAGAACGATTTCTTTAGTTTTAATTTTTTGCAACTCCCTTACTATAATAATACCAGCACGAATTTCGCTTCTATAATGCGGCGCTTCCAAATCATCATGTGATAGCGGGTTGAAAAGAATTTTCTTGTAAGTCTTAAAATGGGCAAATGGAGTTTGATTAAGATTGTTCTTTGTCATAAAAATTACAAAGTGGTCAATCAATGTTTCAAGTTTTGTAATAATTTCGACTTCATCGTTATTCATTCTCAAGAGCAAATGGCGTGGCAGTACCCGTTTTAATTCTGATTCGCATGCTTTTCGCAAATAATTCGCTGCCGCTGGAAAGTCGTTGGAAGCAAAATGAGATTCCGCCTTTTGCAAATAATTTTCTGATGGGTCAATTAAAACTGGGTAATCAGGTGTCGTTGGGTTTCCATCATCATCGTTAATAAATAATTCGATTGACTTAAACTTGCAATTTTCATTTTTAAACCAATGTCTGGCCGTAACAAACCATTGCCTATCATATGAAGAAATAAAAATTTGAAATCCCTTTTCAATAAATTCCTTCTTCAAAATATTGAGTAATGGAATTCTGTTGTTTGTATCAAGACCAATGAAAACATCGTCCAGGTACAAAATTTTCAGGGTGTCCGCTTCGGGCTCATATGTTTTTATTGATGCCAAATAAAGACAAATAGCTAATGAAGAAATTCGTGCTTCATTTAGAAATGCTTGATAAAATTCAATCTCTGTTCCAGCATACTTAATTTTAAGTGAAAGTGATTCTTTCATTGAGCTGACCTTATCGTCATATTCCAATTTACTATAACTGACATCAAGCAAAAGTTTATTTTTAAAATGGTCTCTCAAAAAATCATTTGCAACAGAAATTACTCTTGTCAATAAGATTTTAAATGAAGCGTCAAGTTTTGCAAGTTGTTCTTTTGAATCAATAATTTTTAAAGCATCAACTATACTAGTTTTCTCCTCATCTAAAGCAAAACTTTGTGCAATTAAATTTTCGGGCAGTTTTTTTAACTCAGGAGATTCGTCTTTAATATTCTCTTGCTCTTCTTCAATTGCCGCAAGACGTTCTTGTAATTCAGATTTGGGTGCTGCTTCAAGCCCACTTTTTGTTTTGGTTAGTATTTCAACTAGGCGCTTGTATTCAACAAGTAATTCGATAGTAGTGACTCCTCCTTTCGGGTCAGCAACCTTGTGCTCGCACAATAATTCTTCAACTAGCAATTGAAAAATATTTGGCGTTGTGTCTTCTGGCACATCAAAGGAATGAACCTTCAACATTCGTTTATAATCCAAAAATCCTTTGAATTTATTCGCTAAAATGATTTCAGGTTTACGATGGTCACTTGCTGTGTCAGGCAAAGCAAAATTGTAATCTATTGGTGTCACCCCTGTTTCTTCAACCCTGATAGCGACATTTCCTGTAGTATTTCCTGCGGCCTCAAGAAATTTGTTCAACTTGTATTTTGTCTTGCTTCCTGCAACCGAAGAAGAAAAAAAATCTTTTAGTCCATTGTATATTGAAGACTTGCCACTACCATTTTCACCATAAATTAAGAGATGGCTTCCATTGGGTATAGTAATTGTTTTAGGCTCTCCAAATCCCCTATAATTATTAAGAACTATTTCTGTTATCCATTTCATTCCTTTCCTTCGATAATTCTTATTTCCTCAACTATATCCATTCTTTCAATCGCTTTACTAACTGGATGCTTTGGGTCGGATAATTCCCTATACATTTTTTCTATTATTTTAAAATCTTTTTCATTATTGTCCTTTAATACAGGTAAATTGCTTAAGTGTTTGAGTACCTCACAACCTGCTTCTTTTATTTCCTTATACAAATATAACTCATATACAATTGCGTCAATCAAGCGGCCGAAAAAAGAAGAGAAGTATTCTTCATTTGAAATTTTATTAATTTGTAAAAGTACATTAACAAAATATTCTAACTTCTTTTGATTGCCTACGGAAGCTACAAGAATCGGGATTCTCTCTAAATAAACAATCTTAACTTCCGCAAAAGTTTTTCCTGATTCCTGAACTGTTAATTCGTACCAAAACTCAATGAGCCTAGAGTTTATTATCCCTAAGACATATTCTAGTGACAATTCCGATGTATTAGATACAGCAATATTGACGCTATTTAAAACTAAATACTTATTATAGTCAATTGTTGAAACAATTCTATCAGCAGTTGTTCTTATTATTATTTTCTTGTCCGAAAGGTGAAAATCAAGGTTACCACCAGATTTAATATTCTCAGGTACGAAAGTGAAATATTTTTCCTCAGCTTCAACTTTATATTTATTAAAATCCCGCCCCTTCAAAAGAGGATAAGAATATTTATTTCGCTTTAAAGTTATCGCCCCTTCATCTCCTCTTGACTGAATGCCATGATAAAACAAAACGAAAGATTTTAACGATTGTTTTCCGTTTGTAATTTTGAAATAGGTTTTTATTGATTCTTTTTTCGCTACTAAAATTCCAGTAGCATAGCTAGTAAAAAGGAGTCCACTCTCAACTTTAAATGTCTTAAAATCTTTTATTGCTTCAATGCTTTCACTGTCTCGAAAATCAGCAATATTGACATGATTCCTATTTCCAGCTTTTTTGAAAATAAAAATACAAGTATCAACTTCAGCTGCTTGAAAAACCTTTTTCCCAAGAACAATTAATGTTTGGAGATAATTTTCCTTCAAATAAGTTCTGAATTTTGAAAAATAAATTCCAGATAAAAAAGTGTAAGGCGTAATGAAACAAACCAGTCCTGTTTTGGCAAGAATCCTCCCTGCCTTTTCTGTAAATACAGTGTATGAATCAATTTTATATTCTGCTGTTTTATATGTTACATTCATTAAATCAAAAACCGATTTTTCCTTAAAAAGATACCCATAAGGAGGATTTCCAATAACAACATCAAAGCCATCTTGCAGTCCAAACATCCACTCCATATCAAAAAAGGCCGCAGAAGCATTTTGGTCATATGGATTCCAAGCCGCCACTCTCTTTGCCGTAGCTGGCTGAAGGTCATGATTAGTTACTAAAAGTTCTGCTAATTCATTCCGAAGTTGCTTGTCTTTACTTCTACAATTTTCCTTGCGCTTGGGTGTACGTGCTTCAAAGTAATCATGCCTAATTCTTCTTATCTGTTCCTTTTTCTTTTCAATTTCAGGATTGGTAAACAAGTTTGCGTTTTCCTTTTCTAATTCAATTAATGTGTTTGCAGCAACAAATTTTGTTTCAAGATTAGGTAATGGCCGTACGCCGAGATTGTCTTTCTTTTGGTTTATCTTTTGCTCAACAATAAGTGAAATAAAAAAACGAAGTTTTGAAATTTGCACTGCGATGGGCTGAATATCCACCCCATAAATACAATTTTCAATCAGATATAATTTTCTGCCATAATCAAGTTCGTTGTTTTCAAATGCTTCCTCAATGGTTTCAATTGCCGCCTCACGGCTTGGTGCATCGTCAAGACAATTCGCTTTTTCAATTTGTCTTTGTTTCCATAATTCATTTTTCGGGTCTAGTTTATGAAGAATATGAACCAATTTATGCAAAATTCCCATTGGGAAAGCTCCGCTCCCACAAGCGGGGTCTATAATTTTTATATTGTCTATAGCAGTAATAAGTTTTTCTTTTTCAACCACTGAAAACCGAGTTTCCTTTTCAGAATATAAAAGTAAATCACGAAGTTTGGTCTCTGCTTCATCATCTAGTTGCTGTCTCAAATAGCCAACTAAACTTTCATCCACCATATAGTTCACAATTTCCCTTGGTGTATAGAAACTGCCCGTCTGTTTCCTGGCTGTTGTCTGTGTTTCGGGATTGAAATTAGCTAATAGGTTTTCGAAAACTTTTCCAAGTAATTCGGGGTCAAGTGCAATTTCTTCCTCAATAGGTGTGTTTTCTGTAATGGTAAATTTGTACCGATTTAAAATATTAATCAAACCACGAACTTTATAATGCTTATTTTTCGTGCCAAAAGTTTCGTTTAAATCAATCTCTTTTTCTTTTTCAGAAAAAAATAATTCATCAGGCACTTTTAAGACATTATCCGTTCGGTCGCTAAATCCATCTATCCGAATTGATTTTAATTTCTCCTTTGTCTCAACTTGTTTGTCCAAACACTCGAATAATCCTCCGTTTAAAAATGGAATTGGTGCAAAATATTTTTCAAGGGTTTCTTTTGCAGATATAAATTCTTTTTCATAGCGAAAAAGGTTATGAATAAAATAATGACTACTCTGCGACTTATCAGATGCCGTTCTGAATTTACGGCTACCCATTTCAGTATTCAAGGTTGCAAAAAATAAATTTTGAAGAATTGCTTTATAGTAAGTGCTTTTTCTTTCGTCAGTATATCTTATTAATTTTTTTAATTGCTTTTCATCAAATAACTCTTCAGATACTAACCCCTTTTCTTTCAAAAACCAAACAAACATTAAGCGGGTAATAAGCCTAATTACTCCCGTTGCATTTCTTATGTCCTTATCTTTTTCTGCATCATCTGGAAATGCGACCATTTGTGTTGCCCAAAAATACCAATTAGCTAACTCATTAAAGAATTTCTTGTTGAGCTCTTTTGTATCAAGCGTTTTTTGCCAAGCATTATGAAGTTCAACAAAATTTGTAAATTTTTCCTTTTCTTTTAGTTCCTCAAAAGAAAGGTCAAATAAAATTTCAATATGCGCTCTGTGAGGGTTTTCAATATTTACATCTTTAATTTGAGTTACCTTCTCTAAAATGTCTTTAGTTTCGTCACGTTTATGAAGTCTTCGATTAATTACTGATAAAGTTAAGGTGCCTCCAAGCTTAAATAAAATCATTACTGGCATTGGGAAGAGGCGGTTTACCTCTCGTGTTATAAGAGATAATTCGGTTCTGCTATATTGGTCTTTTTTTAATTCAATTGTGAAAAATAAATATGTTTCAATAACTGTTTTGTCAACTTGCTTTGTGTCAAATAAAGATGTTTGTTTAAGGACTTCCTCTTTTGAAAGTTGAAAAAGTAAATCCACATATTTCCAGTCTTCTACTAAAGCTTTTTCTTCATTAAATTTTGAATTTGAATCAATATAACTATCCTTAAATTCTGTATATGTTGGTTTATCAAGATGAGCCTGTCTTTCAGTAACGTAACCAAGAGATTGAAAAAGCTTTATTCCATTTTCGGTTAAGTTGCCTTTAACAAAGGAAGTAATGGACGATTTAATATTAAGTTTGTTAGCTGAGTCTTGCATATATTATTTAATAACTAACCAAGTTACAAGTTCAAAATTATTCATTTCGTTTATCTGTTTTGAATTTGGGACAAGTAGTGCTCCTCTATCGGAAGTTAATTTTTGATTACTTCTTTTCTTAAAAACTCTACACACTTCCTCTACTGCTTTTTTAAGTAATCCGCTATATTGACTCATGTCTTCACCATTCTTGGTTTCTGCATTAAAAATATCGCACAGTGTTTCGTAAGCGTGATTTTTTCCTGAACACATTAGGCGGTATATTTCCAATATTTGTTTTGCGTTGGTATAATTGAATCTTACCTGACCATCATCTCTTATGTAAACCAAAAAATAAGGCTGCAATGGATTCACCTCTTCGTTTCCGTCTGTATCTCCTTTTTGTTTTAGGCAATAAACAACTCCTGGTTTTATAATTTCCTTTTCACTATCCGTTAGAAGTTTTGCTTCAGATGCTACGGCATGTTTCCCTGAAGGTGATGGAACAACTGCATATAAACCGAAAGGGGCATCTTCTAATTTTTGGCGATTATTTTCCAAAAAGTTAAGCAGCTCAATTCTGAAATCGTCCAGCGTAAAATCAGTTAAGGAAACACTTTCATTCATGTCCTCTAAATCCAAAATTTCATCTTGCAATTTTTTTAATTGTCGATTCCTATATTTTAAATCCTCCTCTATAAGTTCCTCAATCTGGTCAGAAGCTAAAACGTTATCATCTGCGGTTGCAGTTACATCAACCAAAGCCATTCTGGACTCAACTCGCTCCTTCAAATTGATATAATTATCCAAGTCTTTGGTAGGCCAAAAATTTACAAGCTGTATCGCAGTGTTCTTGCTTCCTAAGCGGTCAATACGTCCAAAACGTTGAATAATTCTAACTGGATTCCAATGAATGTCATAATTAACTAAATAATCACAGTCCTGTAAATTTTGTCCTTCACTGATACAATCTGTTGCAATCAAAATATCAATTTCTCCTTCTTGAGACATCCCCTTCATTTTATCTCTGTTCTTAGAGACAGGAGAGAAGTTCGTAAGAATATTTGAATATTCGCTTTTACCAAAGGTAGTTTTGGTCATAGAGCCAGCTACCAGGGCAATGTTCAACTTTAATTCTTTTTGCGCCCAATCTTTTAAGCAGTCGAATAAATAATTTGCAGTATCAGCAAAGGCGGTAAAAACAATTACTTTTTCGTTCCTGCTGTTTATTGGTTTTTTTATTTTTGCTTCAATAAGGTTTTTTAAATCTTTTAGTTTGGCATCTCTGTCTGGAGTAACTGCCACAGCATTGTTGTACAGGTCAACTAAAGCTTCTTTATCCTTTCTCAAATCTTCCAGCCAATCCTTTAGTTCTAAATCTGCTAAA
Organism: Bacteroidia bacterium; assembly: GCA_035569635.1. Lineage (GTDB taxonomy): Bacteria > Bacteroidota > Bacteroidia > B-17B0 > Aurantibacillaceae > PALSA-968. The sequence continues at coordinate 14,763 of DATMMV010000131.1, read as the reverse complement.
TCAAATTTTAATTTTTTACCTACTTGCCATTGCTCCAGTTCATCACCATTCTCTTCCAACTCGTCTTCATCTGGTTCAAGTGTTTCTAAATCCTCTACCTGAGACTTTGTTTTTGATTTAAGGAATTCATTTATTTTATCTTCAAGTGTTTCAATTTTCTGAATTGTCCTATCCATTGAAACCTCAAAAGATTCAATAGAACTCTCTAATCGCTTTAGGAAATTGACCTTCATCATTCCAATTAGAAAATGCTCTCGGTCACTCTGCTTAAAGCCTAATACTCCATTGGTGGTAGCCAATTCCTCATATTTCTTTTTCATTCCTTCCTGTATATATGCAGAAGGATTAAATACGGATAATTTATACTGAAGTATTTTTTTGTTTAAAGCATCGTAGGTGAAGAATCGGTCTTTCAAATCTATGTTTGAATAAACGGGTATCGGTTTTAATCTCTCAGGAAATTTCCCGACAATTTCTTCTACCTTATAGAAACTTTTAATGTGCTTTCTGCTTCTTGCAATAGTTAATTCATCTAACAACTTAAAGAATGAAGAATCCAGTTTTTCAATAAGTTGTTTTACTGTTCTATTGGGGTTCTTTGCATTGTCTGCCCAATTTGTAAAATGAGTTTGAGCATTTTTTAGCGATTGAGCAATATCTTTTACTTGGGTCGATTCAAACATTGCGTCATTTTTACCTTCAGTAATCAAGTGAATTTGATTTCTCAAATCACGAAGACTATTATTTACTGGTGTTGCAGAAAGTAATAACACTTTTGTTTTTATACCTGATTTGATGATTTTTTCCATCAACCATTTTGCCCTATTCATTTTTGTAGTGCCATCCTCTTTTACTTTTTCCATTGGATTCCCACGGAAATTATGGCTTTCATCAATAACTACTAAATCATAAGCTCCCCAATTGAAATTTTCCAAATCAATTCCGTTCGCATCTGACTTACCGCTTGTTCTACCCATGTCGGTATGATACATAACCGTGTAATTGAAACGGTCTTTTGTAAATGGATTTAATGCGTTATTTTGGCTGGCCTGGTAAATAGTCCAGTTACCAGAAAGTTTTTTCGGACACAACACGAGAACACGATAATTAAGTAATTCAAAATAACGAATGACCGCTAAAGCTTCAAAAGTTTTCCCTAAACCCACACTATCAGCAATAATACATCCGTTGTGTCTTAGTATTTTATTGATTGCTCCTTTAGTTCCGTCTTTTTGAAAATCGTAAAGCATCTGCCAAATTTCGCTTTCAAAAAAACCAGTTTTGTCATTGAGAAGCCCACCCTTTTGTTGTTCGTTAATATAGTTTTCAAAAATGTGGTATAATGTTTTAAAGTAAATGAATTCAGGCTCGTTCTCTACATATAATTGTTCGAGATATTTAAGCACCTGGCCTTTTACATCTTCTACTAAACCAGTTTCATCATTCCATAATTCGGTGAACCATTCTTTTAAATCTCCTCTATCACGGTCATTATCTACAATTAGGTTTAATTCTATATTGGGGCTTCCGCCAAGCCCAAGACCATTAACTGTAAAGTTTGAACTTCCCACCGCAGCCTTTTCTACACCGCTCTGCTGGGTAATGTGATACATTTTACCGTGTAAGAAATTCGGTTTTACCATTGACTTTATTAAAACCTTCTCCTGAATCCAATCGGAACATTCTTTTGCAACTGACTTTTGTGTCAATCGGGTTTCAATAGGAATTACAATTTTATCATCTTCAATTTTGAAGTCTCGTTTGTTAGTCTTGCTTGGGTCAAGAGATTTAATGAATGTCGGTTCGCCAAAAAGAAATTTTAATTCATTTATTGAGTTAAGATTATCTTTAAGTTGATAGTATGCGAAAATTGTGAAGTATGCAGAGACGATAGATAAGTCAGAATCTTTTTTAATGTTATCACGTAGAAATTTACCAACCGAGCCTCTATCACGGTTGTCACGGATTGACGATAGATTTATTTTTGTTTCTGTTTTTCCCACGGGTTATTTTTTACTATTCCTCAAATGTATTTATTTATTCTTAGGCTTTTGCTTAGAGCTTATGACGGCATTGTTATACTCTTGTCTAATAAAGTGGAAATTGTCAATTTGCTCCCAGGCTGTCATATAATAAGTCCCATTTAATTTTATTTGCCCGTAGGAACTTTTTAAAATTCCTGTTATACCCTTTCTATCTTTTTTGGTTGAATAAATCGAAACTTGTTTCCCTTCATGTTTCCCTATAACATAGTAACCGTGGTCTGTTAAAGTTAATTGTGTTCCAAACGAATAATTATCAAGTAATGTATATTGTTCAATGTTTTCAATGTCAGTCCAATAATTAAACATGCCTTGAGGTTCTGCTCCACGCTTTCTATCCTTCCCTTCTTTTCCTTCCCTCGTATATAAACGATAGCACTTTAGCTCGATTGGATAATAAATTTTTTGACCGTTTTCTGTGTGAAGGATTACTATATCAATGATGCGCTTGACAGTTCGCTTTTTAATATTCACAGGAACTTCAAGTAATATTTTGATTGTCTCATCAGGTTTGTATTCAAAAACAGGAATTAAGGTTTGCAGAGTTTGAGCAAATTGTAGTTGCATCATTTTCTCATTTTCTGGGTCAGAGAGCCCAGATGCAACTTTGTTTTTATAGCTTGTCCAACCGATATTTATGAGCTGGCGTATTTTATCGTCTTTTGTCATTCGGGCTGGGCTTTCAAAAACGTAATTTAACACCCGAAAGTAAGGAAATTAACCAAAAAATCAGGTTAAATGAAAGGTTTTGGGGTGCTTTTTAGCGAAAAGGTCTCCTTTTTAATACTGGCCGCAACGAATTTTTAAATCCTTGGGCTGGTCTTCTCTCTTTTGGGGGCTTACAATCAACTTATGGCCATTGGCAGCGCATAAAACAAAGCACCTTTCCATATTCTGTAGATTCAATAAAGGTCGCCTCTCCATGGGTTATTGTAAAGGACTGCCCAAGTTTACTTGTCCATTTACCAGCATCTTTTCCGTTAGCATATTGCCTTGCAGCATGTTCAATTTTGTCAGGAGTGTGCCCATAAAAACATATTTTTCTGAATCCATCTTCATAATTCCCGTTGACACATACTTCATATTTTTTTTTAGAAAATATTTCTATTAGTGTACTCAGTTTTGAATCGTTTGGTACATCGTATGGCCAATTATACTTTACGCCATCAAGAGCCACACTCGGTCTTTTGTCTATAGGCAAAGCCTGCCACCATTCATTAAATTCACATGCAGCATAGGCAATACAGTTGTAGTTTATATTCTCCTTGTCTGTAATTTCAAAGGCTGGGTCATTCGCTAAAAGAGGAAATGCAGGAATAAGTTTTGCTTTATTCACATTAGAATTAAGCATAAATCACATTGTTAAGATATTTTGCCTGATTTATAAAGCTTCACCCAGGCATTACAGGCATCAGAAACAGTTAATCTGCTATTTGACTTAATTGTGGCATTCGTAATAAGATTTAGTGCCCATACTAACGTACTCGGCTTTTTTTCCAACTCATCAATTATAAACGGAATCGCTTTGTTACCCATCTGAACAATCTTCTTGAAATTTGGGTCTTCTATTATATTTGAAATTGAAGACGTAAACATAGTTTTTGCTTCCCACAATTTTTTTAGTGACAAAAATCTTTCCTTTAAATAAACGTGTTCGATTAAATCCTTATCAAGATTCAAGTTTTTAGAGCGTCTTTCCTTTTGATTCTGTGAATCAAAAAAACTATCAGTCCTAATAAACTCGATGTATTGACTTGGGGGTTGCTGAATAAAAAACGGCATAATTTAACGTATTAATTTTTTAGATTCCTCTGTGATTCCATCATTAAAGATACTGTTTTTTTCTACTCTCAAATTCTCGAAAATTTGCAAAATTACATTTTCATTATTCTCAATAGCAGCAAGTTTAATAACATCAATATCGAAAAAATACGGGATTTTTCCCTCTATTTCATTGTCTAAAGCATGTCCTAAGTGAATAATATTGTCACCTTTAATGTATGAGTATTTGAATTGAAAATTCATCATGGGATGATTTCCAGTGTCAGAATTAAGATATGTCGTGAAATATTTTCTAATATCGGAGATGTCAAGAGGAAGGTCAAATCTATTTAAATAACGCATTGATAAACCCGTGAGCTTTACATCACCTAATGCAGGGGAAAATAGCTTCCAATGGTTTATTACTTCAGAACTAAACGCATTCCATCCAGGATAATTGACATTAATTTCAAGTGTAAATTTTTCAATTCCAACAGTTAAGGCTTTTGTTTTGTCTTCAGTCTCAAATCTTACTCCCTGTATTTCACTCTTATCTATTGAAACTTTCGTCTCGGCTGTTTGGTCAATTTTGATGTTTTGTAAAACACTTTCGCTGCTCTTTGGAAATTCTTTTTTTATCGAAGTTCCAATCTCCCTTATTTTTTTTGAATCAAAATCCAATATCTTTTCATAGCGATATTGAATTATTGCCAAAACTATTGGAGCTTTCTCGAAAATCTCACTGCTTTGAATGTTGGACATATTAGTTAATAATTATTCAAGATTTATCTAAATAGCAGGCAAATGTACGGCAAAATTTGGAAGTAAATTGCACGTATATGTATAATTTACTTATATTTGTAATACTAATGAACCATAGCCTATTTATTGAATTTCCAAGGGAAATTGCCAAAATCTCTACCAATTTAAAGATTAAATGTTTTGGGAGTAAAGATTGTGGACTATCCTATAGAACAATAGGTCATTATCAGGAATTGAAAATTATTGGTTCTGAAGATAAAAGGAATAAAACGTGGGTGAAATTTTCAGGAGTTGAAATAGTTTGGATAAGAATAATAATACAACTGCGAAATCTCGGAATTTCCTTAGAAAAAGTTAAAAAATTGCATTACCAATTATTTGAAAGTGGGAAATTAGGAAGCATTGATAAAATACAGTTTATAAGTAATTCATTTGAGCATGAAATTGCTTTGGTTATTCTGAAAAAGTATGACTTGAATCTCATAATATTTTCTGATTTTTCATATACTTTTCAAGATAGTCAAACTACAAGACAACAGCATGTAAAGATGATAAGGAGAGATTCTTTCATAAATATCCCCTTGACCCCTATAATATTAAAGGTCTATTCTGAGACAAAAGAAAAGTTACAGTCTACAAAGTGACTATTTCGTGAACTTTTATTCAAAAAGCCATTTTTTGCTATATTTGACCTGTGAACATTTTTGTTCATCAGCTTTTAAGAATTAATAACCAGTGGATTAAGGGAATGTCTCACTTGAGTCCCTTCATCCGCACAAGAAGTTCGGTTTTTGCCGAACTTTTTGCTTTTAAAGAATTCGGTAAATCTTCCTACTTTCGCAATGTGCAAATGAAAAAACCCAGTTTCGACGATATATATATGGATTTGGCGGTTAACCTCAGTCAAAAATCTCATTGTGTAAAAGCCCAGGTAGGTGCAGTTCTTGCAAAAGACACACGAATTATTTCAGTAGGTTATAATGGTCCGCCGGCCGGCACTCATAACTGCGATACAGAGTGGCCCGGAGTGGGTTGTCCCCGTGATAGCAAAAACAGTTGTTCTCTTGCATTACACGCTGAGCAGAATGCCATCTTATACGCCACAAAAAATAATGTTTCCATGCAGGGTTCGGCGCTTTATATAACGCTGGCCCCGTGCATTGCCTGCGCAAGAGTTATTTATACGGTAGGAATAAAAAAAGTTATTTTTCTTAATTCCTATGCCGAAATGAAAGGCTTGCCTAACGAAGAAGGGGCTGATTTTCTAAAAAAATTTGGCGTAGAAGTGATTAAATACAAAAAACAATAAAAATGTACCGGTTTTTATCAGGCATAATACTCTTTGTTTTTCTTCTTTCGGCTAATTGTGCCGTTGCGCAACAAGAAGGCGGGGGCGGAGACAGCAAGGCAGGAGGCACGAGCATGAAATCCAAACGCAAACAACGTAAGGAAGACAGGCGTGCCGCACGTGAAGAACGTAAGCGAAAAAGGGCCGAAGAGAAAGCCATAAGGGCGCACCATAAGCGTATTCAAACCAAGGATGTGCAAAAGCGAATGAAGAAAAACCGCCGCCGCGATCGTAAGAATAATACAAAGTACCCTACCTAAGTTCCCAAAACCGACCACTTATCAAAAATATCCCGCCACTTATCAAACGGCACAATACATTTCATGTCTTTATTGTAATATTGTATAGGCTTAGTTAAAATACCTTAAAAAAGGGTTAAATGAAGCCCCGCATGTAGCCTGAAAATCAGTCTACTAAAAATAAACGAAAAAAAATTTTGTGAATTTTTAACAGGATACTATTTTAGCCGACTTGAATTAACTCAGATTACTACAAAAAACACAAAATATGGTACGTAAAATTTATCTTTTTATCGCTGCATTTATTGCTTTCAGCTTTGCTGCAATTGCTCAAAATAACCAGGGTACACTTAAGGTTACCGTAACCGATAAGAAAACCAAAGAAGCAATTCCATTCGCTAATGCCGTAGTAATGAACGGGAAAGTTCAGGTGGCTGCGGGTACAGCTGACTTTGACGGAAATATTATTATTAAGCCACTTGCATCGGGTAAATACACCGTTAAGGTTGTGTACATCGGGTACCAGGCACAACAATTTAATGACGTACTTGTTACCAATGATAAAACAACTTATTTAACTCCGGTACTTGCAAACGAAGGAGTTGATCTGAATGAAATTCCGGTAACCGAATATAAGGTTCCGTTAATTGACCCTGATACAAAAACCGGAGGAACTACAACTCGTGAGCAATTCCAACAAATGGCAAATAAAAGTTTGAACGCAGTGGTATCTACGCAAGCAGGGGTTTACCAACAGGATAACGGATCAGCGATTAACGTGCGTGGTAGCCGTTCTTCTTCAACAAACGTGTTTATTGATGGTGAGCGTGCCATTGGAACACAAAACATTCCTCAGCAGGCGGTTGATCAAATCAGCGTTGTATTAGGTGGTTTACCTGCACAATACGGCGACGTAACAGGTGGTGTAATTTCTGTAACTACACGTGGTCCTCAACCCAAATTCTTTGGTGGTATTGAGGCTGTTTCTTCGCAGCTTACCGATAAATACGGATACAACTTTTTAGGATTCAGTGTTGGCGGCCCTATATTAAACAAAAAGGATTCGGCAGGCAAAAACGAGCGTCCGATACTTGGCTTTTTCTTAGGAGGTGAGGTTGTTTACCAAAAAGACCCTTCTCCTTGGGCAAATGGTATTAAACAGGTAAATAAAGATAAACTTTCAAAATTAGAAGCAAGTCCTCTGCAATATAACCCATTAAGTGGTACTTATTACCTTGCTTCAGGTTATTTAAATAATAGCGATATGTATACTTCTGCGGTGAGGCCTAATGTGGCTTCTAAAGCAATCCGCTTAAGCCCGAAAATTGATTTTGCGCCAACACCTAATTTAAATATTACTCTTGGCGGTTCTTGGGATTACAATAACTACCACAGTTTTGTTTACGAGTATGCTTTATTAAACAGCCAGCACAATCCGCAAACGATTGATAATACGATGCGTGGTTATATTCGTTTAACCCAAAAATTCGGTTCTTCAAGCTCTTCTGAACAGGAAAAATCGCAATCGTTATTTAAACGTGCTTTCTTTACGGTACAGGCAGGTTATCAGAGGTATACAAATACCGTACAGGATGAACAATTTAAAAACAATTATTTTGATTACGGATACGTTGGTAAGTTTAACGAGTATCGCGCTCCGCATTATGCTTTCAATAATACTGTAAAAGTTGGAGATACGGTTTACAATAACGTTTATACCTATTTGGGAGATTATGACACTTCAATTACGTTTTCTCCGGGCACAACAAACCCTTTAACGGCTAATTATACCACTCAGTTAATGAACAGTTACGCAGCTAACGGAGTTCACGTATCCAATTATTCACAAATTTATCAGAACAACGGTTTACGTAACGGTGATGTTCCGCAAAGCGTGCATTCTTTATGGTACAATACCGGTCGTGCTTACGGTGGATATACTAAAACTGAACAAAGTATTTTCCGTATTACTTCAAACTTTTCGGCGGATATAAAAAATCACTCGATTATGATCGGGGTTGAGTTTGACCAACGTAATGAGCGTGGTTATAATGTACAAACACGTAGTTTGTGGGGAACTATGCGCCAGTTGGCCAATCAGCACAATACCGGATTATTAACAGATAGCACAAGTGCAGCATCTAATTACCATGCACCCGGCACATTTGGAGGAACAGGTGTATACTATACAAGTACGGGGGGTGTTGCTTACAACGCCGGTACCGCAAACGGAGTAATCGGCTACCCGGTTAAATATGACACTTCTCAACAATCTGTGTTCTCTAAAAATGTGTACGACCAGATTATGGGTATTCACAATGGAATGTCAACAGCCTATATTAACATTGATCAATATGACCCGAGCAAATTTAACATGGGAATGTTTTCTCCTGATGAATTATTAAACGGCGGCGTGGCTTTAGTAGATGCTTACGGATATGATTATACCGGTAAGCGTTTGGCAGGTTCAGGTAAAGTTGCCTTCAACGATTTCCTGAATAAATTTCACATGGATAAATTTAATGATACTATACATGATAGATTACAGGGTGCGTTCAGGCCTGTTTACATGGCGGGTTATATCCAGGATAAATTCGATTTTAAAGACATTAAATTTAACATTGGTTTACGTATTGACCGTTATGATGCCAATCAGATGGTTCTGAAAGACAAATACCTTTTGAAAGAAGCTTATCACGTATCTGATTTAACAAGCCAATATGCTTCGCAGGTTCCGTCAAGTATACCAAGCACTGCCGTAGTTTATGTAGCAGATAATAATTCGTCTACAAAGAGTCTGGTAGGTTATCGTGACGGAGACAATTGGTATGATGCGTCCGGTAATGCTGTCTCTGATCCAAAAATTATTGCAGAAGCAAGTAACGGGCAGGCACAACCCTGGTTAGTTAACCCGTCTGATAAAAAACCGTATGAAAATGCGGCCTTTACTCAGTACAAACCGCAAATAAACGTAATGCCCCGCGTGGCTTTTTCTTTCCCTATTTCAGATGTAGCCAACTTCTTTGCTCACTACGACATTTTAACGCAACGCCCTTCCTCTGCTTACAACCGTATGAATCCAAAAGACTGGTACTTCATGTCGGCCAATCAGGGAGGTGTTTTAGCTAACCCGAATTTAAAGCCTGAGCGGGTTATTGATTATGAATTAGGTTTCAGCCAGATATTAAATGAAAAGAAAAACGCGGCTTTAAAGATTACAGCTTTCTATCGTGAGATGCGTAACCTGCAACAAATTACCCGCGTTAACCAGGCTTATCCGTTGTCTTACTTAACATACGGAAATATCGACTTCTCTACTGTAAAAGGTTTCTCAGCCGAGTTTCAATTACGCCGCACGGGCGGTGTGCAGTTTTCTGCTAACTACACCATGCAGTTTGCTGAAGGATCCGGCTCTAATGCAAACGGCGGATATAATCTTGCCAGCACAAGCCAACCAAACTTACGCGTAATTACGCCTCTTGATTTTGACCAACGCCATACTTTAACAGCTAATTTTGATTATCGTTTCGGTGCAGGTAAAGATTACCGCGGCCCGCAAACAACTTTCAAAGAAGGCGGAAAAACATGGCGCTGGCTGGAAGATGTAGGATTTAACTTTGTAAGCCGTTTAGGTTCAGGTACTCCTTACACCCGCAGATATCCGCCTGCACCGGATGAAGAATTCGGACAAAACATATCTCAGTTTATTTACGGAGACCTTAACGGTTCTCGTTTCCCATGGCAGTTCCGTACCGATTTGCGCGTTGATAAAAACTTCACACTTAGTTTTGGAAAAGAAGAAAGCAAGCGTACTACCAATCTGAACGTTTATTTCCAGATTCTGAACCTGTTTAATACTAAAAACGTTATCAATGTACACAACTACACCGGTAGCCCAACCGATGACGGATATCTCGCTTCAAATTTCGGTATAAACGAGATAAACCAAAAATACACTCAGGGTGCTGCTTACGCTTCAGCTTTTCAGGATCAGTATAATGCAAAACTAAACGATGGCCGTTATTATAGTTTGCCACGCCAGTTCCGCATCGGGTTACAATTTGATTTTTAATTCTTAAAAAGATTAAGCGATAAAATACACATGCAATCAGTACATTAAAAACAAGAAATGCAGCATGGATATACCATGTGACAAAATAAAAAATTAAAAAGAATCCTCATGAAAGCAACGATGTATAAATCAATCCTGATGATGTTCTCTCTGGGCATTTGTGTTGGTACACAAGCCCGTGAAAACGCAAACGTACCTGACGAATTAGGGCAAGGTCACCGCGACGGCCACGACGGACAAGTGCTTACCGGTTGTATTGCAGGTAAAACGCAAACCGAGTTAAAAATTAATGATGTGCGCACGCGTATCCTTACCGATGGTGATATGTGGTGGGATTTGACAAATGCAAAATACGAGATTCCTAAAGGAAGTAACTCCATGGCACAATTTGCCGGTTCTCTATGGTTTGGCGGATATCATAACGGAAGCTTACGTATTTCTGCGATGACATATCGTCAAAACGGTGTTGACTTTTGGCCGGGGCCATTAAACCCGTCTAATGTAAACGTAGACCCTACTGTTTGCACGCAGTATGACAGGCACTATATCTTTAACAGGACCGATGTAGATAATTTTTATTCTTATTGGAAGCAATATGGTGCTGCGAGTCCAAATACGGCCAGTTGGATAAAGGATTATCCGGGTAATTATGATTACGGAATCTGGTCAACAATTTCTGATAACTCAACATTAATAAACGTAGCCGGAGCTCCGTTGACTATTAATTACCTCGCACCATATTTTGATAATAACGGCGATGGTTATTATAATTTTGCAGACGGAGATTATCCTAATTATAATGTATCCGGTGCACACGTTAAGAGGGGTGAGTGTGTTCGTAAATTATTTGGCGACCAAACTATTTTTTGGGTATTTAATGATAAAGGATCAAAACACGGCGAAACCGGGGGTGTTTCTATTGGTGTTGAAATTCGCGCGCAGGCTTTTGAATTTTCAACGGGAGATGAGTTGAACTCAATGACTTTTTATAACTATGAAGTTATTAATTGGAGTTCGGATAAATTAGACAGTACCTACTTTACTGTTTGGGATGATTGCGATTTAGGAAACTATTTGGATGATTATATCGGTTGCGACGTTAAACGTGGTTTAGGTTATCAGTATAACGGAGATAATTACGACGAAGATGCAAACGGCTTAACAGGTTACCACGATAAATTACCTGCCATTGGTTGCGACTTTTTTCAGGGGCCCTATGCGGATTTGGGAGATGGTATTGATAACGATAGAGATAGTTGCATTGACTGTTCTTGGTACATAAATCCTGCAACCGGAAAACCGGATTACACGGTAAAAATTCCGGATACTCAATTGCCCGAGCAAATTATTATGAGTCGTTTTACGTACTATACCAACACAGGTGATGCACAAACCGGTAACCCAACCTCTAACTCACCACAACAGTATTATAATTTCATGGATGGAAAATGGAGAAATGGTACTTGGATGACTTATGGTCAAAGCGGATTAACTCAAACTAATCAGCATTGCAGTTTTTTATTTCCGGGAATTACTGACCCTAACGGTTGGGGATTAGGATATCATCCTGGTGGTCCTGTGCAAACTCCTAATAATGGACCTTATGGTACAAAAGGTTGGACGCAAAAGCAAGCCGGCGTAGTGAAAAACGATATGCGTTTCTTACAGTCCTGCGGTAAGTTTACACTTAAACCGGGCGCCGTTAATTATGTAACTTACGGAATTCCTTTTGCACGATCTAATTCTGCCGATAATGAAGCTCCGATTCCGTTATTGCAAACGGCTGACGATAAAGCGCAGGCGCTTTTTGATAATTGCTTTAAAGTATTGGATGGTCCAGATGCACCTGATTTAACTATACAGGAAATCAGCAACCAATTATTATTTACTATCAGTAATAATCCTTATGTAAGTAATAACTACGAGGCAAAAAGGTATCAGGAAGCCGATCCTACCATTCAACCGGTTGGCACGGTTACAAATCCCGATCAATTATACCGTTTTCAGGGATATATAGTTTACCAATTAAAAGATGAAACCGTTAGCCCGAGCGATTTATATAATGCAGACAAAGCCCGTATTGTATTTCAATGTGATATTAAGGACGGCGTGAAACAATTAATTAATTATACGGGAGACCCTGTATTAGGAACTGTACCGCAATTAATGGTTTCAGGTAATGATGCGGGTATACAAAATTCATTTGTAAGCAGTCAGGATAAATTCGCTTCCGGAGATCAAAGGATGGTAAACTTTAAAAATTACTATTATATGGCAATTTCTTACGCTTATAATAATTACCTTACTTATGTTCCCAATGTGGCTCCTACTGCGGCTTATGATACTGCCGGCGGTGGTCACATTGTGTTTACTGACCCCAGTTCCGGAGACTATAACGGACAAAAAAAACCGTTCCTTGGAGGTCGCAAAAACATTAAAGTATATACAGGTATCCCCCATGACCCTACTCCGGAAGCTTACGGAAGTGTAATGAATTCAAGTTACGGAATCGGGCCAATGATTACCCGTATAGAGGGACAAGGTAATGGTGGATTTGCTCTGGATTTAACAGACCAGTCAATTAGCGATATTTTAAATCCCGCTAACAATAACCGTGTACAAAAAATAACTTATGTAGGTAACCGTGGTCCGATCGGAGTAAAAGTTACAGACCCATTACGTGTTGTAAAAGGAGATTTTACCGTTAAATTTATTGCCGCCACAAAAGTAAAAGTAGGACCCGATAGTTTATGGCAGTATTTTGGCAATCCCCCCGCACCTGCAACCTCTACTTTAGATACCGGAAAAGTTAAAGCCAGCGGAGCCATGAGATGGTATATGACAGGAACTTATACTGATGCTAATGGAAACAATGTAACAAAAACATGGCTATCTGATGAAGCTATTAGCGTGGGTCAGGAAAAAATTATAACCGGCAACAGCAATGAACCTTTAGGTTTTTCAGTTACGATAAAACAAGTAGCCGATCCGCAAATGACAGCTAAAGTTTTATCACTTACTTCTAAGGTTCAGGCAGGCGCAACCCTTCCTACTGATCTCTTGGAATCTTCCATTAATTATTCAGATGCCGGAAATCCTTGGTTAGGACAAGGTGGCTTGCAGAATGTTGAAGGAAGCACCACTCAGAATTGGATACTTTCAGGTGGTTCAGCCGGAGATATATCCGGAAAATATGGATCAGGTTTAGCAAAATCTTTCTTTGCTGATGCATCAGGTACTTGGGCTAGAGTTGTTAATGGCACTTGGGCGCCTTTCAGGTTTGTTAAAATGGGACCAAATGATTGGACACCGGGATATTCAAATTTTGCTTTCTCTGCTCAGACAAATCCCGACAACTATTGTGATACACGTTTATTGAGTAGTGTGGATATCGTATTTACAAGCGATCAATCAAAATGGACACATTGCCCGGTTATAGATATGAGTGGTGCTACAAACCCACATTCCGGCCTGCCGCGTAAATGGCAATTGCGCCACCATTTATCTGTGGATAAAAATGGAAATTCAGTTGCTCCCGGAACTGATCCCGTTTCTGACAGCAGTATGAGTTGGTTCCCCGGATATGCGATTAACCTTGAAACAGGTGAACGCTTGAATATTATTTTCGGAGAAAACTCAGCGGATTCAATAATCAATCATGGAAATGATATGATGTGGAATCCAACTAAAACCATACTGGACAATTCGGGTAATGTTGTAAACGGAGGCATGCACTATATCTATGTATTAGGTCATAATGGTGATGGTAATGATACATTGGGCGGCGAAATAATCCCTTGTGATGTAAGAAGGTATGATGCCGGATTAAGTGCTTTTAAAATGCTGAAAGGCCTTAACTCATGGCCTTATGATTTTAATGCAATGGGCGGTTTAAAAGCTTCTAAATTCAGTTTACTGGCGGAGTTATTTAAAGACATAATGTGGGTAAATATTCCTATTCCTAAAACATCTTTAAACAAACCAACGGATATACCCGGAGATGTAAAAATAAAAATTCGTGTAACAAAACCTTATCGTTACGGATTATCTTCTCTTACTTCTCCTGCAAATACCAGCAAAACAGGAGCCTCTTCTTCGGTGCTTAACTTAACATATACAAATACGCCGATTAACAGTGATGCCATTGCAAACATTCCTTCGGATGTTGTGAACCTTCCTGCCAATGGTAACTTCCCTATGTATACGTTTAATACAAATGACCTGGCTCCTAAAACATACAATTCCAACGTTGCAAAAGATGCGCTTGCAAAAATCAATGTGGTGCCTAACCCTTATTATGGCCATAGCGCGTATGAAAAAACAAGGATTGATAATGTCATTAAAATCATTAACCTTCCTGTAAAATGTAAGATTCGCATATACACACTTGCGGGTACTTTGGTTCGCACGCTTGAAAAAGATAATGATCAAACATACATTACGTGGGATTTGAAAAACGATAAGAACGTAACGGTTGCCAGCGGTTTATACATCATGCATATTGATGCGCCGGGAATTGGTGAGCGTATTATCAAATGG
>DATMMV010000130.1:0-3622 GCA_035569635.1 Bacteroidia bacterium | reverse complement strand
AAACTGAAGCAAAGTAATTTGGGTAAATATTTTCAGAATATTTTTATTTCGGAAGAGATCGGTCACCAAAAACCCGACCCGAAAATTTTTGCAGCCGCCTTAAAAAAGATTAATGCTATTGCTGAAGAGTGTTTAATGATTGGCGATGATCATTACGGCGATGTGCAGGGTGCTATGGATGCCGGATGGAACGCGGTGCATTTTAGTCAGGATGAAGTATTGGCAGGAAATCATCTCCATATCCGTACTTTGGATGATTTAAGAGATTTGCTTTAATTTTATTTTGCAATAACGGTTTTGCTGCTGGTGGCTCCGATGTTAAACCACCCGATTGCTTTCATTCCCGCCCCCGAACTGTTTTTAATATTTGTTTTTACATTTTCAGGTGCGGTAGCAAACAAACCTGCCTGCGAATTCGACATTTGTGTTTTCAATTGCAGGAAGAAATCATAGGTATCTGCGTTGATGGAATAAATTTCAATGGTACAGGCATCCAGATAATAACAAGGGTCATCATCAGGAGTTAAAAGAAAAAATGCATTTGGCGGAATAAAAAATATACCATCTGTACCAACCCCTCCTGCATCCTGTACAACATTTAACTGGCCGGGGCCATTATAGAATGCTCCGTTTTTGTAAGTTTTAATCCAATAGTAATCAATTGCGCCAGGCGCATCTCTGGCTATTAAATAAGGATAATATTTTTTCGGAAGAACAGTAGTATCTGCCGGCCCGCCTTTTTTGCGCTTGAAAATAATGGTATCAACCCTTGTTGTTCGGTTTAATTTAGAAAGTGCTGTATAGTTTATTCCGTTGTAAGTAATATTTAATTGGTAATTATGCCCGATTTGAGCCATACTGTCGTTTAATTGCGGTACGTATAAATAATTTCCGTTTCCATCGGGAGTAAACGTAAAAGTCTTGTTGGCGTTTAAATCCGTTAAACTAACGGAAGCTCCTAAAGCGGGAGGCGTGTTTGTATTACTGAAATATTCAGCCGTTGTTGTTAAACGCAAAGTTTGTGTAGCGCCATTGTTGTTTAAAAAAGCATCAACGACCAAAAGCGTTTCTCCTTTTTTTAAATCTACAGTAATAATATCTTTGCATGAGCTGAGCAGCAAAGTGCTTACAAATAATATGGAAAATATTCTTTTCATTTTCTAAAATTTAAAATTATAAGTTACAGCGGGAATAAAAGTTCCTACAATTGAATAACGAATGGCTTGCGTTTGAATCGGATTATCTTTATTTGTTTGGAAATAAATTGCAAAGGCGTTTCTTCTGGCATAAACGTTATACACACTGAAAACAATGCTGCTTTGCCAACGTCGTTTGTCGTTCTTTTTGAAATTGTAAGTGGCCGATAAATCCCAGCGGTTATAAGCTGTATTTCGTACATTATTCCTTAAGCCTGTTGTATTATATCCCTGAGTATATCCCTGAATTTGAAATCTTGAATCAGGAAAAGTATTCGGGGTTCCGGAGATAAAAACAAAATTGGTTGATACATCCCAACGCTTATTGAAAGTATAATTTAACACAAGGCTTACATTATTCGGCCTGTCGTATTTGTTGGAAAACCATTGATCGTTACTGATTCCGATTACTTTACGCTGTGTTTTTGAAAGTGTGTAGCTCAACATCCCCGTTAATTTCCCTTTTGTTTTTCTGACAAAAAATTCAACCCCGTATGCACGGCCTATTCCCTGCAATAAATCCTGCTCTAAATATTTATTTAAAAGGAGTTTAGCATTATCCACATAATCCAATTGGTTTTGCATGGCCTTGTAATATACTTCAACTGATGTTTCAAACATGTTATCTTTCAGGTTCCTGAAATACCCGAGAGCAACCTGGTCGGCTAATTGCGGTTTAATATTATTCGTACTTGGTGTCCAGATATCAAGCGGGGTAGCCGCCGCGGTGTTTGAAACAATGTGAATGTATTGCGCCGTGCGGTTATAGCTTGCTTTGATTGAGCTTTCATCGGTTAATTCATATTTCAAAGAAAAGCGGGGCTCAAAATTTCCGTACGTTTTTATGCTTTGAAACATTTTATAATAGGTACTGTCTTTAAAACGCTTATGACTGTCGGGTACACTGTCGTAAAAAGTGTAGGCATTTCCTTCTCCCATAAAATTAAAGAACGAGTAGCGTAATCCCGCGTTAATGCTGAATCGCGTGTTTACTTTAAATTCTTCGTCGAAATATACGGCGCTTTCCAAAGCGAATTTTTTAGGCAAACTGATATTTCTTTGTGTGCCACCGGATGTTACCACCGCATTTCCCGGTTGAAACTCCATCATAATACTTTGCCCGCCGAAATGAAAAGTATTCCTTGCGTTTAGGAAATAAGAAAAATCGGGTTTAATACTGTAGTTAATTATTTTCGAGTTCCAGTCAAAACCCTGATTATTGCTCTCGTCTGTAAAACTTAATTTGTAAGTGTAGTTACTGTAGAACGCAGTAGTGTTTAAGAAAAGTTTTTCACCGAATATATGATTCCATCTAATAGTGGTTGTTGCATTTCCCCAATCAAAACCAAATCCGGCACCAAAAACATCACGACCGAAATAGCCGCTGGCAAAAACCGTATTTTTATTGTTGATCCGATAATTTATTTTTGCCGTTAAGTCGAAAAAATAAAATTTTGCATTGGCAAGGTCGGGATATTTTGCTTTAATAAAAGGTTTTGCAAGCACATCAATATAACTGCGGCGGCCTGCAACTATAAACGACATCTTATCTTTTATAATCGGCCCCTCAATAGAAAAACGACTGAAAATAGTTCCGATACCCCCGTTGAGTTCCAATTTTTTGCTGTTTCCTTCTTTCATTCGTATATCCAGAATAGAAGAAAGCCTTCCTCCGTATTGTGCGGGAATTCCGCCTTTAATCAGCTTCACATCTTTCACCGCGTCGGGATTAAACACCGAGAAAAAACCAAACAGGTGAGAGGAATTATAAACCGGCGCTTCATCTAATAAAATTAAATTCTGGTCAATATTTCCGCCACGTACATTAAATCCGGTGGCTCCTTCACCAACAGTTGTTACGCCCGGTAAAAGTTGTATACTTCGTATTACATCCACCTCGCCGAGTAGTGCCGGAATTTTATTTATCTGTTTAATATCCATTTTTATAGTACCCATGTCCATGGATTTTACATTGAGATTTTCTTTTTCGGAAAGAACCACTACCTCGTTCAGGTTTTGCCCTTCTTGGGGCAACTCAATGTTCAGAGTTGTGTTTTGCGCTAAATCAAGTTCAACAATTTTGTTTTTATAACCGATGTAGGTAAACACAACCGTATTTTTTCCTTTAGGAAGTGTAAGCGAGTAAAACCCGTACACATTGGTAACAACACCAATAGTAGTTCCCTGTTTATAAACCGAAACCCCGATCATCGACTCGCCATTGGCAGAATCTTTTACATAACCACTGATAGTTATGTTTTGTGAGAAATAACTCATACTGAGTAGTGATAGGCAGAGTACAAAAAGATACTTTTTCATAAAATTATTTAAGCGGGACAAAACTATGGAAACTTTTATTGATTTAATAGTTTCCTGTGTTAAAATTCGGCGAATGGTAGCCTTGAGGCGGTGGTTGAGTATTTTTA
>DATMMV010000129.1:0-5814 GCA_035569635.1 Bacteroidia bacterium | reverse complement strand
AAAATTGTAAATATTGCCATTGTCGGTTGCCCGGGCACAATCGATAATGATTTAATAGGCACCGATTTTACAATAGGATATGATACGGCGATTAATACGGTGATAGAAGCAGTGGATAAAATCCGGGATACGGCCGAGAGTCATGACCGTGTTTTTATAGTAGAAGTAATGGGTCGTGATGCGGGACTGATTGCTTTACGAAGCGGCATCGGAGCGGGAGCGGAGGCAATTTTAATTCCCGAAACAAAAAATGATTTAGCCAAACTGATTGAGCGATTGCATATAAGCCGTAAAGATAAAGGCAGTAAGATAATTATTGTGGCAGAGGGAGATGAGAGTGGCGGAGCGTATAAAGTGGCGGAAGAAGTAAAAAAGCACTTCCCGCAATTCGATATGCGCGTAAGTATTTTGGGACATATACAGCGTGGGGGTTCTCCAACCTGTATGGAGCGTGTAAATGCGAGCCGCATGGGGTACTCTGCAGTTGAAGGGTTACTAAACGGAAAAAAAAATGTAATGGTAGGGATAGTTGATAACGAAGTTGTGTATACTCATTTTGAAAAGGCGGTAAAACATAATCAGGAACTGAACGCTGACATGGTTAAAATGATGGAAATACTTTCTGTTTGATGTGAGTCTGTCGTCCTGAACGTGTTTCAGGATCTGATGCTATTTTTATGCATGCGGAAGGCTTGTATCAAAAGGCAAACCCATCCAGCAATTAGCAATAATCCGCCCAACGGTGTTACTGGCCCGAAAAAAGAAAAGTTTATATGTGAGATTGGTTGCGTTGACAAAGCATAAACAGAACCGCTGAAAAATAAAATTCCAATTACAAAAAGCCATCCGCTTATTTTTACAAGTTTGGCGTTTGTTTGCTGGTAGAAAAAAAACACAAACAACAAAACAATGGCATGCATTAATTGGTATTTGGTGGCTTTATCAAAAGCATCGTATTGAAACTCATTGATAATTCCGAGTTCAAATTTTCCTTTTAAATAATGCGCCCCCAAGGCACCTAAGGTAACTCCTGTTGCTCCGAAAAGTGAAGCTAAAATTAAAAAAGGGTTTTTCATGATAAATTATTTTTCAATGCGTTTATGATAAAAATCTGCCAGTTCTTTTTTTTCAGTATCATAACCTACGTTTTTAACCGTTTCTAAAAAATTATGCGGGTCTTCAATGTAGTCGAAGGCAAACTCGGCAATTTTAACTTTAGAATCTCTTCTGTCAAAAACATCCAATAACAGAGTAAGTTGTTTTGCATTAATACAATAATTACTTACAAACCACTTACCGTCTTTCATACGGCTGATTTCAAAATGTTCATCCCGCAGTAATTTTAACTGCGCTTGTAAAAGAGAGTCGCTTATAACATTCTTGCAGGTAAAAGGCGGGGGATAAATTTCATTAAGCTTGTTTTGTTCCTGTCTTTGTTTTTCCAAATCGGTAAAAATCTTTTTTATTTTCAGTTCGGGAGCTTGTTGTTTAGCTGTAGTATCGCTTTGAATATAATTAACCGAAATAAAATTTAATTTTCTCTTGCCCTTTTCTTCACTCAGACTATAGGTAAATTCCCTTTTAGAAACAGTTTTTCCGCTTACGGTAAGAAAAATTTTAGCACCGAACGTTGAAATATTTTTATCGGCAAATTGTATTTTTACGGTACAGGTATCGTCAAATAGTTTAACAGCGGTAACCTCGCTTTGAATACTGTCGTTAATCTTTATATCGTTTACGTATAACGTAAATAAACTGCCCTTCTCGGTTAATACAATTAAATTATTTTGAGCTGCGGCAATTCCGAAAGAAAAGGTTAACAAAACCGCAAAATATTGTTTTAACATGCTGGCAAAATTAAGCTATTTTTGCGGCATCGCCACCATGTTGTGGCGCGGTAAACGAGCTATGAAGAAAATATTGATAATAGGCGCAGGGCGCTCAACCGTATCGTTGATTGATTACCTGGTACAGCAGGCACCTCAGAATGGTTGGAAGATAATTGTGGCCGATATGGATATAAAACTGGCGCAAAACAAAATCGGCAACAGCAAACATGCCACCGCGGTGCAATTGGATATAGAAAACGAAAAACAACGCATAACCGAAATTGAAAAGGCAGATTTTGTAATATCTATGTTACCGGCTTTTTTGCACGGGCCGGTTGCTGAAAATTGTGTTGCATTAGGTAAACACCTTGCTACAGCCAGCTACGTTTCTGACCAAATGAATGAACTTAATGAAGAAGCCAAAAAGAAAAATATTTTATTGCTTAACGAGTGCGGTTTAGATCCCGGTATTGACCACGCATCCGCTATGAAAATCATCGATGAGGTGCATGAACAGGGCGGGGAAATAATTTCTTTTAAATCTTTTTGCGGAGGCTTGGTTGCGCCTGAGAGTAATGATAATCCGTGGGGATATAAATTTTCGTGGAACCCGCGGAATGTTATTTTAGCGGGACAGGGAACCGCGCATTATTTAGAAGGGGGAGAAATAAAATACATTCCTTATAACCGCGTTTTTTCTCAAACTGAAACTATAAATGTTGATGGTTACGGAAATTTTGACGCTTATGCAAACAGGGATTCTTTGGGTTATCAGATTCCTTACGGGCTCCAAAAAATAAAAACACTTTTACGCGGAACATTGCGTATGCCCGGTTATTGCAAGGCGTGGAATATTTTTGTTAAACTGGGAATGACAGATGACACTTATGTTATAAAAAATGCCGATTCTTTTACATACACTTCCCTGTTAAATTCGTATTTACCGGGTAAAGGAAATCTAATAACGCGCCTGATTGATTTTATGGGACTGGAAGCCGATAAAGACGCCATTGACAAAATAGAGTGGCTCGGTTTTTTTGATAACGTCAAAATTGAAATGAAACAAGGTACCCCTGCTCAACTCCTTCAAAATTTATTAGAGAAAAAATGGCTGCTGAAAGAAAACGACAAAGATATGATTGTGATGCAGCATTTATTTGAAATAGATAACGGCAAAAATCCCAAGCTACCGAAAAAAATCAGTTCATCTCTGGTGGTAAAAGGCAGCGACCAAAACCATACGGCTATGGCTAAAACAGTGGGGCTGCCTTTAGCCATTTGTGTGAAAAATTTTTTAACCGGAAAATTTAATTTAACGGGTGTGCAGATTCCAATCGTAAAAGAAATATATTTGCCTTTACTTGAAGAACTTAAAAATAACGGTATCATTTTTAAAGAACATAGCAGTAATTAACCCTTAAGAAATAAAGTATGAAAAAAATTATTTTAATCGTATTAATTGCGGCCTTTACAAAAGTAAACGCGCAATACGGTAAAGGAAAAGTATTTCCGGATATGATGGCTGAAACATTTACTGAAAAGCCACTCAATTTACCGGCTGATGTAAAAGGAAAATATACCATTATCGGTATGTGTTTCAGTAAAGATGCGGAAGGTGATTTGCAAACCTGGTTAAACCCTTTATATAATGCATACGTTCTAAAACACGAAGGTGACGCAGCCTTTGGTGTTGCGGCAACAGCGGATGTAAATTTTTATTTAATGCCTAAGTTCAGCATTCTTAACCAGGTTTTTGAAAAAGGGAGCAAGAATAAAATTAAAAATCAAACCGACAAAGCATTTTGGGCCAACCTGATGTTTTATACCAGCGGATTAAAAGATTATAAAAAAGTGTTGGAGATTGTTGAAACCAGTCAGCCCGTAATTTTTGTTTTGGATAAAGACGGCAAAATTGTGCACGTAGAGCGAGGAGTTTGCAACGAAAAAAAGATGAGCGCTATCGACGATGTGGTTAACGCTGATTAATTTGTTTTGAAAGAATATTTAAAAATTGAACGACGGAAACCACGTAGGCATATAGTTTAATACAAGATTCACCATTTCTATGTGGTTAAGCTTATTTCTGATTTGTATACTTCGTACTGCTGTTATTCGTATCTATAAATTTTTCTTAATTACTTCCAATATTTCATCTGCCACTTTCATGGTATTATAAGCCTCTTCTAAAGTAACCGCATTATTTCTCCGGTGATTAATGGCTCCCGCAAATAATTGAAGTTCGCGCTCAATCGCGTTTATGGGCTGTGTTTCCAGTTTTTGATGCGTTATTTTTTTTACATCGCTTTCTGTTTCAACAAGTGATTTCACGGCTGCTTTCTCTAAAAAATCTATCGAGAAATAATTTTCTTTCTGAAAAACAGTCATTTTACGAAGGTTGTGAGTTGCCACGCGGCTGGCGCTTATAGTAGCCACACATCCGTTATCAAATTCTATTCTCGCTTCAGCAATATCTTCGGTAGGACATAAAACCGCCGAGCCGGTTGCACTTATTTTTTTTACCGGCGATTTTACAAGATGTAAAACCAAATCAATATCATGCACCATTAAATCCAACACAACCGAAACATCGGTGCCTCTCGGGTTATAAGTGGCAATGCGCCTGCAATCAATAAAAACGGGGCGATCTATTTGCGATTCCGCTGCGAGAAAAGCGGGATTGAACCTTTCTACGTGTCCGGCATGCGCTACTATATTCGCCTCGCGGGCAAGAAAAACTAATTTTTTTGCTTCTGCAGAATTTATAGTAATTGGTTTTTCAATAAAAACATGTTTGGCAGCTTTAATCGCCATACTTGCATACTCAAAATGAAAAGGAGTGGGAGTAACAATATCGATTGCATCACAGGCATTAATTAGATACTGTGCCGATGAAAAAGATTTTGTTCCCGATTCTTTTTCCGTTTTGGCAGAAACTTCCGGATCGTTATCATAAAAACCGATAATTTCAAAACCTTTCAGGTTCTTCAGCAGGCTCATATGAATCTTTCCCAAATGGCCTGCACCAAGTATTCCGACGCGTATCATAATGGCAGCCAAAATACTTTTAATTAAAAGACGGCTGTTAGTAAACCACCAAAGATATTAATGCCCTCATGTTAATTTTAAAATAGATTTGCGGATATGATAGACAGGGCAGATACTTTTTTGCATAAAGGCAAAAGAAAAAAGTTGGTTGAGTTATTAAGGCAAAAAGGGTTTAGTAATGAGCAGGTTTTGGCAGCTATTGAAAAAGTCCCGCGGCATGCGTTTCTGGATAGTGCCTTTTTAAACTTCGCTTATGATGATGAAGCTTTCCCGATTGGCGAGGGGCAAACCATATCGCATCCAAGTACCGTGGCCATGCAAACCGACATTTTAAACATCAAAAAAGGCGAAAAAGTACTTGAAATAGGTACAGGCTGCGGTTACCAGACAGCTGTTTTACTTGAAATGGGGGCAAAAGTATTTACTATCGAAAGACAGCAGAAACTTTATGAAAAAACTAAGGTCTTTTTACCTAAACTGGGCTATTCTGCCCGGTTTTTTTACGGAGACGGATATAAAGGACTACCGATTCACGCTCCTTTTAGCAAAATAATCGTTACCGCCGGGGCTCCTTATCCTCCTGATGATTTGCTAAAACAATTAGCAACGGGAGGTATCATGGTGATTCCCATAGGGAAAGGAGCCGAACAAACCATGAATGTTATAACCCGGAAAGAAGGTATGATGTTTGATAGGGTGGAGCTCGGAAAGTACAAATTTGTCCCAATGGTTAAAAACAAGAATTGATATTAACAAAATTCTGTTAAAAACAAAACTTATTGTTAATAGCGCTTAAAGATAAACTTGTAACTTTGCCCTCAACAAACTTATGTTAAACCAAACAGAAAAAAACATGAAAAAATCAGTATTAGCTTTAGCATTAGCTTTCGGTGTTACCACTGCTTTTGCGCAAGATTTGACTTCTAAAAAAGGCGAGCCT
>DATMMV010000128.1:0-14190 GCA_035569635.1 Bacteroidia bacterium | reverse complement strand
CATCTTTGGCGGCTTCGTGCAAATTGCGCGCCCGACTGTAATAACCAAGGCCCTGCCACAGTTTTAAAACTTTTTGTTGGGGTGCTTTTGCCAGATCAAAAACAGTTGGAAAAGCTTCGGTAAATTTTAGGTAATATGGTAAGCCTTGCGCTACTCTTGTTTGCTGCAAAATAATTTCTGAAAGCCATATTTTGTATGGGTCTTTGGTGTTTCTCCAGGGTAAATCGCGCTTATTTTGCTTATACCAGGTTATGATTTTATTTCGGGGCATTATTATCCTGCAAATCTATTTATTTTCGGGCGGATTTTTTAAACAAATACCGTCACTTATGAAAAAACAGTTTTAGTTTTATATACAACGCTTGCCCTGTTTGTATTTTATTATGAAGACAGGAAGCAAATAAAATCGAAATTATTATTTTTCTTTTCAAATGGAACCCGAGACCCTGTATTAATTAACGGCTCTATGCTTCCTCCCTGATTTGTTTAGAAATTAAAACCACCGCGTAGGCGTTCATCCCGTCTTCGCGGCCCACATAGCCTAATTTTTCGTTGGTAGTGGCTTTTATGGAAATATCTTCTTCGTTTATTTTTAAAACGGGCGCAAGCGTTTTTTTCATTGCATCTATATACGGATTAATTTTCGGGGCCTCAGCACAAAGAGTGCAATCTGCATTGCCTACTTTATATCCTTTCCCAGAAATCAGGTTTACTACCTCAACCAGAAGTAATTTGCTGTCGACGCCTTTGTACTTCGGATCTGTATTCGGAAAATAATTGCCGATATCTTTTAATCCGGCTGCGCCAAGCAACGCGTCACACAAAGCGTGAATTAAAACATCCGCGTCGCTGTGGCCCTCGCAACCTTTGTGATGAGGTATTTCTACTCCACCCAAAAAAAGTTTTTTTCCTTCCTGTAAAGGATGTACATCAAAACCAAAGCCAACACGTATATTCATTTTTGATTGACGATTTTTTGATTGACGATTTTTGCATTAAAATCGTAAACCGGTTAATTCTACTGTAAAACTCCGATTTTTTTTCCTATTTCCGCAAAAAAATCTTTTACCAAAGCAGAAGTTGGTTCATCGGCCGTAGCTTTAAAATAAGTATCTGTTAAGGTTAAAATATTCTGAATATAAAACTTTTTCATTTCATCCACACTCATATCTTTCGTCCACAAATCTATGCGCAGGGTGTTGTTTTCTTTCTCATCCCAAAGCGCCACCATCATGCTTTTGCAATTACTGGTTTGCCCGGCATCAGGCGCGTTCCACGCTATGTTTACAGGCAGGTTATGGTCATCTAATGTGACTTTAAAATTTATTTCGGTTTGTTTCATTCTTAATTATTGATTTATAGAGTTGAAGGGTTATTTAGTAAAATTACGGTTAAATAATTGAATCGTAAGCTCTGAAATCGTCAATCTCTATGGTTTGTATTTTGACTTGGTTAAAATTTTCTGCGCGTCTTTCTCTTCCATTAATTGTTGTAAAGTTATGTCAGGATTTTTATTCATATAAGCCCGCACGATTTGCCAGCCGATGTATGTGGCAATTCTTGGCGGGCATTCTTTGCTGATTGCTGTTGTAAAGGGCCCTTCGGCAACATAAGGCGCCAATTCTTTTAAATCATTTTTGTAAAGGCGGTCTTTCTCCGCAAAATGCGCCCACAGATTTTTTTTGTATTGATTGTAATAATCCATTTGTTTGCCTGTATATTGTATTTTTACAGAATCCTCTGTAAAAGGTAAAACAACATCCAAAGCGTAATACATCTTGCCATGAAAAATCATGTGGTTAAGTAAGTTGTTAATGGACTCGCTTTTATCAAAACAGTGAATAATCCACCAACGCATGGCATCGCTTACAATGTATTCCTTGCTTAAAAAACGCACTTTGTATTTTGGCCATTGCAGCATTTCGTAATATTTATTCTGCGCTCCTAAATACATGTCCAAACTAATTCCCAAAGTGGTGTCGGTAGTAGTAATTGAATAATTAAAACCCGACATACAGGTTACATATTGCCTCGGCATTTCTGCATTAGGGAAATGATATTTGAAATAAGTAAAACTTTTTGTGAGTTCATTTTCCAGATTTTCAATTTGAGCATCGGGATAGGCTTGCTTCACCATTTGATAAACCTGCTTCATATCGGCATCGCTTACAAAAAGTTTAAGCGCTTTGTAAACAGAGTCACGTTCTTCGCCATGGTTCACTATGTTGAAAATAAAACTGTTATAAAAGCTATGATACTTAGTACGCATCTTTGCGGCATTTGCCTGAAATGAATCGGGATTAGTGACAAAAACATCGTTTTCGAGTCTTAACAGCTTAACAGGTTCTGATTTAACATTTGAAATATCGGCATCCTTAAGTCTGTCGGAGCTACACATCGTGAAAAGCCCGATAATAGCAAGGCTCAGGAGGCAGGCATTAAAAAATTTTTTCATTTGATAAAGAGCTCTATCTTTGTTCTGCAAAAATTCAAAAAATAAACATATGAAAAAATTAGTTTACGCTTTATTTATTATTGGTTTTACAGCTTCTTCGCTGCTTGCCCAGGATGATGGCGACAAAAAAGTAAAATTAGGTATTGCAATTACACCCGCACTTAACTGGCTTTCGCCTGATAACAGCAAAAAAATGACCAACAACGGATCGGTGCTGAAAATGGGTATTGGCCTTACAGCTGATTTCAGACTTACAGATATTATTTGGTTACATACCGGGCTTGAATATACCGGTGCGGGAGGAAAAATAGGTTATCAAGCCAGCGATACAGCGGGTTATTTTTATAAAGATGATGCTATCCAACCTATTTCTCCTTCTAACGCGGCAAGCACCAAAGCAGGAATGCCGGGCAATGGTTATAAAACTTACATGTTGCTTACCCGTAATCATAAAGTTGGATACGTTCATATTCCCATTGGCTTTAAAATGAAAACAAAAGAATTAAGCGGTATGACGTATTTTGGCCAAATTGGTGGAGATTTATATGTAAGGACAAGCGCTAAAGGAGATGACCATGTGGCATCGTGGGCAACAGGTTCTAAAGTTGAAAGCGATTTGAACAGTAACAATATCGGAAATGTGGTTAATCTTTTAAACGGAGCCGTGCACGTTGGTGGCGGTATAGAGTATCGTATTTCCGGTTCCACCGCTATTATGGCAAGCATTCAGTACCGTCATGGTATAATGAACTTCACAAACAGCGGAACTGATAATCTATTAAAATCAACTTTATCCTGGTCAACAAATCCTCCTGTTACATACAGCCAGTTTGCAAACGACGCGAAACTGCGCCAGGTTGTGTTAACGATTGGTATTATGTTTTAAAAAATTGATTTGTAATTTTAACCCCTGCCCGCAAGCGGGGGTTTTTTATTGTGAAGAAGAAAGAAATCATAAATCATATTACCAATTGGCTTAAAGAATACTCTGATAAGTCGGGAACTAATGGTTTTGTTATTGGTATTTCCGGCGGAATAGATTCTGCGCTTACTTCTACTCTTTGCGCACGCACACAAAAACCTGTTATTGTTTTAAATATGCCCATAAGACAAAGTAAACAAGAATACGACCGGGGGCGGGAACATATTGAATGGCTTAAAAAAAATTACAAAAATGTTTCTTCGGAGGTTGTTGACCTTACCGGCATTTTTGAAAAAATAGAAAAAGATTTTCCGGAACAGATTCAGGATTTTTTGACGATGGCGAATACGCGCGCGCGCATACGTATGACGACTCTTTATGCTTTTGCAGGGCATCATAAAATGCTGGTAGCCGGTACCGGAAATAAAATTGAAGATTTTGGAGTAGGTTTTTTTACCAAGTACGGCGATGGCGGAATTGATGTTAGCCCGATAGCAGATTTGATGAAAAGCCAGGTTTACACATTGGCAAAAGAATTAGGTGTGGTTGAAAGTATTTTAATTGCAAAACCAACCGATGGCTTGTTTCATGATGGCCGTAGTGATGAAGACCAGTTAGGGGCCAGTTATGATGAATTGGAATGGGCAATGATTGCTTTGGAAAAAAATGAAAACGAAAATACTTTTACAGAACGGCAAAAAGAAGTGATGAACATTTACAAAGACCGTAACCGGGCTAACAAACATAAAATGGAAGTCATTCCTGTTTGTTTAATTCCTAAAGAATTATTTTAACGCGATTACGCTTTCTTTATTTTCTTCTTTCGGCAATGCTACCAACGCATCAGCGCCGTAACTTTTATTTAATTCAGATGTAAGAATTATTAAATAATTCGGGCCCAATACCTGTTTTGTTTTTGTTTCGTGCAAAACCCATCCCGTAACAGAAAGTTTATAAAATTCATTTTCCTTCTGCAATGCAAAACTTTGTATGTATAGCGGGAGTTTATTTTTACTTTCCTCGCTAAGGTAAATATATTGATTGCCATTGTTTGACTGCATCAGGTCCATTTTATTTTTCATGGGCTTATCATTCATAAAAAAATAAAGCGGCACGGCCAATCCGAAAATTAAAAGTACAGCAGCAGGATACAAGCCGAATGAAAATCCGTAATTTTTTTGTCCGGCTGTTTTTCCGCCAAATACAAAAAGCACCATCATAATCATACATAAGTGCCATAAAATTACTGCGACTTCAGTTTGAGTTTGCAACAGCAGTACCACAAAAGAAAAAACATGAAACAAAACGGCAAGACTTATTGCGGCAATTTTTGCTCCGTTAAAAAACAAACCAACAACAATAAACAATTCGATAAAGGGAATTGCGTAGGAGATTTTTAATAAATAGGAGCATTGCTCGGGTGTCCAGAATTTTTCAAAAGGTTTTATAAACTGAGGCCATTGTGTATGAATAAAATCATATTGGAAATGTTGCATAGCCGCCAACAAGTACACACAAGCCAGCGTAATTTTTATGGCATTGAAAGAGGAACTGTAATGCGTGATATTATCTACCCGCCAGTTATATCCCAACAAGACCAGTAAAAGTAACATGTAAAAATAAAACCAATACTGTGTCCGGCCTGCATCCAACACGAGTAATGTAATGCAAAGTGCCGCCGACAGAAAAATAAAAAATTTCGGTTTGCGCAATAAAAAAACAAAAATCAAACTTAAAATAAGTAAAAAAGGGATTGCATAAGATATAATGGCGTGTAATGAAGCTAGCCCACTAATTTCAGGAAATAACGGGTAATATCTGTTGGCCGACCATAGCGGCCAGGTAAAAGATATAGTTGCAATTAAAAAAAGCGACAGAATATTTTTTACGATACTTAAGCGCGTGGTTACGGGTAAATTCATTTTAATCATGGCATTCTTCCTCCTGTGTAAAAATATTTTTTGTAATACTTATCTTCAAGGCTGTTGAGCATCACTCCTTTTTTTACGGAGGCATGCATGAAATAATTATTGGTAATGTAAATTCCCACGTGCGAAATTTTTTCGCTTTCAATTTTAAAAAAAACCAAATCGCCTTCTTTTAATTTACTCTCTTTTACGTGGTCGCTCATTTTTTCCAGATCAATTGCGGTACCCGAAATTTTTTTGTCATATACATCCTTATACGCGCGGCACACCAAATGCGAGCAATCAACACCACCTTTATCTCCGCCCCCCCATTTATACGGAACACCATACCATGCGTCAATAAAATGTACCAGTTTTTTATTTTTTAACTCGCTTGTCTCAACGCCCATAATGGCGGCGTATTTTGAAACTGTGCTTTTGGGTGCTTCCAGAGTTGTATTGGTTGTTACAGCATCCTTCTTAGAATGGCAGGCCACCAAAAAAACAATGATTAAAGGCAATATGATTCCCCGCAAAAAGCGCATATTCAAAAATAAAAGTTTACAAGGGGGCTTTTACCTGCTTAAAAGCGGGGTTATTTACAGGGTATTGTTAATAGCTTAGCCTTTAGCACTTCACCTTATTTCTTACTCATTTTAATATCGTAAAGCACGGAGAGTTTTTGCGAGTATTCTTTACCCTGCCCGTTTTCGGTGGCGGGTTTCCATTGCGGCATGCTTTTTATCAATTCGATTACATCTTTACTGCAGGAATCGCAGTTTTTAAGAGGAATAATTACTTTTATGCTGCCCGCATCAATGCTTCCGTCTTTCTTTACTAAAAATTCGGCCACAATAGTACCGGTTTTATCAGGCGAGGAAATTTTAAGATTTTCCTTTACAAATTTTTGCAAAGCTTCGTCACCACCAATAAATTCCGGTGAAGTAAAACTACGCGTGCTGCTTTGTGAATAATAAGCATAGCCGGCTGCTTTTCCCGCAGGTGCACTTCCTGTATCAGGCGATTTTTCTACTCTTGCTTTTTTCGCCCTGTACTTTTTAGAAAAAGGCCCTTGGTTAACTTTCTGTTCGGCAGAAACAACAACTTCAGCATTTTTTTTCGGAGCAGCTACTTTACTTTGATCTGCGCTTCCTCCGCCCGTTACCACATCGCCCTGACTTTGAGTTTGCACCGGGGCGTTCGTTGTTGTAACGTTTGCATTTTGATTATTGCGGTTATCATCCGTAGTACCGGTTCCGGGTTTACTTTCTGTTTGTGGTTGCGTTTTTTGTTTCAATTCATCCACCACCTGTTTATCTTTATTATCGGAAGTAGCAGGTGTTGTCCAAACTGTATTCGTTTCATAGCGAACATGTTTTTCCTTTTCATCCTCTTTTACTTTGCTCAGTTTTTTATCTTCTTCCTTTTTATACTGTTCTCTTTTTTGTTCTTCGTCCGTGTCAACATACTTATCATCTTTTCCTGCTTTACCTCCTGATTTTTTTTCTTCAAGAGTAGCATCAAGTTTAACACCACCAGCTTCGTTTCCATTATTTGATTTTTCGTTTGCGGCAAGAGTAAGTTTATTGGCAGATTCTGCCGGAGGAACATTAACTGTAGTTACATCCGTGGCAAATGTTTCCTGATTTTTTGCAGCGACTTCATCGTTTAGCTTTCTTTCTTTTAAAACTTCTTTTGTAGTTACTTCCTCTGTTGTGGTTTTAAAGTCGGCGCTTGGTTCCTTATCTTCTTTTCCGGAAGTTTCCATTTGTTCGCCTTTGGCCACCGGAGCCTGATTTGTATTAACCGGATTATTTACCGCAAGGCCGGAATCCTTTTTTTCAAATGCGTTTTCTTTCATCAAAAAGAAAAGCCCGATTACCAACAGGAGCGAAGCCGCTGCCGCAAAATAGTACATGTTTCTTTTTTTGCCTGCTTTTCTCGCCTCACGGCGAAGAACTTCATCAATCGATTCGTTCAAGGTTTCGAGTTTTTCCCTATTGGTAACCATCGCCAATCCTTCAAAAGCTTCCTTATCAAAGTCGTCGGTTTCGGGTGGCAGTGATTTCTTCTCGTCGATTAACTTAAAGAGTTCTTCTTTGCTGAATATGTTATGTTTGTTCGTTTCTTCCATTGCTTTTTTCAAGCATAATTTTAAGGTTGCGTTTTCCGTTCTGTATATAACTCTTAACCTTGCTTAAGTCATATCCTGTCATCTCAACAATCTGCACATAGCTTTTATCTTTCAGGTAAAAAAGCTCAATGCACACACGTTGTGCTTCATCCAAGTCGCCGAGAGATTTTTCGAGCAGGGCATACTCTTCTTCGCGCTTGTTAGCATGTAGATGCTCTTCCTCGTTGTTTTCCATAAGTACCTTGAAATTGTTGCTGTAATCCAACGACTTTTTAAGATTGCTTTTGGCCGAGCGTAAAGCCATGAGGCAATGGTTTTTACTATAAGTATAAAGCCAGCTTTTAAAAAAATCTACCTTGTGTTTTAATAAGTCGTCGAAGAGCTTGGTGAAGATATTGGTAACCATATCAGCAGCCTGGTCTTCGTCTTTAAAGTATTTCATGCAAAGACCAAACACTAAATGCGAGTAGCGTTTGTACAAAACACCCACGTGCTCCTTATTACGCGAATCGCGGTAAAGGGCTAAAAGCTCTAAATCTGTTAAAGGGTTATGATCGGATACTTTTTTCAATTGGAAAGGATAGATAAAAGTACGGAATTTTTGCGGAATGTGAAAAGAGTCAGATACAGCCTTAACTCAGCTGAATATCCCTGATTACCAATTGCAATGTGGTATTGCCGTTGTAATGATTTTCGGCAACGTTGAAACAAACATTGAGTGGTAATTTTTTTTGGAAGAAGGGAAGAAAATCTCCCTTATCAAAAGCAATAGCGTTGAATTTTATAGTGGGATTATCGGGTTGATATAAATCAAGTTTAAGATGATTGTTGCCCACCACCCTCGCCCAACCGGTGTCCATTACATTTTCGGTAGTGAAAACCGGTGTCATATTTCCGGGGCCGTGCGGCGCGAATTGTTTTAAGATGGAAAAAAAGCGCGGGTTTATTTCGTTGAAATTTATTTTTACATCCACATCTATTTCCGGAATTAAGTCGTCTTCCGTAATTGTTTTGCTTACTTCTTCTTCAAAACGGCGAACAAAGTTTTCTAAATTTTCGGGTTTCATGGTTAATCCCGCAGCGTGACGATGGCCTCCGAATTGTTCTAACAAATCCGAGCAGGCTTCGATAGCAGAATGCACATCAAAGTTTTTTACCGAACGCGCAGAGCCTGTTAATACGCCGTCTGATTTTGTAAGTACAATTGTAGGACGATAATATTTTTCTATCAAACGGGAGGCAACAATTCCGACTACGCCTTTATGCCAGCTCTCGTTATAAATTACGGTGGTTTTTTTATTGATGAGTTCCAAATCAGAATCTATCATCTCTAAAGCCTGCGCCGTCATTCCCTGGTCGATTTCTTTCCGGTTGGTATTAGTTTGATTTATTCCACCGGCAAATTTTTCGGCTTCTTCTACATTATCACTCAACAACAATTCTGCTGCACGCATGGCATGATCTATACGTCCGGCTGCGTTTATGCGCGGAGCTATAACAAAAACCAAATCGGTGA
The DNA here is from genome assembly GCA_035569635.1 of Bacteroidia bacterium. Taxonomy (GTDB): domain Bacteria; phylum Bacteroidota; class Bacteroidia; order B-17B0; family Aurantibacillaceae; genus PALSA-968. The sequence goes on along the minus strand of DATMMV010000128.1, from coordinate 5,256 downwards.
CCGTTAATTCCTTTTTTAAATTATTTAACTGATAAAGCGCTTTTATTCCGGGGCGTTGCATTTTATTTACTTCCTGCAAACCGTAATAACAGAGTATACGGTTTTCGCCGGTAACCGGAACGATATCCGCAGCGATGCTGATAGCAACGAGGTCCAAATAATTTTTTAATTCGTCAAAAGGCTTTTTCAACGTTTGTTGCAATGCCTGAGCTAATTTAAATCCGACTCCGCAACCTGAAAGTTCTTTATAAGGATACGGGCAATCTTTTCTTTTCGGATCGAGTACCGCAAATGCTTTCGGCAATTCCTCTCCGGGCAAATGATGGTCGCAAATAATAAAATCAACACTTTTGGTATTCGCGTAATCAATTTTTTCGTTGGCTTTAATACCGCAGTCTAAACTGACAACAAGCGAGTAATTATTTTCTTTCGCAAAATCAATTCCTTTAAAAGAAATTCCGTATCCCTCACCGTATCTGTCGGGAATATAATACCCCGCCTCAGCACCGATAGATTTTAAATAACTGTAAAATAAAGCAACGCTTGTAGTTCCGTCTACATCATAATCGCCGTAAACTAAAATTTTTTCTTTTTTCTCAATAGCTTTTATAATGCGGGTAACGGCTTTATCCATGTCCTTCATTAAAAAAGGGTCATGCAACAAATCCAAACTCGGGCGAAAGAAATTTTTTGCTGAATCAAAATCAGTAATGTCTCTTTGCACCAATAAAATCGCGCTGACTCTATCTGCATTGAGAGCGGCCATTAGTTTATTTATACTTGCAGTATCAGGTTGTGGTTTTAGTTTCCAGCGCATTGTTTTAATTAATATTAAGAATGCAAAATGAAGAATTAAAACAGCCCTGTGGCCATTCTGAGTTCATCATTCTGCATTTATTGTGCGTTATGATAAACAGCAACAACGTCGTCATCGTCTTCCAGTTTATCAATTAAAGCCTGCACTTCGGCTTCCTGTTCGTCAGTAATTTTTTTGTAGGTTGTAGGGATAAAAGCCTTTGACGATTCTTTTATTTCAATTTTTTTATCTTCCAGTCCTTTTTGCATGTTACCGAATTCGGTAAAAGGGGTTTGAATAATTAAATCTCCGTTTTCATCATCCCAGGTAAATTCTTCTCCGCCAAAATCAATTAATTCAAATTCTATTTCTTCGCGGTTTAATCCGGCGGAAGCAACTTTAAATAACGCCTTACGTTCAAACATAAAACTTACCGAACCGTTTGTGCCCAGTGCTCCGCCTCCTCGGTTAAAATGCATGCGTACGTTAGCCACTGTGCGGGTTGGATTATCGGTTGCACATTCTACAAGTACAGGAACTCCGTGCGGCGCATAGCCTTCGTAAATTACTTCTTCGTAGTGTGCAGTGTCTTTATCGGAGGCGCGTTTAATAGCCGCATCGACATTTGTCTTGGGCATATTTACAGCACGCGAATTTTGTATAACCGCTCTTAAGCGCGGATTTGCATCAGGGTTGGGGCCGCCGAGTTTTACGGCAATGTTTATTTCTCTTCCTATTTTGGTAAACGCTTTGGCCATTTTGGCAAAGCGCGCGAACATGGTATGCTTACGTTTTTCAAAAATCCTTCCCATATCTCAAATTTTATCTCCCCGTTTTTAGGGAAAACAAATTTATATCTTTTTTGCTATAAAGAAAGAGGGGAAGGCAGATTTATAAAATTCCCGCCCCCAGTAATACCGCGAAAACCAATAACATAGCGGCAACAAGTTTTTGAATAAAATTTATCGTGACTTTTTTTAAGAACAAGTTCCCAAAATATGCACCGGCAAAAGCGCATAAAACCGAAGCGGCAATGAGTTTATAATTTACATCCGTATTGTAAAGCGAATCGAGTTTGTTATAGACAATTAAACGCGATACGTCCACCATACAGGCAATAATAATTCCGGTAGCGATGAATTGTTCTTTTGCGAGATTTGCTTTTACTAAAAATGCTGTGCGTAAAGCGCCTTGATTTCCTGAAAGCCCGCCGAAAAAACCACTGAGCAATCCGCCTAAAATAAAATGCTCGTTTTTAAATTTGAGCTTTGTAAGTGAAGGAAAAGCTTCAGCTAAAGCGAAAAAAATTAAAAGTAAAGCGATAGTAAGTTTTACCGGGGTTATTGAAAATACTTTTTCGTTAAGTGAATAATCAAACAGAGAAGGCATACCGCTTATTTTAGTTAAAACCCATGCGCCCAAAAATGCAGCAATTAAAGATGGAATTCCAAATTTTAAAACAAGGTTTTTATCCGCGTGTTTACCTAAAAGGAAAAATTTGAAAACATTGTTTAAGAAATGTACCACCGCCGTCATGCCGATGGCTAATTCTATAGGAAAGAAAATCGCGAATACCGGTGTAAGTAAAGTTCCGAGGCCAAAACCCGAAAATAAAGTTAACCCCGAACCGAGAAGAGAAATGATGCAGATGATTATGTATTCCATTTGCTTATAAAACTACTCCTTAGTCTTTAATTCAGCAAGTGGTTTTTTAATGTCGCAGAAAAAACCGCTCAGCAACCCGCCCGCAACTAAATGCTCTTTTTTAAATTCTAATTTTAAAAGCAAGGGGGAAGTCTCAACGGGCGGGAAGAAATTCAAAAGCAGCGGTTGTTGACAAGATTTACGATATTGAGGATTAACGAAATACTTAGCTGATTTTATTTGCCGCTTTATCATTTTTTTGCGTATTTTGCTACTCTAAAAATCACTAGCAAATAACTATACATGAAATCACCCTGTTTCTTTAAACACAAATGAATATAACATGGTGATACCATACGACAAAAAAAAACAAATTGTATACATATGAAAGTTGGAATCCCAGCGGAGATCTCTCCAAATGAACTAAGAGTAGCCGCAACCCCAAAAACTGTCAAACGATTGCTAAAGCAAGGATTTGAAGTTCACATTCAAAAAAATGCAGGCGTAAAAGCTAATTTTTCTGATAAAGAATTTGAAGAAGCAGGCGCAAAAATTGAAAATACAGCCGCCGATATTTACAGCAAATCGGATATCGTTCTTAAAGTAAAAGAACCTTCGCTTGATGAAGTAAAATTAATGCGCGAAGGTTTAGTGCTGTTGAGTTATTTATGGCCTGCACAAAATCCTGATCTTTTAAAAGCATTAGCTGATCAAAAAGTAAACGCGGTTGCTATGGACGCGATCCCCCGTATCTCGAGAGCGCAAAAAATGGATGTGTTGTCTTCCATGGCAAACATTGCAGGTTACCGTGCTGTAATTGAAGGTTCTTATCATTTCGGAAGATTTTTAAACGGACAAATTACCGCTGCAGGAAAAGTTGAACCTGCAAAAGTTTTAGTTATTGGTGCCGGTGTTGCGGGTTTGGCTGCCATTGGTGCCGCTAATTCTTTAGGTGCCATTGTTCGTGCGTTCGATACACGTAAAGAGGTTGCCGAGCAAATTGAATCGATGGGTGCGCAATTTTTAACCGTTGAAATAAATGAAGACGGTGCCACAGCTTCGGGTTACTCAAAAGAAATGAGTAAAGAATTCATTGAAGCTGAAATGAAATTATTTTTGGAGCAAGCAAAAGAAGTTGATATCGTAATTACTACCGCACAAATTCCGGGCAGACCTGCGCCTAAGTTGTGGTTAGATTATCACGTGGCTGCCATGAAACCCGGTTCAGTTATTATTGACTTAGCTGCTTCAACGGGCGGTAACTGTCCGTTGACAAAGAACGGAGAAGTTTACACAACCGATAACGGTGTTACTATGGTTGGTAAATTAAATCAATTACCAAACCAGGCTTCTCAATTATACGGAAACAACTTATGTCATTTATTAGATGACATGGGCAAAGCCGAAAAATGGAAGATCGATATGGAAGATGCCGTTGTGTCGCGCGCAATGGTTACACATAACGGAAAAGTAAATTGGCCTCCTGCTCCGTTACAAGTTAGTCCAACCGCAGGTGGTGGTGCTAAAAAAGTTGCTCCGCCTACTGCCGAAGAAACAAAAGCGGCTGATGAAGCAATTGCAAAGAAAAAAGCAACATCCACAATCATCGGCATGACTGTTATTGGTGCTTTGCTACTTTTAGTTGGTGCATTTGCGCCTTCTGAGTTTATTCAGCATTTCACTGTATTTGTGTTAGCTATTTTTGTTGGATGGCAGGTTATAAGCAATGTATCTCACGCTCTGCACACCCCACTTATGGCTGTTACCAATGCCATTAGCGGTATCATTGTAATTGGAGGTTTGTTGCAAACTAAAAATGATATAGGTAATATCATGACAATTCTTGCTTCTATAGCGATCTTGATTGCGAGTATTAATATTGTCGGGGGATTTGTGGTTACACACCGTATGTTGAAAATGTTTAAAAAATAAGAACTGAATTTTATGTTTATAGCTAAAGAAATACAAACAGCAGCGTACTTATTTGCAAGTATTCTGTTTATTTTAAGTCTGAGCGGATTATCTTCTCAGGAATCCGCAAAGCGTGGCGTTCTCTATGGAATTGTCGGAATGATCGTAGCGATTATTGCAACTGTTATAGGACAAGGTGTAGAAGGCCATATCTACATTATTGCCGCAATTGCCATTGCATCTGTTATCGGAATTATGCTGGCCAGAAAAGTTGAAATGACAGCAATGCCACAATTAGTTGCTATACTTCATAGTTTTGTGGGAATGGCCGCTGTGTTAGTTGGTTTTGGTTCTTACCTCGATCCTGCTACCCAAGCTTTGACAGGTGCAGAACATACTATACATTTAGTAGAAGTTTTTGTTGGAATTTTTATCGGAGCAATTACATTCACAGGTTCGATTATTGCCTGGGGAAAATTGGATGGCAAAGTGCCTTCTAAACCCTGGAGTTTTAAAGGACTTCAAACAATGAATTTAATCTTGTTTTTAGTTTGTGTTGCCATGGGAGTTTTATTCTGTAAAGCGGAAGGAACGGGTGGCATGCTTTATCTTGGTATCATGACTGTCATTGCATCTTTTATTGGTGTTGTGTTAGTTATGGCAATTGGCGGCGGTGATATGCCCGTGGTAGTTTCCATGCTAAACTCGTATTCGGGTTGGGCAGCAGCTGCGGCAGGTTTTATGTTAGGGAATGATCTTTTAATTGTTACCGGTGCCTTGGTAGGAAGTTCAGGTGCCATTCTTTCTATGCACATGTGTCATGCCATGAACCGCTCTTTCTTCTCGGTAATATTTGCAAGCGCAAGTCTTGGAGCCGGTTCTGGTGAGAGAAAAGCAATGGAAGG
>DATMMV010000127.1:0-17772 GCA_035569635.1 Bacteroidia bacterium | reverse complement strand
TGAGTTTGGCGATTTTCGGCCAGAGTTTCGGGTCAACGGGCTTATAACTGAGATTCATTTTATAAACCTTGGTTTCGTCTTTCAGTGCATCCTTTAAATCGGTATACACAAAAACACCATAGGGTCCGTAATTATCAAAAGCTGTTTTTTTTGGATCATCCTGCGCGAAAACAGAGCCCGCCAAGCCGAGAAACACATATACAAACCGGTTTATCCGCATATCCTTCCGCACTAAAATACATGTTATTAAATGTATAACGCAAATTATTTTCAACTATTTTTGCCACATGCAAATATCTTTCCAAAAATTTCAGGGTTGCGGCAATGATTTTATCATTATCGACAATCGTAAGGGCGAGATTACCCTCAGTAACCAACGGGTAGAGATACTTTGCGACCGCCATTTCGGTATAGGTGCAGATGGTCTGATGCTATTGGAAACAGCACCTGGTTACGATTTTAAAATGGTTTATTATAACAGCGATGGCAATGTAAGCTCACTCTGCGGAAACGGCAGTCGTTGTATTACCCGCTTTGCCCAAAGCTTAGGGATCATTAAAGATAAAGCGCATTTTCTTGCTTCGGACGGCGAACATTATTCGGTAATTAACGGGGAGGAAATTACCCTTCATATGGCCAATGTAAATAAGATTGAAGATAAGGGTGATTTCCTTTTTTTAAACACCGGTTCTCCGCACGTGGTTAAATGGGTAACAAGACTGGAAGAGTACGATGTTTTTGGCGAAGGCCGCAAAATACGCGAAAGCGAACCTTATAAAAGTAACGGTGGAACCAACGTAAATTTTATAGAGCAAACTCCCGATGGAATTTTCATTCGTACATATGAGCGCGGGGTAGAAAACGAAACCCTTGCCTGCGGAACCGGAGTAACAGCAGCGGCTTTGGTGGCTTCGCAGTTTAATAGAGCTACATCTGCAAACTCTTGTAAAGTAAAAACCCTCGGGGGTAATCTGAGCGTTGATTTTAAGAATGAAAACAACAGTTTCAGGGATATCTGGCTTAAAGGCCCGGCCGAGTTTGTTTTTAAAGGTGAAGTAGGGATTTAAGCATATATTGTAAGAAACAGAACACTGCCCTGATTCTCAGGAACACGGATTGATTATAATTTTCGTTGGTTGCTTTATTGACACCTATATATAAGAAATCTGCGTTGCTGTAAGGGACTGCGTTCCATTTCACTGATCCTTTAAGCAAAAAACCTCTCCCTTCATGTCTGTTCTCATCCCTCTCATTTCTTACCTCGTACCTTTTCCCCCCATTCGGGTGATTGCCCATTCGGCAAAAAAATTATCTTTGCTTCAAATATGTATAAAATGAAAAATATCCTCGCATTTACACTCACTGCTTTTGTATTAACCGCAACCGCGCAAACCAATTTACCGGGGAAAAATCTGGATAATATAACAATCAGAAAAAACGAAGTTAAGCTGGTTGAAACTGTTGAGAAAAAAAGCAACGACGAAATTGTAATTCCTTATAAAAAATACATTCTCTCAAACGGGATGACACTTATCATACACGAAGACCACAGTGATCCCATCATATATTTAGACGTAACTTATCACGTGGGTTCTAATCGTGAACAGCAGGGCCGTTCCGGTTTCGCGCACTTTTTTGAGCACATGATGTTTCAGGGCTCTAAACACATAGCCGATGAACAGCACTTTAAAGTTGTTACCGAATCGGGAGGAACATTAAACGGAAGTACCAATTCAGACCGTACTAATTATTTTGAAGTGCTTCCTTCTAACCAGTTAGAGGTGGGCTTATGGCTTGAAAGCGATCGTATGGGTTTCCTGTTAGACTCGGTTACGCAAGCAAAATTTGAAGTGCAACGAGCTACGGTAAAAAACGAACGCGGGCAGAATTATGATAACCGTCCTTATGGCCTGGTTCAGGAAAAAATCGGGGAAGCGGTTTTTCCTCAGGGCCACCCTTATTCATGGTCAACCATAGGATATATTGAAGATCTGAATCGCGTGGATGTAAACGACTTAAAGCGTTTTTATTTGCGTTGGTATGGCCCGAATAATGCAACGTTAACTTTAGCGGGAGATGTTACCGCGGAGCAGGCAATTCCTTTAATTGAAAAATATTTCGGAGTGATACCAAAAGGCCCTGAAGTAAAACCAATGAAATTGGCTCCGGCCGTACTTACAGAGAACCGTTATATTTCTTACGAAGACAATATTAAATATCCTATGCTGGTATTGGTTTGGCCAACTGTTCAGGCTTATCATCCTGAATCAACAGCGTTAACAGCGCTTGCCGAAATGATTTCAGGAAGCAAATCATCGGTGATGCAACAAATGCTTATTAAAAATAAAAAGGCAGTTTCATCAAGCGCTTTTGACTATGAAAGAGAATTGGCAGGATTATTCATTTTACAAATACGCGCTAATAAAGAGGATAGTCTTTCTAAAATGGAAAAGCAGGTTAACGATTTATTTATTGAATTTGAGAAAAAAGGAATTACCGAACAGCAATTAGCCGCTTTTAAAGCTTCCGCAAAATCATCTCTTATTTCCTCATTAAGTACCGTAAGAGAAAAAGGCGCCACTCTGGCCGAATATCAAACTCTGGCCGGTAATGCAGATTTAATTAAAAAACAAATCGAAAGAATAAACAAACTTGCCGTTGCCGATATCATGAATGCTTACAGCAAATACATTAAAAACAAACCGCATGTTGTTTTAAGTGTTGTGCCTAAAGGAAAACCTGAATTACGCGCAAAAGAAGATAGCTGGAAAATGTATCAGCGTACTATTGAGCAGGAATCGGCAGAGTACAAAGGACTAACTTACAATCCGCTGCCCGAAGGTTTCGACAGAAGCAAAAAACCTGCATCGGGCCCGAGTCCTGTAGTAAATGTACCTGTATACTGGCAGGATAAATTTGAAAACGGAATTAAATTTATCGGAACCGTTTCAAATGAAATTCCGAAAGTATCTATACAAATTTCAATCGCGGCAGGACACCGTTTCGGTACGGCTGATAAAGCAGGGTTAGCTTACATGACTGCCGATTTATTAAACGAATCAACTCAATTGCATACTCCTGAAGAAATCAGCGATATGCTGGATGCTTTAGGCTCTTCTATTGATGTTAATGCGGGTGTAGATGAAATTAATCTGAGTATTTCTACGCTTACCGAGAATATTGATAAAACTTTAGCAATTGCTGAAGAGATATTGTTCAAACCAAAACTCAGCCGGGAAGATTTTGACCGCGTCAAAAAACAGCAGTTAGATGCTATTCAGCAGCAACTTGCAAACGCCGGCGCTATTGCCAATATGAATTTTATGCGGCTGCTTTATGGTTCTGGCCACGTAATGTCCATGCCTCCCATAGGAACTGCCGAAACAGTCGGTAAACTTACTTTGGAAGATGTACAAGCCTATTATAAAAAATTCTTCTCGCCGGCCGCAACTAAAGTAATGTTGGTTGGTAACTTAACTCAGCAGCAATTAATGCCTAAAATGCAATTTTTAGCCAAATGGACAGGCGCTAAAGTTGAGCATCCTTCAGAGCCTACCCCTCCTTCAATTGCAAAAACAATGATTTATTTCATTGATAAAAAAGGCGCGCCTCAATCGGAAATAAGAATCGGAAATCTGTCTATGCCTTACGACGCTACCGGTGATTATTATAAATCATCCATAATGAATTTCCCTTTTGGCGCTTCGTTTAACGGGCGTATTAATTTATTAATTCGCGAAAAACACGGTTTCTCTTACGGTGTGCGCGGTAACTTTAACGGAGGTGCATGGGACGGTACTTATACAATGAGTGGCGGTGTGCGTGCTAATGCAACTGACAGCTCCGTTACGGATTTCATGACTGAATTTAAAAAATATTCCGACGCAGGAATGACTGCTGACGAACTTACATTTACAAAAAGCAGTTTGGGACAGGCAGATGCATTAAAATATGAATCGCCTTTTCAAAAAGCCGGGTTCTTAAAACGTTTACTGGATTATAACTTAGACGGTAATTACGTTAAACAGCAAAACCAGATTTTACAAAGCATCACGCTTGCTGAGTTGAATGCACTTGCTAAAAAGAAATTAAATTATAACAACGTAAACATTCTGATTGTGGGTGATAAAGCCACTAACCTGGAGAAAATTAAAAAATTAGGTTACGATGTTAAGGTACTTGACCTTAATGGAAATGAAGTAAAGGAATAATTTATTTTTTTTCTTCCGCTGGTTTTGTTTCCGGTGGTTTCCGGGTTTTAAAATTACAATTATAGCCAAACTGTAACACAGCGTAGAAAGAATAAGGGTTTTTTTCTACGTCGGCTGTTTGCTGATAACCGGTACGTATCAGATATGTAAAGCGTTTGTAGTTTAAACCGAAAGCCATTCCTGCTGCAAATTTAGCATGAATTTTATCAGGCTTAGGTGCTGCGGAAGGATCGGTTGAAGCTGTTTTATGGTAGTGTGAAAACCAAATAACTTTATAATCAAGGTCGAGAGCTATTGTGTATTTCCTTTTGTAAATGCCGGGATTAAAAAAGAAATCCGTAACAAAATTATGAATCCTGAAAAGGCTTGTAATTACTTTATCTGAAGAACCAATAATTGCAACCGGAATGCGCCAGGTGCTGTCCTGCCAGATATTTGCCTGAAACCCTTTTCTGAAAACAAAACGTGTGTAAAAATTATTAGAAATAGGAAAACTAAAATCCAGAATACCGGCCACATCACGCTTTAAAAATTTAACATGTTCGTTATGAAACCAGCCCACACTATAATTGGCAAAAGATAAGTAATAACCCGTATTAACAAACAATTGGTTTCTGTACTGGCCGAGGTTAGTTAATAACTGCGCGCGCAATCCGAATGATACGGATAACAAGACCGTAATTAATAGTATTTTTGCCCCCTTTTTCAACTCTTACAAAGATATGCAATTGCGCTATAAGCAACATATAAAAGAAACTCTATTCTTATCATTCCCATTGATTATTAGCCAAATCGGGCATATTATCACCTCAATGACCGATAATGCCTTCTTAGGATTTGTTAACCTGGAGAGCCAGGATGCGGGTATTTTATCGGGTAACGTATTTATTTTACTCTTAGTGTTCCTGATCGGCATGTCGCAGGGACTAACTCCCAAAATTGCCGAAGCGCATGTAAACGGACGGGAAAACGAAAAGGCATCACTGTTAAAAAATTCTTTGTTGCTTAATATTGTTAATTCTTCTCTACTCTACCTTTTGATTTTATTCGGAATGAATTTTTTGCATTATTTGGACCAGCCCGCTGATGTGGTGGAACTGGCCAAACCTTTTTTAAATATTATAGCCTGTTCTTTAATTCCGCTTGCCGTGTTTTTTACGCTGAAACAATATTGCGAAGGCCTCAGCAATACACGTGCCGCCATGTACATCAGTATCAGCGGCAACGTACTGAATGTTGTTTTAAATTACGGTTTAATATTCGGGAAACTTGGGTTGCCTGAAATTGGTTATTTAGGCGCAGCGTGGGCCACATTTATTTCCAGAGCCTTTATGGCGGTAGCTTTTTTTATTTACATGCTTTATCATAAAGAACTGAAAACAATCTTAAAAATTATTCCTTCAGTAAAAATACATTTTGCCCAGTTAAAAAACCTTTTCAAAATCGGGATTGGCCCTGCTATACAATATATTTTTGAAGTGGCCGCGTTTACAGTAGCAGGTTTTATGGCCGGATGGTTGGGAAAAGAAACTTTCGCCTCGCACGGCATTGCTCTTAGTATAGCAGCTTTTACGTATATGTTTGCCAGCGGAATCAGCGGAGCATCTTCAATACGCGTTGCAAATTTTAAGGGGCTTAACGATAAAATAAATATTAAAAAAGCGGGCATAGCCGGGTTTGCTATTGCCGCCGTAATAATGGCTTTTTTCGGGATTATGTTTTTGTTATTTAATAATGTGCTACCGGCTTTCTTCAGTGAGAAGAAAGAAGTTGTTCAATTAGCCTCCGGTTTATTATTAGTGGCGTCTTTGTTTCAATTATTCGACGGTGTGCAGGTAACAGGTTTAGGGATTTTGCGTGGATTAAGCGATGTAAAAATTCCCACCATTCTCGCTCTCACCGCTTATTGGTTGGTGGCTCTTCCTCTTGCTTATTGGCTCGGCTTTGAGTTTCATTATGGAGTGTATGGTATTTGGTTCGGGCTGTGCGCGGGTTTAACGTTTGCTGCGATTACTTTTGTGGCAAGGTTCAGGTATTTAACAAAAGAAATAATATATAAGGATCGGACAATTAAATTTTAATAACGTGGTTGAAAAACCACTATTCACCTGTAACAGATCGCAAAGAAATTATAAAGGAAGTTGTTAGTTTGTTGAAGTAATTAGTTAACAAGAGTATTCATATATTCCTTATTCAACTCAATTAGTGAGGTCAAAATGGTTTTCTTTTCAATTTTTGCACATAACCAGGCCAATGAATAAAAATGATCCTCATCACTTTCTTTGCTTTTTACAGATATTATAAATTTAGCTGCCTTTTTTTTGGCAAGTAATAAGGCAGCTATTTGTTGTTCTTTGTTGCTTTTTGCTTTTTGCTTTTTGGAGTAATTTAAATAAGTCAATAAAAACCAAAATGGCTTTTTCATTGTGCTTCTGCTGAAGGAATTCGCTTTTATATCTTTTTGACAAGGAAGCCACCAATTCGTAATTACCCAGCTCATAATGTGTAATAAGATTCAACAATCCCAGTTTTTGTATTTTTTCGAATGAATCGAAATCAATTAAATCTAACCGGTTAATATAATAAAGTGCCTTTTTAAAATTTTCAAGTATAAAATAAGTACGGGCTAAAATAAACAATACCGCATTATAGGAAGGGGCCGTTAAAACTTTCTTGTATTTTTCCAGATACTGCACGGAAAGTGTGAGCGTTTGCGCTATTTTTGTTGTTTCTCCCAATGAAATATAAATATCCAGTTCGTGCAAAGATGCGTATAAGTATTTATATGAATCTATATAAATACTCGATTGCCCGGTTCTTAAATTAAGCCCTTTCATTTTTTTAATGCTTTCAAACGCGGATATAAAATCGTTTGTCTTAATTTGAAAAACAATTAAGTTGTTTAAAATAGTAACATATCTTCTGAGCAAATATTCAGAGCGGTTATATATATCGGGATTGAATGAAGCAACACTTTTAAGCGTATAGCTTATACTTAACTCAATATCTCTTTTCAGGTAAGCAAAAATAGATTTAATATAAAAATACTCGGCCCTGCTTTCGTTAGATAAAAGTTTTGTCTCAGATTTCGGTAATTCATTCGCTATCTGTTTTATTTCCTTTTTAGCCTGCTCCCCTTCAATTTTTCCGTATTTAGAATAGGCCTCGTATATTTTCCAACTTGTATTTTTTAAACTATTTAATTGGTTAAGTATTTCTATGTATTTATTTCTTAAAGCATATACTTCCGAATATTTTTCTTTACTTACCTCACGAAAGTTAACAGAATGTCGGATATAACGCAACTGAAGCGAGAGTAACTCTATAGCTGTATTGTGCTCTTCTATTTCTATTGCATGTTTTATTGTTTTGCTGAGTAAATTGTAACAAGCCTTTATTAAAACCCTTTCAAAGAGAGTTTGTATATCGTTCATTTTTTCTTTCAGCTGCTTACTCAGATTTTTTTCTGATTGATAGAAACGAAGCGATTTTAAAATCAGGTGAAACAAATAAACTTTTTCTGACGATAATCGTTGAACGAATCCGGAATTCTTTAAACGCTGTTTTAGTTTTTTTTCATCGTATGTCTTTTGGTTATTTAGGGCGTTAAAAAGTACAACCTGGTTTTTTTGTTTTGAATTATGTGAGGCATAAATCTTAAAATATCTCTTTTCGCTTTTACTTAACGAATGAATAAACAGGTACAGATTCTCGTTTTGATTCATGAGAATTTTTAGTGTTAAAACCGGGTAATTATTAGCCTTCGGTAAAGTTACTCTTTTGTCCGGATGTTTTTTAATGCCTGATAGAATCCAAGTTTTGAACCTGTTTTTTTTTGAAAAAACAGGTTCAAAGGCGTAAATTTACATATACTGAAAATACAATTTGTTGTTTATCATTAAAATCTGATTAAAAATAGCTTAACCATGCGCCCTTTCGTAAAGCAATTTATAAGATTCAAGATAACGGAAGTAATGCATCTTCAACGAATTATTTTCTGGGTTTCACTTTTTGGTTTCCTTATTTTCTCGGCTTTCTTTTTACTTACCAATTTATTGTAAATTTTAAGGGACAATGATAAAATCAATAGCATTCTTCTTTTGCAGTCTTTGCTTTTTTATGCAAGGACAGGTTTTTTATTCTGTCAACTTCAGCCCGGGGCATGGTTGGACTTTAAATACATATAATAATTTAACGACGACAACAGAAGGAGATAGTCCGAATATTTGGTATGTAAGTGATAATGAATCAGGTATGCCTGTTGGAGACAGAGGTAGTGCAGGTTGCGGAAACCCTACTTTACACATGGGTTCAACAACAATAGGTGACGGAGGTGCAGCTTATGACGCCGGAGGTTGTACAAATTTAGGATTTGGTCCTTGCGCAAGTTGCGTGTCAAATGGCTTATACTGCGTTACGACAGACAGGGCGGCAACATCTCCGGCTATTAATACGGTTGGCCAAACATCAATCACTTTAGCTTTTAATTTTATCCACTTTGGTACGGCTTTATTGGATAATGCCCAGGTTATTTACAGCATTAATGGTGGAGTTTCATGGATTTTATTAGGAAATTTGGCCAAAGCAACCTGTTGTGCAAGTGCCGCGGCCTGCTCCCTTCCCTGTACGGTCAGTGCTTGCAACGGCTCCAGACAAGGACAATGGGCAGCTTACTCTTCAGCACTTCCGGTAAGTTGTGAAAACATAACCAATTTAATGATTGGTATCAGATGGTATAATGATGATATCAGTACCAACGGAAAGGACCCGTCTGTGGCAATAGATGATTTAAACTTATCTGTTCCTATCATATTACCCGTTACAATTACCACTTTTTATGCTGACTATTTAACAAGGAGTGTTTCAGTTAAGTGGCAAGCTGAAAATGAACAGCTATTCGAATCTTTTGTAGTAGAAAAATCGCCCGATGGCATTTCCTTTTATGAGTTTGCCCGGATTAAATCCTGTAATAAAAATAATTACTCAGCCACGGATGAAGCCCCTTTTAACCCTGTAACTTATTACAGGCTAAAACAAGTGGATAAATCACAAAAATATCAATACAGCAAAATAATAAGTGTAAACACAAACATTAACTTTGATGTTTTTAATGTTTCATTTATTACAGATACAAAAAACATTTTAGTTTCATTAAATTGTTTTGCTGAAGGCCGGGGAAGCATAGAGGTTTATGATTTATTAGGAAAGAAAGTTATAAACTATAACGGATTGCTGAAATTGGGAGAAAATAATGTTTTGCTGAATGCTGAAAATCTTTCGTGCGGAATTTATGTTGTACTGATTACTTCGGGTAATAACTCAAAAACAGTGAAAATGGTATTTTAATTTTTTAATAATACACTATGAAAAAACTAATAATTATTAGCATTTTATTTGCAGGATTTAAAGTATCTGCACAATGGGTTTCGGGTGGCACTCAGGTTTCTTTCACTCCCGATAACCATCAACGCGCATTTGTTTCTGCTGCAGCAAACAAATCGGTTTATATAACCTGGTCTGCAACCGATACAACTTCTCTTGCACTTAGTAAAGTACGATTAAGTTCTCTTGACAGCACAGGTGCTTTACGCGCGGGCTGGGTTAGCGGAGGAATTGTTGTCAGCAAGCCAGGTGATTTTTATGCGCCGCAATTAATTACATCCGAAGATAATGGTGTTATTGTTGCCTGGTACGGATACCCTGCCGGAAATACTTACAGCGATATATACACACAAAAATATTCTTCGGCAGGTGTTGCTTTATGGAATGGCGGTAACCCGGTAAAAGTTAGTGTGGGAAATAAAAATTACCATCAATACCCGATTATTATTTCGGACACTAAAAAAGGATTATTTCTGACGTGGAACAGATATGACAGCACTCGTGGCCCTAGTACCTGCGATGTTATGTTGCAACATATTGATAGCACGGGTAATGTGGCCACAGGATGGAATGCTGCCACAGTAGGTGTTGCCACGCAGGTAGGGGTGAGGGAGTATTATCCGCATCTGGCACTTACACCCGATTTATCTTCAGTATATGTTTTATACGAGCAGGGCCTTATCGGAAACACCTCGCTGCAATTAAATAAATTTAACGCTTCTAACGGAAACTTTGCGGCAGGATGGAATTCCACTCCTGTTACTTTATCATCCGGGCCGAATGTTTATCCCGATATATTGCATGATGTTTTTGTTTATGCCGATAATGCTGATAATGCAGTTGCGTTTTGGATAGAATCGCGAAGCAGCGCCAACGGAGAGTTGTATATACAGCAGGTATCTCCGGCCGGTACACAATTATTAACTGCTAATGGCGTGCAACTCGCAGGTAATACCGCCAACGGAATTGATTATTTGGAAGTAAAACAGGAAGCCGATAAAAATTTTCTTATTTCCTTTAATAATTTAGATGTATTTAATGATGTGGCCATTATGAAGGTTACACCGGCGGGAACAGTTTTATTTAATGTAAATCCTGTTACCACTTCAGGGAAAACGGCTTACCCTAAAGCAATTCCCGACGGAAAGAAGGGGGCCTATGTTTTTTATGTGAACACAAACACACCCAATAAACTGTATGCGCTGGGTTACGATTCAACCGGAATTTTGCGTAGTGCGTGGTCTTTGTCCGGCTCTAATTTCGGGAATATAAATAACTATGATGGCTTTAATCCTAATTATGATTTTAATGCTGCTTATACAGCCAATAGCGAAGCTGTTGTTGTTTGGAACAAAAAGGCAACGGCCAACCTTTTTACAATTTTTACCTGTAATTTATTACCTGATGCCACCACTTGTCATAATATGATAACGGGCATTGAAAATTATGAAAATGAAAACAGCAGTTATGTTGTTTATCCGAACCCTTTCGAGGAGAAAATTATAATTTACAATACTCAGTTTAACGATGAAAAATATGTTCTCCTGAAACTTTTTGATGTGGCAGGAAAACTGGTTTACGAAAGTGTTGTGAATAGTGTGGCCCGGCAAACAATTGCTTTAAGTAATTTACCTGTTGGTTTTTATACCTACCAACTGTGCAACACCACAGCTATTTTACAAAAAGGAAAATTGATAAAAAATTAACGTGAATTTACTTTTAATCTTAAACGTAAACCACCGTTAAAGGTGGGTAAATCAAGCATTCCTATAGGGCAAAAGGTTTAGAAGACTGATAAAGTTGAAAAAATCTTTTTTAAAGGGTAAAAAAGGCCCGAAAAGCCTGAAATTGACTCCTAACCCCTTAAAAAGCAATTATTTTAAAAAAATATTTGTTATTAACAAGTTATTATTAGATTTGTATTACCGTTTATGCGGTGATATTAATTAACTAAACTATTTAAAAATGAACATTTACGTAAGAAACCTTAACTTCAGCCTCACAGAAGACGAATTAAGAGAAGTATTTGCCCAGTTCGGCGCAGTTGACTCGGTAAAAATTATTAAAGACAAATTTACAGGCCGCGCTAAAGGTTTCGGCTTTGTAGAAATGCCTAACGAAGCAGAAGGTTCTGCCGCTATTGAAAAACTTAACGGAACTGATGTAAAAGGCAGGAATATGTTTGTTGATAAAGCAAACCCTCCGAAAGCAAAAGAGTAATCTTAAAGTTCTTTACTAAAAAAATCCTGCTGTTGAGTGGGATTTTTTATTTCCACTATACTTCTCTTTAAAAGCAACCTGCAAAAAATATTCTTTTCGCGTTTTTGTGCCTTTGAGGTTGAAACTTATTTCGGGGCATAAACAACTTTTTCCTTCTTACTCTTATCGCGCTTCACATTATCATTTTTACTTTTCGGGTTCTTTACATCCACATCCGCTTCGTAATTCCATCTCCCTCTTCCCGGAAAAAAAGCATCATAACTGAAATCGGGTCCGTAAAATTGTGCCATGCCTTCGTTGTTTTCATCTTTAGCCGCAAGGTGGTCAAATACAATTGCACCGTTGTAATACCTTAATGACATCACCACTTTTGAAGAATACTCAAACATAACACGCTTCGGGTTTTTCTTCGGCATTTTAAAAACATCTTTCCCGAAAACAGGACTTCCGTCATTCTTAAAACTAAGTATATCTATAAATTTCCGGGTAACCGTTTTATCGTTTCCGTCCCATGCCAGTAAAGTATAATAATCTCCGTTTTCAATAATATCATAATACAACATGCCAAACCATTTATTGTTATCACCAACATAATTCTCAGGGCTTTTAATCGTAGCCGATTTATCCGCAAGTTCATACACTTCGTAATGTTTTGTTTTGGGATGCATCGCTTGTACAAAACCGAAATAATAAAAAGTACCATCTGCCTTCTCTAAATTCCAGGTAATAACACGCACTTTTTTATCGGCCGAAACAAGGCGCGAAACCTGTTTCATTGAATCGAAAGGATAATAAAAAGATAAGTTGTTCAATAAAACTTCGTCCCATATTTTCAGGAATTTTATATTGGCTTTAAACTTGCTGGTGTCCGTTTTAGCTGTAAAAACTTTTTTCTGAAAATAACAAAGGCTGTCTTCGTAATTTTTAAAATAAGCAATGTCTTTGTCTGTAAGAGTTTGGGAATACGCAGCAAAAGAAAAAAGAGCCCAGACTACGCAAATACAAAAACTTCGTTTGTCAGGCAAAATCAAAGAAATATAGGTTTGAATTTTGCTCATGGTATAAAACGAAAAAAAGGATTTACTTATTGTAATACCTTACAAATGCAATGCCGCTTTCTTAGCTAAAAGCTGCTCTTCGGTTTCTTTAAAGTCTTCGTCGGGCACGCAACAATCAACAGGGCAAACAGCCGCGCACTGAGGTTCATCGTGAAAACCTTTGCACTCGGTACACTTATCTGTAACGATAAAATACACATCCATGCTGCCGGGCGTTTGCGGGTTTTCTGCATCGGTTTCTATACCTGTACTTAATCCCTTAAATATTCCCTTTAAAGTAGTTCCGTCGGCAAAGCGCCATTCGGCACCGCCTTCGTATATAGCGTTGTTCGGACATTCAGGTTCGCAGGCCCCGCAGTTTATGCACTCGTCCGTAATTTTAATGGCCATTTTGCTTAGTTTTGCGCTGCAAATATACGAAGCATTTGTTGATTTGCAGAGATTTTTGATTGGGGAATTGATATGGAAAAACGTGTAAAAGCCTTTATAGAACTGGGCGATTTCATCCGCGAATTTTTGGCCGGGGAAAGAAATGCAAAACACCAACAACTTGATGAACTGATAGATACCTGCTATCAATATAATGGATGGTTTAACAGGGAAAACATTATAAAAGCCCTTAACGGTATTGCCTTAATGCTCTCTGAAAACGATTTAAGAGAATTTGCAAAACAAGTAGAACCGACAGAAAATCAAAAAACGGTTGCTGTAATTATGGCGGGGAATATCCCCGCAGTTGGCTTTCATGATTTTTTGTGCGTGCTTTTAAGCGGGAATAAAATTTTGATTAAGCTTTCTTCGGATGACAAACACCTCATTCCCTTCTTTTCTGAAATACTTATTGAGTTTGAATCTTCGTTAAAAGAACAAATTCTTTTTACAGAAGGAAAACTTGAAAAATTTGACGCGGTAATTGCTACGGGTAGTTCGAACAGCGCCCGTTATTTTGAATATTACTTCGGAAAATATCCATATATCATTCGCAAAAACCGCACTTCGGTAGCTGTGCTTACCGGAAATGAAACAAAAGAAGAGTTGGCTCTTTTAGGAAATGATATTTTTGATTATTACGGGTTGGGCTGTCGGAATGTTTCCAAAGTTTTTGTTCCCGAAAGATATAAGCTTGATACACTTTTTGAAGGACTTTTTTCGTTCGGCCATGTGATAGAAAACAAAAAGTACGGTAACAACTACGAATATAACCGCGCGGTTTACCTTCTTAATAAAGAACCCTTCCTTGATAACAACTTCCTGTTGATAAAACGCAGTGAAAACCTTCATTCACCCGTAGGAGTCTTATTTTATGAGGAGTACACCGGTATCAACGATCTCACTACGAAAATTGACGCGATAAAAAACGAACTTCAGTGCCTTGTGGCCGGAAGAGATTTTCCCAATGAAAACATCGTTTTCGGGCAAGCACAATGCCCGGATATATTTACTTTTTCAGATAATATAAACATGGTTGCTTTTTTAAATAATTTAAAGTAACTTTATCCTTTCATAACCTTGTAACTATATGAAAGTAAGAATACTATTACTTGCTCTTAACTTTATAGCTTTAAATGCCATTTATTCCCAAACAGTTATCTTTAGCGAGAACTGGACCGGGGGTGGCGCCGGATGGACGCTTAATGTAGTTACCGGTCCCGAAGGTGCCGATCCCAATTTCTGGAAGGTTTCCGCGGAAGAAGGTGGAGGCATTACTCCGAACCTGGGTTCACCGGGAAGCTGCGGTGTTGCTAATAACGGTAACAACACTTTATTTGTAACAAGCGTTGCCAATCCTACCGGGGGCGCGGCTTATGACGCGGGTGGTTTGTGCGGAGTTTTATTTTGCCCGCAGGCAGACAGAAGAACAGAATCGCCAACTATAAATTGTACCGGACAAAATAATCTCAGCTTAAATTTCAATTATATAGAAGGGGGGCAAGGGCTCATTGATAATGCTACTGTTTGGTTTAATGACGGAACCGGATGGATACAAATTGATGATCCTCCTAAAACACTTACCGGTTGTGGCGGACAGGGCCTTTGGGTCTCAAGGTCTTTTTTACTTCCGGCTTCTGCCAATAACAATCCGAATGTACATATTGCTTTCAGGTGGGTTAATAATGATGACGGTATAGGCACAGACCCTTCTTTTGCAGTTGATGATATTACGATTACCGTTCCTACCGGAGCTTTACCCGTTGTAAGCATCACTCCTTCTCCTAACGATACTATTTGCCGGAACGCTACTTTAACCTTAAACGGTTCTGCTACCAATGGGCCGATTACTGCCTGGGCATGGTCGGTTAATCCTTCAGCGGGAGTAGTTTTTAATCCGAATGCATCAGCACAAAACCCAACTGTAACTTTTACCACTCCCGGAAATTATACCTTTACTTTACAGGCCACCAACGGCAGTGGTAGTGCTACGGGAACACAAACTATAGTGGTATTGCCAATGGTAACTCCTTCCGCGGTTGTTACGGGGCCGGTGAGTACGGTTTGTGCCGGAACAAATATTTGTTTTACGGTTACGCCAACAAACGGAGGCTCTGCTCCTACTTATCAATGGCAGGTTAACGGAGTTAATACAGTTACTACAGCCGGCTTCTGTTCTTCAACTTTAAATAATAACGATGTTGTTTCGTGTATAGTTACTTCTAACGCACAATGTTTAACTACAAATACTACGGTTGCTACTTTTACTGTTCAAATCGCGCCGGTAGTTGTTCCATCAGTAACGATTGCGGCAAGCACAACAGTTGCCTGTGCCGGAACAGCGATTAATTTTACAGCAACGCCAACAAACGGCGGAACCACCCCTGTTTATCAGTGGCAGGTTAACGGAAGTAATGTAGGAAGTAATTCGCCAAACTATTCTTCAACAACATTAAACAATGGAGACGCGGTAACTGTTGTTTTAACTTCAAACAATGCCTGTGCAAATCCGGTATCAGCCACTTCAAATACCATAACTGTTGCAATTACCCCAACCGTAGTGCCGACGGCAACTATAACAGCTAATCCGGGTAATCCGATTTGTGCGGGAACTACAGTTAATTTTACAGCTACACCAACAAATGGCGGGACTACTCCGATTTATCAATGGCAGGTAAACGGCGTTAACACCGGAATAAATTCTGCAAACTTCAGTTCATCCACTTTAGTAAATAACGATGTGGTTTCGGTTATTGTAACATCAAATGCTTCCTGTGTTTCTCCTTCTACTGTAACTGCAACTTATACTATTCATGTTTCAGTTCCTGTTACTCCTTCGGTAATTATCAATCCAAATCCGGCCAGTTCCTGCCTTGGAGGTTCGATAACTTTTACAGCGACTCCAACCAATGGTGGAGGTGTGCCTGCTTATCAATGGCAGGTTAACGGAGTAAATGCGGGAACAAACTCAAATACATTTACTTTAAGCCCTGTTGCCGCCGGACAAAGTGTTTCTGTTGTGCTTACCTCAAACGCGGGCTGTGTAACATCAACCACGGCAAATTCATCAACTGTAACGATTACAATCACTCCTCCTCCTGCGATAAACCTTATTAAAGGAACGGCTACTGTTTGCCCGAATGCGCCTGATACAATTGTTGTAACAGCACCGGCGGGCTCAACATTTACATGGACTCCTTCAGCCGGATTAAACGTAACAAATAATGATACTGTAGTTGCCGTAAATGCTGTATCAGGAATACATACGTACTATGTTACAGCAACATTAAACGGTTGTAGCAGCAAAGATTCTGTTAAAGTAACCGTTAACTCAAGCCTGGCAGCTACCACCGGACCAACACAAACAATTTGCTTGGGCAAGAGCGCTAATTTATCTGTAAACGGAGGTACAACATGGGCGTGGTCGCCGGCTGGAAGTTTAAGTTGCAGTGCCTGTCAGAATCCTGTTTCCACCCCAACAGCAACTACCACTTATACTGTTGTTGCAAGTAGTGGTGCTTGTACAGATATTTTGACACAAACCGTAATTGTTATACCAAAAGCTTCCGCTTCGTTTAACACCAGTGTAATTACGGCAGGCATACCGCAAACTATTGGCTTTACAAATACTTCTTCTAATGCTAATAATTTTTTCTGGACTTTAGGAAACGGAAATACTTCTGTTTTACAAACTCCGGCTAATCAAACTTACAATGCTGCGGGAAATTACACGGTGACTTTAATTGCATACGGAACCAACGGTTGTAACGATACTATAAATACGGTGATTTCTGTAAATGACACTGTTGGAATTACCGTACCAAACGTATTTACTCCGAACGGCGACCAGATAAATGATGTATGGCAACCCAACGCGCACGGAGCGAAAACTTTTGAATGCACCATTTTTAACCGTTGGGGACTTTTGATTTATGATTTCTTAAGCTCTCAGGATAAATGGGACGGTCATACAATTTCCGGAGAAGCTTGCACGGAAGGAACATACTACTATATTTTAAAAGCCACTGATGCAAACGGCAAAGCGTATAATTTAAAAGGGTTTATACAACTTATCAGGTAAGGCGTATTTTACAGGCAAACAAAATATTCTTTAACTATCCCGCCGAAACCCATTTTACGGGAATAAAAAATATTTCTTTTGCGCTTGAGCAGGGAAAAATACTTGTGATTGCCGGCAAAAGCGGGAGCGGCAAAACAACGTTGCTTAAATGTATTTACGGGCTTAATGATTTACAACAGGGCGAAATATTCTTCAACAAAAAAAAAGTGTTAGGGCCTGCCTTTAATTTATTGCCGGGCCACAATGAAATGAAGCTGGTAAGTACCGGTTACGCTTTATTGGAACATCATACCGTTTATGAAAACATTGCAGATGTATTAGCGGGCTACCATGACGATTATAAACTTAAAAAAATTACAGAGCTGTTGCGCCTCACTGAAATGACCACCGT
>DATMMV010000126.1:0-9158 GCA_035569635.1 Bacteroidia bacterium | reverse complement strand
AAATAACTAACTCCTGGTTTCGGTTGGTTTGCTGTCGTTGTATTTGGACGGGCATTTCATTAAAATATCTTTTGCATGAAACTCATCGCCCTGCATTTTACCAATGATAACTATTTGCTCTGAACGGTCGAAATCCTGAGGTTTATTTTTATGAAGTACTACTTTTTTTTCAACACCTTTATTGTCTACCAGATAAAAAGTAAATTCATCCGTATTTACGGCGGGATTATATTCGTTGCCTTTTGCTTTATCGCATTTGCCCACTACGTGGTATTCGGTATCCGGGTTTTTACTTGCTTCCATAAAATCGGAATAAGTGCTACTGCTGCCCATAGTGGCAATTAATGCGCCGATAGCTACGGCTACTATAACGATGATGGTTATGTGTGTTTTTTTCATTGGTATTTTACTTTTTGCACAAAGACACTAAGACGCCGGGGTTAATTTTTATTTTCTAATTTTTTAAGTTTTCGATCAATGATAATTAAATAAGTCGCTAAACAAACAAATACGATGCTCAACACTAAAACTACCACGTAAATTTTTCCGTTCTCACGCATTGTGTCGGCCATTTGCGGTGCTTCTTGCGCAAAGGCAGAAAAAGCAGATAAAACTAACAGGATACTAATTAATCTCTTCATGGTGTTCTTTTTTTATATTCTGACATCGTCATCCCTTTGGGATAATTTTTTTAATCGCGATAAAACATTCAATAACCAGCAACTCATAATAATCCATCCCATGCAGGCGGGCCAAAAGACAAGGCGCATATTATTATCCATGTCGTATTTTCCGAACGCAGGGTTGCCTCCGTTACCGGGATGCAGCGAATTTGGTGCCAATCTCGGGTAAATCATAATGAAAACGAAGGTCATAACAAAAGCAAAAATATTGTACACTGCCGAGATACGCGCTTTTTTTTGCGGGTCGGGAATTAAAGCGCGTAAGAGATAATAAACGCAGTAGACAATCATTGATGCCATTACCCCTTGTAATTTTGGGTCATCCGCCACCCAGGGTTTGCCCCAAGTGTAAGTTGCCCAAACAGAACCGGTGATAATGCCCGGCAAAGCAAACATACCGCCTACAATGGCCGCACGCGACGACATGATATCGTACTTAGTATTGTATTTATTTAGGTACATCAATGCAAATACCCAGGAGATGCCCATTTGCACCAACATGGCAAACCAAAGTGGTACGTGAAAGTAGAGATTACGAATGGTTTCGTTTAAAATATCAAGACGAGGAACTGTACCCAAAAACCCCATTATTATCGAATATAATACGAACAAAATTCCCAATATTTTCCACCACCAGTGTTTCATTTACGAATATTACGAATCCAGGCCGCGCTTTTTTTCTGTTAAATTCATTTGCATTTTCAAATCAACACATTATCAAATTTGCACATCAAATTATTCTTTCCAAAGATACCTAAATAAAAAAAATGAGAGGCTAATAATTATCAAGTCGATAATTAACAACCCCCCCAGGTAATTATAACTAATACTCCAATCCAGGCCATCTATTGCATTGCGCGTCAGGCGTAAAGCCAATAGCATAACGGGTATGCAAACGGGCATGCTTAACAAACTCATCACTGAATAGCTGTTCCCCGTTTTAGAAGCAATACAACTCATAAGCGTTAATGAACCGGCAAGGGAGCTTCCCCCTAAAATAAGAGTAAGTGTAAAAAGTAAGGTGTTTTGAACAGGAAAGTTAATCATCCAGCCAAAGCATAAAACTCCGCAAAAACTTACGACCCAAATCAAAAGAGTATTGTAAATAATCTTAGAAATAACGAAATCGGAAGGATCATAAAGGGTATAATTATAGATGGCTTTGTGTTTAGTTTCGGTAAAAAAACTTTTAGAGGCTGCATTTATTCCCGCAAAGAAGATAATGATCCAGAAAAGTGCCGCCCAGATATCGGGCCGAATTCCACTTTTAAAACTTAAAAAACCAATGAAAACGATGCTCAAAACGTACAGTAAAATACTTGCCAAAGTGGTTTTTTGGCGGAATTCCAGCAAGAACTCCTTTTTTAACAATTGTATTATATGAGCGGTGTTCAAAGTTTGGCACAAAAATAGCTAAGTTTCAGGGCAAAAGGACGATTTATTTGTATAATTTTGAAATCAATAACCTAAACCAAAAAGAATGAAAACAATACTTGCAGCATGCCTTCTTACATTAGGAGCTTTTACGTTGACAGGCGATGCCACCATATACCAGTTTAAGGTTAAAACCCTTGAGGGGAAAGATTTTGACATAGCTTCTTTAAAAGGGAAAAAAGTAATGATTGTAAATACAGCCAGCGAATGCGGGTTTACGCCTCAATACAAAGAACTGGAAGAGCTCTATAAAAAATACAAAGACAAAAACTTTACTATAATCGGTTTTCCGTGCAATGATTTTGGAGGACAGGAACCGGGAGGAGCAACAGAGATTAAAGAATTTTGTACAAAAAACTACGGAGTTACTTTTCAGTTAATGGAAAAAGTAAGTATTGCCACCAGTCCGATTTACCAATGGCTTACCCATAAAGATCAGAACGGGGTGGAAGATGCTGTTGTGAAATGGAATTTCAATAAATTTTTGATTGATGAAAACGGTAAATATGTAAAGCACCTTCCTTCGCGCACATTACCAACGGATGAAGAAGTTACAAATTGGATTGAGGGAAAATAATTTTCACTTCCGCTATAGCGAGGACTAAGTCACCAGTTTCGCTGAAAAATCATTTTTTATCATATACAAACTGTATTGCTGAGAATCAGTACAGCGTTTATTTCTTGTTTTATTAAAAGAGAACCGGTTTTTATTTTACATTTAGTGGTTAAATTATAACTTTGTATAAAGTAATTTGAATGTTGGATATTTTAGCCATAGGCGTACACCCCGACGATATTGAATTAAGTTGCAGCGGGACTTTGCTGAAGCATATTGCCATGGGTAAAACCGCCGCAATTTTAGATTTAACGCGCGGAGAAATGGGAACGCGTGGTAATGCAGAACTTCGAACTAAAGAAGCAAATGTTTCCGCAAAAATATTGGGAGTGAAATTCCGCAAGCAATTAAACCTGCAAGATTGCCTTTTTGAAAATAATTCTGCCAACCAGCTCGAAATAATAAAAATATTACGCGAAGACAAACCGCAAATTGTTTTGTGTAATGCGGTTAGCGACAGGCACCCCGATCATGGTCGCGCCGCGAAATTAGTTGCCGACGCTTGTTTTTACAGCGGGCTTGCGAAATTAGAAACAGGCCAGGAGGCATGGAGGCCGAAAGCAGTTTATCATTATATACAGGATAATTTTATTCACCCCGATTTTGTAATTGATATTACTCCGTTTGCGGAAAAAAAGCGCGAGTCTATTATGGCTTTCTCTTCGCAATTTTATAATTCAGATTCTAAAGAGCCACAAACAGCCATTTCTACTCCCGAATTTTTAGAAGCCCTTTTTTCCAAGATGAGTGTGTGGGGCAGGAGTATTGGCGTTCGTTACGCGGAAGGATTTACCGTTAACCGTTACCCCGGCGTTAACAATCTTTTTGATTTACATTAAGATTTTTTAACGATGCACTTAACAATCCTGATTGACAATTTTATTTGAATGTACTATCTTAGCCTGACGCGATGGAAAGGGTAAATTGGTTAAAGGCATTTTAGATAAAAGTACTTCTTAACAAAACACGTTACTACAAACTAACGACATGAAAAAGTTCTTATTTTTTCTTTCAATAGTTTTTGTAGGGCGACTGTTTGCGCAAACAAAAAGTGATACGACAATAAAAAAAGAAACCTGGAGTTTGGGTATTGTGGCAGGTTCAACCTATTCAGGTTCCGGCTCGGGCGGCACAAAATCTCCCTCCGGAGGGCTCAATTCAGGGTTAACCGCCCGGATTTATTTAAAAAAGAACAGATTTATTTCTACCGGACTTTTATTTAATCAATTTAAATATTACCTGGGTTATTCTGTAACATTGCCTTACGGCTACCCTAATAATTTTTACAATTCCTTTTTTCACGTTTATTCCATTCCGGTATATTTTAATTTTCAATCACAAGGAGATAAAAGCAGGTATTATTTTGGTTTTGGAGCTGAAACTCTTTATTGGCGGGAGAATGCCTCGCTTGCTCCATCAGAAACAAGAATTAAATATTGGCTCGGTGCAAAAGCAGGTTTAACTTTCAAACGTACGGGCAAGTATTCTTTTTTTATAGAAGCAATTATAAGAGAGACGAATGTTCCGACAAGTTACCCCGGTAGTATAAATTTCCGTACAGCAAGTTATAACCCATATCTCATTTTTGGAATTAATGCGGGGCTACTTTATAATTTTTGAATTGCACTATGAAAATTCAATAATTTTTATTGTGTATGAATTGTTGCAGAACATGTTTAGCTCAGGTTAAAATCCTGTCTGAATGAAAGAAAAGTATTTTTTGTATCTTTATTTCAGTTAAAATTAAAACTAAAAAACATGAAAAAAACTAAATTTTTACAAGCTTGTATAGGAGTATCCATGACAGCTCTGTCATTAGGGTTTTTATTTCAATCCGTACAACACGCCACCGCTTCGCCGACAACTAAAAATGAAACAAATAAACCGGTAACCGCCTTAACATACACTGTGCCTACGGTACAGGCAAAAGGCATAAGGTTAGGTGCGTTTTCAATCAGTCTGAACGTAAAGGATATCAATATCTCAAAAGCATTTTACGAAAATTTAGGTTTTAAGTTATTCGCCGGTGATATTAAAAAGAATTACTACATCATGAAAAATGAAAATTCACTGATTGGCTTGTTTCAGGGAATGTTTAAAAATAATATTTTGACCTTTAACCCTGGTTGGGACGTTAACGCCGCTAAATTAAAATCGTTTGATGATGTAAGAGAAATACAAAAACACCTGAAAGATAAAGGTGTAAAATTAGACAAAGAAGCAGATGAAAAAACTATAGGCCCCGCGGGTATATTTATTACTGACCCCGATGGAAATTCTATTCTTATTGACCAGCACATTTAATTTTTAACTTGGGTAAAAACAAAACGCCGGAAAATCTCCCGGCGTTTTTTATTAAATTAGTTTTCTGTTAAGGCATTGTTAACTGGTAAGTAACACCGTTAATAGTTACTGTGTAATTTAAATCGCAACTGCCGCTTCCGTAATCAATGTGGCGTGTGGCTTTAGAGCCGGGGGTGAAATCAATACTTCCTTGTATAAAAGGATGATGGCCGGGATGATTTACATCAGGCGAACAGGTCATATCTCTCACTAACTGGCTTGTTATAGTAGCGGTGTAAGATTCTCCTTTTACGGTTTGCCCGTTTGCATTTCCTGTAATTCCAACTCTTGCTTTGTTCCACGAAATAGGAATTGCCTGTCCGTGATAAACATTCACCGTATCATTAGTATTCAATAAAGTCTTTGTACGATTACAATGCCAGGTAAAAGTACCGTTGCCGTTTGCTTTTACAATACTGATGTTTGATGAAATAGACCATGTCATATTAGTCGTCATCGGATTAAAACCAACAGGCGTTGTATTTGTTACAGTTTTGTTAACGGTTATTTGATTTCCGTCAACTACATAATTCTGCGAAGTAACAGTAACGACATAACCCGGGTTGCGGTAATGAGTTGCTCCAAGGGTAGAAGCAGAATAATCAAAAGTTAAAGTACCACTACGGGTTTTACCATCAAGGCAAGGGCTGGTACCGCTGAAAGTTGCAGTAATTATATGAGTAACTGTGTTTGTAGTTACCGTAGCGCAGCTTAAAGCAGAAACGTTATCGTTTTCGCCCATTTTATAAGAGCTCATCGTTCCGTTCTCAGAGGCCTCGCTGGCCATTGATACTACATCGTTAGAGGTACTTTCAGACATGCTGTTATCAGAAGCAGCAGAGGTGTCTGTGTCAGTTGTTTCCGTTTTCTTTTTACAGGAAGAAACTAACGCTGCCGAAGCAAACATTAAGGCTGCAAGGGCTAAAGGGAATTTACATGTTTTCATAATATTTGATTTATTTTGGTGTTTTGATAATAAATTTAATAAAAGGTTTAAAAAGGACTGATTATTTAACAAAATTAACATTTGTAGCCCCTTTTAAGCAATTGATAAGCCACAATAAACCAAAATCGATACGTTTAAGGTATGTATTAACTCAGTTATGGCTGCTGACCTAAGAAAAAATTTGGTGGACAATAGAAATTGCTTTAAAAAATAATTCCACAATCACTAAATCTCATACCTGAATATAGGTTCTAAATCACTCATATCGTCATGCAATACTTTTAAATCCTTTATTAAGCCGTTATTTAAACCGTAAACCCAACCATGTACTTCCAGTTTTCTTTCTTTCCAGGCTTCCTGCACAGTTTTTGTTTTGGCAAGGTTTTTCACCTGCTCAATTACATTTAACTCGGTAAGGCGGTCAGCGCGCTTATCCGAATCCTCAATCACATTCAATTCTGATACGTATTTATTATAAACCTCTTTAATATTGCGAAGCCAATTATCCACAAAGCCATGTGCCTGGTTGGTCATAGAGGCGCGTATGCCTCCGCAACCGTAATGCCCGCAAACAATAATGTGTTTTACTTTTAAAATCTCTACAGCATATTGTACCACGCTTAATAAATTAAAATCGGTATGAACTACCAGGTTGGCAATATTGCGGTGTACAAATACTTCGCCCGATTGTGTTCCGGTAATTTCATTGGCGGGCACGCGGCTGTCACTGCAACCAATCCATAAATATTCGGGTGTTTGCCCTGATGAGAGCTTTTTAAAATACTCCGGGTCATTCATTTTTTTGCTCATCGAGAATTTTACATTCCCGTCCAATAATTTTTTATAACTGTTGTCCATAATTTTTAATTTAAGATGAAGAAATAGTTTCCATATCGGCTATTCCTTCCGAGCTTACCTCAATATTATTATATTTCGTTGATTTTTTAAATTCGTTCATTAACTCAATTATATCTTTGTCTATGAAATTAGTTTGCCCTGCGTCCAGAAATATTTTAGAGCCGTTGGGTATTCTATGTAAGAGTTGCATTATTTTTCCCTTGTTGATGAAAGTTAATTGCTGCGAAAATTTTACAAAGAAATGTTTTCTGCCTTCTATCTCTTCTTCAAATAATTTATAGGGTGTTTTATAATTATTCCGCAAAATAAAAATTACACCAGCAATAATACCTGTGCAAACACCTTTTAATAAATCGGTAAGCAGCATAACAGCTATGGTAATTATAAAGGGAATAAACTGGTCTTTGCCGAATTTATAAACCGATTTATAAATTTTAAGGGAAGTTAATTTAAAACCTATATAGATCAAAATCGCCGCTAATGCTGAAAGCGGAATACACAAAAGTGCGTCCGGAATTAAAAAAATGGCAATGATAAACAGAAACCCGTGAATCACCGAGGAGAGTTGTGTTTTTCCACCGGCACTCAGGTTTGCCGAGCTTCTTACAATTACTGAAGTAACGGGTAAGCCACCCAGTAAACCGCATAATAAATTGCCAACACCTTGTGCAAGCAATTCCTTGTTGGCAGGAGAGATTGGATTTTCCGGATTCAGTTTATCAATCGCTTCCAGATTTAATAAAGTCTCAAGACTGGCAACAATAGCAATTATCAGTGCAGTTTCGTAAACCAGAGGCAAATTTAATTTAGAAAAATCCGGAAAGGTTAAATTACTCATTAAATCACTCATGTTGTTTATACCGGGCAAAACCACCATGTGTTCGGGTTTTACTTTTAAATCGGGCAATGCGTAAGTAAATACCTGATTGGTAAGCACGGCTAAAACAACCACTATAAGCGGAGCAGGCAAAGCTTTTAATAGCGGAATGTCCTTTATTCTTTTGCTGTCCCACAAAATAAGAGTGGTTAAAGAAAATATCCCGATTATAATTGGCCCGAAGCTTACATAGTTTAACATGTTTACCAATTCGCTGAAAGAATTTTGCCCGTCTGTTTGTATAAACGTCTCATCACCTTCCGGATCCGAGTCGTAACCAACAAGGTGCGGAATTTGTTTTACGATTAAAATAATCCCTATCGCCGCAAGCATTCCTTTAATAACGGAGGAAGGAATGTAATATCCGATAATTCCCGCTTTAACAACACTTAATACAATCTGAAATATTCCCGCTAAAAATAAACTCAGTAAAAAAGTTTCAAAACTTCCAAGTGTGGCAACTCCTGTAAGTACAATGGAAGTTAAACCTGCGGCAGGACCACTGATGCTTAATCGTGAACCGCTGATCATAGCAACAACAATGCCGCCCACCACACCGGAAATTATTCCTGAAAACAATGGAGCCTTTTGAGCGAGTGCAATACCCAAACACAAAGGTAAAGCCACCAGAAATACTACAATACCGGCTTTTAAGTCGTTTTTAAAATATTTAAATATTTGCATGATACCATGTTTTAATTTTTTAAAGAAAATTAAGTAAGAAACAAAATGGTATTATGCTTTCGGAGGCGGAGAAGTTTTTTCCTGAATATGTTGAGGAAGTGAAGATTTTTTTTCGGAAAAGAATAAATCTTTTACAGAAGTGGTTTCCTTAATTAATAAAATATGATTGCAGTCAAAGAAAGTTTCTTCGTCGCAACCGTCTTCTTTATTGTCTTTGCTTTCAGCGCCGGAAGAATCCTCATCCAAATCCGTAATTTCTGTAGGCGTTGCTTTGCCGATCTTTGAAAAGAGTGAACTGTTTCCGGCGGATAAAAAATAAAAGCAGGTTATAAAAAACAGGATATGGGGAAATACTTTTTTCATTTTGTAAAACAAATATAATCCATTTTTTGAATTTATTTCAGTTTAAGCAGATTTTCCACATAGGTGTCAGCCGGGTTCTTTTTCATTTTTTTAAAAGTATCCAGTTGTATCAATTTTCCGTTACGCATAATACCCAGGTAGTCAGCATTTTTTAAAACTTCATCCAAACGGTGCGAAACAATAATACAGGAGGAATTATTTTGCTTCAGTTTCTTTTTGATGTATGTAAATATTTTTTCTTTCGTGATTATATCCAGGTTGCTGAAGGGTTCGTCCAGTAAAAGTAATTCCGGAAACAAACACAAAGCCTTTGATAATGCCACGCGCTGTCTTTGCCCGTCAGAAAGCGTATTT
>DATMMV010000125.1:0-46679 GCA_035569635.1 Bacteroidia bacterium | reverse complement strand
TATGAAAAGAGTGGTATCCGGGCTGTCTTTATTCCCTCCGGAACAAGTAGTCGCGGTGCCTGGATACAATACAACAAAGAAGGAGTTAAAACTGCCGAATGGGGCGTGGAAGAAAATAAACTTGAAGGCCTTTATATAAGTTATGGAAAGAAAGGACAGATTATAAGGAAAATTAATTACGTTAAAGGGAAGCTGGAAGGAATGTCGATAGTTTATTACGAAAACGGAAATGTAAGATCAAAGGTTTATAATGAAAATAATCTTCAGGAAGGTGAACTAAGATATTATTACCCGAACGGAAATATTCAATGGGTAGGTTCTTATCGAAAAGGGAAAATGGACGGCGAGCGCATTTATTATGATGAAAGCGGTAAACCGATTAACGGCCCATTTACTACAAAAGATGAAGACGGAAAAATTGAGCGCGAAGGAATTTTTATTGATGGAAAGCCGGAAGGAGATTTAAAAATTTATAACTCAGTAGGACAACTTATAATCCTTGCGCGGTTTAAAGACGGAAAACCCGACGGGGCGACCAATTATTACGGCTCCGACATGATAATTACCCGTAGCGAATTGTATAAAAACGGAAAATTTGTTGGTATGCTGAAGGTTGAAAATAAAAAGTAAGATTTGCCGTTACTCTTAAATTGCAATTCCTGGTAAATTATCTTAATTTCGGGCTTCTGAAAAAAATCGTACTTATAACCCTGCTTTGCAGCAGTTTTTTGGGTTCTTACGCGCAAAACTTTATTAAGGGCAGCGTTATAGATTCTGCGGGTTCCCCCGTCCCCTATTGCGCCCTCGCCATATTAAATGCTAAAGACAGCAGCCTGGTAAAGGGCAATGTATGCGATGACAAAGGAGAATTTATTTATGAAAAAGTTGTTGCGGGCAATTATATTATCAAGTTCAGCAATGTAGGTTTTAAAACAGGTTGGTCGGTGCCAATAAGTATTGATTCAGTCTCGCAAATAACTTTAAGCCCGCAACTTTTGCGATCCGAAGGTGTAATGCTTAAAGAAATATCCGTTGCAGCCTTTAAACCTACTATCGAATTTAAGAGTGGAATAGTGGTGATGAATGTAGAGAACAACATCATTTCTGGAGGCAATACGGTTTTTGAAATATTAAAACGTGTACCGGGCATTTCTATCGACGCACGAAACAACATTACTGTAAATGGCCGTGGGGGCGTTCGTTTTTTAATTGACGGCAGGTTACAGCAAATCCCCACAGACCAAATGATAAACATACTTATGGGCATGCCAGCCGAATCGGTTTCATATATAGAACTGATAAAAAACCCTCCGGCAAAATACGATGCAGCAGGAACGGGAGGTTTAATAAATATTGTTATGAAAAAAGCCAGGGTAAAAGGTTTTAGCGGAAGTTTATCGCAAAGTGGTAGTCACGGCGACCAATGGCGCGGCGGCACATTTCTTTCGTTGAATTATAAATCAAATAAGCTCACCGCTTTCACCACCATTAACGTTTCTTACCTGCACTTTGAAACGAATAATTATTTTTTGAGAAAAATTACTGATACAAGCGGCGCCTTTCAGATACTTTCACAGGGACGGCAAGACCCGTTGAGAAAAATTATTTATGCAACGGGCGGCATAGAATACGAATTGACCAAAAAAACAATTATAGGGCTAAATGTTACCGAGAATTTCGGGACTATTAATAATCAAGAAAACGCCAGCCTAGCAGTTCTGGGCACCAGTCCGTATAATTACAATTACATTAATTTCAATATTGGCACTCAACAGTTTTTATCCAATCCGACATTTAATGTTAACGCTACTCATAAATTTGATACGCTTACGCGCCTGCAGTTTTTAACTGATTACACGAATTTGAATGAAGAATCTTCAAGGTTCACAACCAATAATTATTTTAATCTCTCCCATAGCGAAGTAGGCTCTGTAAATCGATTCGGAACCAACGTACATAATGATTTTAATATCTATACACAAAAACTCGACTTAACGCGCGATTTTAAAAAATCCTTCAGTCTTGAAACGGGTTTTAAATCCAGCTTTGTTACCAACAGAAGTAATTCGGTTGTGCAACTTACCGACCCTGTCAACGGCAATCTTTATGTTGATTCAGTTTATTCAACCGGATACTCCTACCATGAAAGAATTCTGGCAGGCTATGCAACGCTGAGTAAGAGTTTTAAAAAACTGGATTTACGCGCGGGTATAAGAAGCGAACATACATTAATCGATGCGGATAATAAACCTAAATCTTATGTACTTCACCGGAACTATATTAATTTTTTTCCGAGTGGTTCAATCGATTATAAAATAAATGATAAAAACAGTTTGCAAAGCAATTACAGTTATCGAATTGGCAGGCCGGGTTACGACCAAATGAGTCCCGTGCGCACGTTTAACGACCAGTTCAGTAACGGAAGCGGCAATCCTTATTTACGTCCGCAATACAGCCACGTTATAAACCTGGATTACAGTTATAATAATTTTATCACCATAAGCGCTTCTTATCAAAGAACCAAAGACAATATTTATTATTACGCGTACGGAGACCCCAAAACAAAAATTACAGTTGATTCGGTTTTTAATTTCTCTCGCATTGATAATGGTTCGATGAGCATTTTTATACAAAAACAAATCAAATGGCTGAACTTTAATGTATACGGTGCGGGGGTTTTTTCCAATAATTCTACTTTGGTAAACGGCTTAACGGTTTACAAACAGAACTTTTATTATTACTCGAATGCCAACGTTGAGTTTTTACTGCCGAAGAATTTTAAAATTCAGTTACAGGGTTTTTATAATTCGAGGACAACAGACGGAATACAAACGTACTACCCTATAGGTGTGGCCAATTTTACCATTTTTAAATCCTTTTTCAATAAAAAATTAGATATATCGTTCAGCATCTTTGATGTTTTTTATACCGACCGCAGGCCGTGGATTAACCAGGTAGGCGGGCAATATTCATACTATACCGAAAGAAATGATACGCGCAGGCTTCGTGGGTTTATTGTATGGAAATTCGGGAAAATGCGCATTAACCATAACTCAAAGCGTAGCAACGAAGAGGAAAGCGGCAGGTTGAAGAAAGTTGGATAAATAAACCAGGCTACGAACTAAATGCCTTTAATTCTTAATTTTAACATAATAATTGTTAAATAACCATTATTTAACACCTCCTTCCATTGCCCGTTAAAATACTACTCTACATTTGATTATTATTAACCCCTAAAAATAAATAGTCATGAAACACGATCATCATGAAAAAGCAGCTGCACACCACGAGAAAGCAGCGCACCACCACAAAAAAGCACATGAGCATCATCAAAAAGGCGACCACCATAAAGCGGCTCACCATGCTCATTTAGCTCACGGCCATCACAAACATGCTGAGCATCACACTCACGAGGCAGCCAAGCACCACGTTGAGCATAACAGCAAACATGATTAATAAAAAACTTAAAATAAAAAAGCCGTTCATAATGAACGGCTTTTTTATTTTATACATCTTAATAACGAAAGAGTACAGGAGTTTATTCAGATTAAAACTTAAACCCGAGGCCTAATTGCAAAAAAGAGCCATTTATATATAAGGATGAAGGTGCAAAACTTTCTGTAATATAAAAGCGTGAAAGAGAAAAAGTAAAGGCGCATTCAAAGAAAAAAGCGCGGTGGGTTTTAAAAAAATTACGCTGTACTCCCGCTACAAATTTTACTGCTGAAGACATGTTTTTCTGAAAAATAGGGTGTTCAAATTCAACATGCGGTTGGCCATTAAATAATTCAGCACCCGTAAGGTTTGAATTCACAACCATTTTAGAAGTGAATAAGTACCTGAGCACATAACCGCAAGAAGTATAACCTGTAACTACATTTCTTGTTTCAATTCCTATCACCTGCTTAAAAAGAAGGTTCAGCCGTGCTTCCTGAAACGTTAGCTGGTAATTGTAATCAAAATGGCCGTCATACAAAAACTGATAACCCGGTGCGAGATAATACGAATTAAATGTCAGACCGTGGTAAGCATACTCAACTCCCGGCATAAACGAAAAGTTTTTGTGCATTTTTATATCCTCGTAAATACCAATGAAGAAAGCGTAGCGTGGACGGGAATTAGCCGTATGAAACTGATTGTTCTGATAAAAAGAAAGCATCGGCCCCGCAACAATACGGGTATAGCGATTCTTAGGCTCTTTTTCCTGAGAGAAAATATTAAGACAAAAAAGCAGCGTTACTAAACTAAAATACAATCTTTGCTTCCGCAAAGACCCTTTTGTCCGCCTGAGACGGGCATCTCCCTTTAAAGCGGAAAACGTCTCCGGAATTTTATATTTATCTACGCTTTGTAAGTAACCCATTTAATAATTTCTTTCCAGGTAACTTTTTTGCCGTACATTAAAATTCCGGTGCGGTAAATTCTGCCGGCAAGCCATACGGTAAAAATAAAACCCAAAATTAAAAGAGAAAGGGATACTGCAATTTGCCAGGACGGAACTCCGTTGGGAAGCCGCACCAGCATCAGTATGGGGGATGAGAACGGAATCAACGATCCCCAAAATGCTATTTTCCCGTCCGGATTTTGAGCAGCCATGATTGCCATAACGTAAGATATCATTAACGGCAACATTACCGGTAGCATAAATTGCTGCGTATCCGCCTCACTGTCTACCGCCGATCCTATAGCCGCAAAAAGTGCGCTATAAAACAAATAACCTGCTAAAAAATAAACCAGGAAGAAAGTAACTACAATGGGAAAATTTATTTTTTTAATCGCCTCCAAAGCTTTTATTGCCTCTTCATTACTTTGAATTTTTTCCAAATCCTTAGGCGCAAGATTACTTCCCTGTTTAAAAATGGTTTCTACCTGCTGCTTATTTTTATTGTAATCATCTGTAACAGATTTCAACAAGGTAGTAGTTACCAGTGTGGTCAGAATGGATGAAAGAACAATCCATATTAAAAACTGAGTTATTCCCACCAGGGCCACGCCAACTATTTTTCCAATCATTAACTGAAACGGCCTTACGCTGCTGATAATAATCTCCACTATCCGGCTGGTTTTTTCTTCCATAACACTACGCATTACCTGCGCTCCGTAAACGGTAAGGAAAATGAAAATCAAAACGCCACAGGCTATTCCGATATACACAACAACATCCGATTTATTACTTATCTCACCGGTCTCAGGAACTTCCCAATTAATAAAATTAATCGATTGCCTTGCGTTTTTAATTACCGAAGGGTCAATATTGTTAGCTGCCAGTTTAAATTCATAGAGTTTCTTTTCCATTACATCCTTCATATATTGGGTGGTGGCAAAGCCCGGCGATTTTTTATAATACAATTGAACGGAAGTTTTACCACCCTGCGCAATATTGTACGGAACATAAAGAATACAGGTAAAATCCGTTTTATAAAATTGGTTTATCGCTTCTTTCAGGTTGACATCCGGATAGTAAAACTTAATAAAATCATTGTCCGGCAATTTACTGAACGCGAAGGAAGCGTCAATTACTTGTATTTTTTGATTTGTTTTATCGGCATTTGTCAGCCAGATCATTAAAGCAAAACCGCCGGCAATCAGTATCGGCCCTAAGATGGACATAAGAATGAAGCTCTTTTTACGGATGCGTTCAAAATATTCGCGCCAGATTATTAAAAACACTTTATTCATTTTATAAATTTGATTTTTCGATTCTTTTTAATTCTTCCACTAATAAATCTTTCGACGGAATTATTTTCCCATCCTTAAATTTTATGAAGTAAGGCTTCCCGCTTATACTTGATTTACTGGCTATGTGCACGATGAATTCAACCGCTGTTTTCACTTTACTTCCGGCCTTTTTTCTTTTGCTGCGTAAATGTTCCGCGGCCTCTTCGGCAGTATGCTCATCTCCGTTACGGATAAACACCGCGTCTTTTAAATTTTTTATATAGTCAATCAGCATTCCTATTTTTTGTTCCTCGGTAAGTTTAATTATAAAAGCATTTACTTCAACCACCGGAACGGCGCTCTTCCCGGCAAAAAGCAAACAACTGCATACTATTAAAAAAATTCTTTTCATTTCTTTTAACTTAAAACTTGCAGCTTTTAAATTACTCCGTATAATTACTCTGCGTTCCCATCACCTGTTGCTCGTTAACCTTCATAATAAAAATGTCGTTCATGCTGGGTATCACTTCTCTCAGGGAATTAATTTCTGCAAATGGCATCACTACTTTTAACAAATCATTTGGTTTATTTGCGCCCGAAAGTTTAACGCGAACGTCATGTATATCTCCATCACTGTGTTTTTCGATAAGTTCTCCCCCACTCCACATAGCATTGGTAAAACCCATCATGTTTCCTTTAAAATTTATGTCGTAGGTATTAGAGCGGTATGTCTTACGGATTTCCTTTACAGAGCCGTCGAGTATTTTTTGCGATTTATTTATCAGGGCAATGTAATCACACAACTCTTCTACGGAACCCATATTATGAGTAGAGAAAATTACAGTTGTGCCGTTTTTACGCAAATCTAAAATTTCGTTGCGGATCAATTGCGCATTAATAGGATCGAAACCACTGAAGGGTTCATCCAGTATTAAAAGTTTGGGTTTATGAATTACCGTAACGATAAACTGCACTTTTTGCTGCATACCTTTACTGAGCTCTTCGATTTTTTTGTTCCACCATCCGCCCATTTCAAATTTTCCGAACCAAACCTTCAGTTCTTTCATGGCATCTGCTTTGCTCATCCCTTTTAAGCGTGCAAGATAAAGCGATTGCTCGCCAACTTTCATTTTTTTGTAAAGTCCGCGTTCTTCCGGGAGATAACCGATGTGAGATATATCTTCCTCTCCCAACTTTTTTCCACTTAATAAAATTTCCCCTTCATCGGGCCCGGTAATCTGGTTAATAATGCGTATTAAAGAAGTTTTTCCCGCGCCGTTCGGGCCTAATAAACCGAAAATCGATTGCTCAGGAACTTCTATGCTTACATTACTCAACGCTATATGGTTTGCATAACGCTTGGTAACATTCCGTACAGATAATAAATTCATGAGAACAAATTTAAGATATTATAAACGAGAAGGGGTACTCTTTTTAAAGAGATTTGTACCTTAAAATGTTCATAAAACAACCATTTTACGGGTTATCTCACACTAGTCTTGTTATGAATAACCCTATTATTGTATTGTTGGATGAAAGCCTTTGCGCGTTTCTCTGTCTCTGTCATTTCTGCATCAGGTGCAAGGCTGTTATTTAAGAGGGAATCTGTACGATATTGGTAATAACCGATAGCATTGGTTCCATTATATTGCAACAGCTTGGAATCTGTAAAATACTGGTAGCAAACATTGTAATAATTAACGGCAAAACGGTTCTTTGTTTGAGTTGAATCAAGCAGATTGTTTCCGAACGCAAAAAACGATTGATCGTATTTTAAAAGGTATAAAGTGGTAGGCAAAACATCGATCTGTTGGGCCACATGAGGATCGCTTCCCTTTAAAGAATTATCGGGCAGGTAAAAAAACAAAGGAATCTGGTAATTGCCGCAAGAATTGTCATAGTACCAATCTTCGGAAACCCCGGTATGGTCCGCCATAAGGACAAATAAAGTATTAGCAAACCACTTTTGCTTTTTTGCCGTGGCGAAAAATTTTTGCAGGCAGTAATCCGCGTAAGAAATACATTTATAGATCGGAAGTTTTCCTTCAGGAAATTTTGCTTTATATTTTTCCGGAATCCGGTAAGGGTAATGTGAATTTAAAGTAAATACAGCCGATACAAAAGGTTGTTTTTGTTTATCCAGTTCTGAAGCCATACCTTGTAAAAAAGGTTCATCCCAAATTCCCCAATCGCCGTCATAATCTTTTTCGTTGTTGTATTCACTGCGTCCGAAATATTTATCGAAACCTGCACCGGCGCAAAACCCGTTAAAATTCATGGTGCCGTTAGTCCCTCCGTGAAAAAAAGAAGAGTAGTAACCTTTTGTTTTTAAAACATTAGCCAACGAAGTAATCTTATTATTGCTGTACACGGTGCTTATGTAATCATATTGAAAAGAAGGCATGGAAGCCAGGATGGCCGGAATACCTTCAATAGATCGCTTACCATTGGAGAATGCATTGGTAAAAACCAAGCTGTTTTGCATAAGGGAATCCAAAAAGGGTGTATAACTTTTACGCTTTCCGAGGCCTGTGTATTCTTTAGAAAGACTTTCTACAATTATTACCACCACATTTTTATTCTGAAAATCAGCAGCGGCGTAATTATATTTCTTTTCAGGATTATAAATTTTTTGAGCCTCAGCATCGCTCATATAATCTTTTTCTTCCAATGTATAAAGCACTCCGGATTTAATGAAACAAAACGGAGTATTAAGTACTAATGGCACGTATCTCGAATTAACAGAATTCTCCGCGTCAATAATACTGAGGGGAATTAATTGCGTGCCGCCGCGAATTCCAAGCACAGAAAGTCCTGCGATGAGTAAAAAATAAAAAGATTTTGCAGCAAGTTGCTTTAAACTGCCCGCCTCTTTTACATACGGGCTCAGAAATTTCCGTTGAATTACATTATACAGCCAGCTCATTAAAAATAAATAGACAATAAATAATAAAACCAGGTGCCAGAAGTCGGCAAGAAAAACAGGGAGCAAAGTCCCTGCTTCGTTTTTCTCTATAAAAAAACTTATCGTATCGGGTGTACTGCGCCTTAATGTAAAAGGGAAATAAGCTATGTCTACAAAATTGACAAGAAGGGCCATACCGTT
Source organism: Bacteroidia bacterium (assembly GCA_035569635.1). Taxonomy (GTDB): domain Bacteria; phylum Bacteroidota; class Bacteroidia; order B-17B0; family Aurantibacillaceae; genus PALSA-968. Next base: position 37,915 of record DATMMV010000125.1, on the reverse strand, counting down.
TACCAGCATAAAAGTAATTTTCAGAAAAACGCGAAAGATTTTACTGTGCAATAATGAAAACGGAAAAGCCACAAGGAAAATAAAAAGTCCGTTTAAGGTGGTAACCGCCACCATATCAAATCGTAAACCGTAAAAAAGGCAGGTCCAAAAACCACCCTCAAAACGATTGTGATGATACAGGTAAAAAATAATACGGGCATCGGTAAACACAAAAAGTGCCAATACATAAATCCAAACAAGAAAGGCTAAACGCGCTTTATAGTTCATAAGGCGAACTTACTAAAAAGCTCAGAGCCTTCGGTGATAATTTTAAAATTTAATCAACCGTTTTTAAATATAATTTTTATCTTTAGTACTCTCCTTTTGGCAAGATGAATTTTTACGGGCGCATACATACTTTTTATTTTCTATTGCTTGCCTTGCTGTTTGCCTGCAACCCGGATAAAAAGGATAGCGATAAGCAATCTGCCAATGAAAATGGCTCGCTTACCATAAAATGGAGTACTGCCGCAAAAGGGCTTCTGCGTGATAGCGCGAAAGTAAATGAGGTTGTAGACTCCCTTAAAAGACAGGTATTACAGGCAAGCAGCGATACAGAGGCCATTAATTATTTAAATGAGCTCTCGCAAAACTGGAAAAACGACCCTAATTTAATTTTAGCAAACGAAGCCATTGAAAAAAGCAAAAGCATCAATTATAAATACGGCGAAATTGACGGACTCTCGAGATTGGGATATTATTATTATTGGATTGATAATTACAACAAAGCCGACAGCGCGTTACGGGAAGTATTAAAACAGGCAGAAAAAAACGGGTTTAAAAAAATAGAAATCCAGTCGCTTACAGGCTTGGGTAAAGTAGCGCGCATAACGGGGGAATTTGATAAGGGATTGGAATATTTTCAAAAGGCTTTAAAAATTGCTTATTTGATCAGTGATAAAAACCAATCGTCATTTTGTCTTAACTGCATAGGCGAAGTATACCGCCTGAAAGGAGAAAATTTTGAGGCGCTCCACTATTTTCAGCAAGCCCTGGATATTTCAAAACAAACAGGCGATAAAAATCGTATTGCTTCTTCCTTAAGTTCGATGGGAGATATTTACCGGCTTCAGGATGATTACAGTAAATCGTTGGATTATTTTCAGCAATCTTTAGCCATTGCCGCAAAAACGGGCGACAAACCACTTACCGCTTTTTGTTTAAACGGTATGGGAGAAGTTTACCGCATACAAAGTGATTATAAAAAAGGGTTAAAATATTTTCAGGAGGCAGAACGTATTGCGCGGGGCATGGGAGATAAAACAAGAATTTCTTCCTGTTTAAGTTCTATCGGAGATTGTTACCGGAATCTGGGAAATTTTACAAAATCATTGGATTATTTTAACCAAACGATTGAGTTGTCGCTGGAGACCGGCGATAAAAGTAAAGTAGCTTTCAGTTATAATGGCATTGGAGAGATTTATCTGGCAAAAAAAGATAAATCAAAAGCGCTGGAATATTTTATGAAATCGCTCGGAATTGCAAAAGAAATAGAAGATAAAACTTTAATTGCCGAATGCCTTAACAGCGTAGGAAGTTTATACCTTGAAATGGGCGATGTGATAAACGCAAAAAAATACGCAGAGCAAAGCATGCCTATTGCCAAAGAATGTAATACACCCATGATTATTCAGAATACAGCAGAACTTTCTTACAAAGTATTTGAAAAAACAGGTGATTACAAAAAAGCGCTGGAAATGCACAATCTCTCTATTGAAATGAAAGACAGCATTGTGAATAAAGGAAGCATGGAAAAATTTGCCGGGCTTGAATTTAAAGTGAAGGAAGAAGAAATGAAAACCGAACAATTAAAAAAAGATATTTTTTACAAAGCTGACCAGATTAAAAAAGAAGCGGAACTTAAACAGCAAAAAATTATCCGCAACGGTTTTATTCTGGGCGCGGTTTTATTGTGCGGACTTGTATTTTTTGTTTATCGAAATTTACAGCAAAGCAAAAAAGTCAACCGAATAATTGCTGAACAAAAAAGGCAAGTGGAAATACAGAAAGCCATTACAGAAGAACAGAAAGCTCTTATTGAGGAAAAACAAAAAGAAATTGTAGATAGTATCCGTTATGCGAAAAATATTCAGCAGTCGCTTCTTCCCACTGAAAAATATCTTGAAAGGACTTTTAAAAGATTGATGAAGAAATAAAAAAAGTCTGATCACCTGAACTTTTTTCAGAATCGCTGAATTTGGTTCTAATATTAATGAGATGTTGAAACAAGTTCACCATGACGAGCGTGGTGATTTAAGCAAAATCGAAATAAGATAATTTTTATTTATTCGAAATACTCTTTCATCCTGTCGAAAAAACTTTTGTTGTTTTTGCCCGGTGCAGGGTGAAAATTTTTTGATTCGCGGAGTTTTTCAATAAGTTTTTTTTCTTCCGGACTAAGGTTTTGCGGAGTCCAGACATTTATATTTACCAATAAATCTCCTTTATGATACGAGTTTACATCAGGCAAACCTTTTCCTTTTAAACGAAGTACTTTTCCACTCTGCGTTCCGGCGTCAATTTTAATTTTTGCTTTTCCGTCAACAGTCGGCACTTCAACACTTATTCCCAAAGCTGCGTCGGCAAAATTCACATAACATTCGTAAAATAAATTATGCCCGTCACGTTTAAGTTCTTCATGTTCTTCTTCTTCAATAACAATCAGTAAATCGCCGTTCACTCCGCCGCGTGGTGCAGCGTTACCTTTTCCTCCCATTGAAAGCTGCATACCATCCGCAACTCCCGCAGGAATATTGATGGCAATCACTTCTTCGCCTCTTTCGATTCCATCACCATGACAAGTGCCGCATTTCTCTTTAATGATTTGTCCTTGTCCGCCGCAAGAACTACAGGTAGTTTGTGTCTGCATCATGCCCAAAATAGTCTGGCGCATTTGGGTATATACACCCGTGCCGTTACACATGCGGCAGGTTTCTGTAGCGCTGCCTTTGGCACCGCTACCGTGACAGGTGTGACAGACAACATGTTTGTTGACTTTAATTTTCTTCTCGGCACCGTGTGCTATTTCGTACAGATTGAGTTTTACCTTTATCCGAATGTTGGAACCTTTATTAACGCGTCTTCCTCCTCCATGCGATCCCCCTCCTCCGAATGCGCCACCAAAAATATCTCCGAATTGCGAGAAGATATCGTCCATGTTCATTCCGCCACCATATCCACCTGCTGCTCCACCCGATGCAGATGATGCGTTTGCAGCGTGGCCATACTGATCGTAACGTGCACGTTTATTACCGTCGCTTAATACCTCGTAGGCTTCGGCAGCTTCTTTAAAGCTTTCTTCCGCATGTTTGTTTCCCGGGTTTTTATCGGGGTGATATTTAATAGCCATCTTGCGATAAGCTTTTTTTATCTCATCCTCGTTTGCGCTACGGTTTATTCCAAGTATTTCGTAATAATCTCTTTTGGCCATTTTTTCAGTTATTGATTTAGAGAGTTATTGATTTGTGAATATGAACAGTGATTTTGTATTCAATCTGTAACTCATCCAATCTATCATTCTATAGCTGTTTAACTTCCCACTATCACTTTTGCGTAGCGTATCACTTTTCCGTTCAGTAAATATCCTTTTTCAATTTCATCCACCACTTTACCTTTCAAATCAGGTGTCGGTGCAGGAATATTGGTAATAGCCTCCATCGTTTCCGCATCAAAATCTTTTCCTTTGCTGTCCATTACTTCAACACCTTTCTGTTTTAAAATATTTTGCAGTTTGTTGTAAATAAGCAACACGCCTTCCTGTACACTTTTTGCGTCGGCCCCATTTTCGGCTGCTTTTATTCCTCGTTCAAAATCATCAACCACGGGCAAAATATCTTTAAATACATCTTCGCCGGCGGATTTTAAATACTCAACCCTTTCACGCATGCTGCGTTTCCTGAAATTATCAAATTCGGCATAAAGCCTCAGATACTTATCGTTCAGTTCCGCAATTTTTTGCTCGGGACTTTGTTCCGTGTTTGCTTCCGGATTTGCAGTTTCATTTTCCTGTTCAGGATTAACGGTTTCGTTCTCTTTCTTAATTTCTTCGTCAGCCATAGTTTTACCCATATTCTTATTTCGGGATGCAAAAATACGTCAAATATATTGCCAACCAAGAGGATGCGAAAATTTGTCAGATTTAGCCTATGTAAGCGGAAAATTTTACATTTGTATAGCTAATTTAACCCTATGATAGAAAGCGGACAAACCTATAGCCACGATTTTAAGTTTACCCAAGCCGACGTTGAGGCCTTTGCTCAATGTACGGGCGATAAAAACCCGGTTCACCTGAATGCCGCTTACGCTGCCAAAACCATGTTTAAACGCCCAATTATGCACGGAATGTTGGGAGCATCGCTGTTTTCTAAGGTTTTCGGTACTTTATTCCCCGGCGAAGGTACTATTTACCTAAAACAATCGCTCAGTTTTTTAAAACCCATGTATGTGGATGTTGACTATGTGGCAGAGTTTACCGTAAAAGAAGCCATTAAAGATAAAAACCGCGCCATTATAGAAACTGTTATAAAAGATAAAACAACGGGGCTTGTATGCACCAGCGGCGAGGCGGTTGTGATGAATGTAGATAAGATTAAATAAAGCGTGAGGATAATTTCTTTGTTTTTTTTGTCTTTGTTTATTGCTTTAACAACCAGTTCGTGTTTTGTACGTACCAACCGGGTTTCGTTCAGCAAAAAAGTACCGGTTACTTCACAATATTACGAGTTTAATAAAGATTCTATTCAGTTTTTACTGCAGATTATACCCGATAAAAAAAACATGGTGATCCCGTTTTTAATTTTTAAAGGAGATAAAAAGAAATCCTGCATACGTTACAGCTTGCACGGTAAAGGTATTTCGGCGAGGGAATATACCTTAACGTATAAAAACCTCGTTATTAAAAACGATTCGCATTTGGTGGGAAAAAGCACCGATCCGGATTTACTGACCGAGCAAATTCAGAGGCCGGCACCCGTTGACGGAATATCGCCATTGTACGGAACTAAATATGTGCTGAAACTTTTGGAACCTAAAAAAGCAAATTTAAATGTACATCTGGAGTTTGAAATAAAAAACAAGGCCGGGCTTGCCGAAAGTTTTACTTTTGATTTACCGCTTGAAAAAACGCTTATAAAAAAATATTCTTTGTTTAATCCGTTTAAGTAATGAAAATTTTAGGTTTAACCGGAGGTATAGGCAGTGGCAAAAGCACCGTAGCCCGGATTTTTAAAACGCTCGGAGTCGCTGTTTATAATTCGGACCGGAGAGCTAAAGAACTTTATTTTATATCCGAAATAAAAAGTAAAGTAGAAACTTTACTTGGTAAAAAGGCCTACAAAAACGGAAAGGCTCTGGACAAAAAATATATACGTGACAAAATATTTTCGGATAAAAAATTATTGGAAGAATTAAACGCGATTATTCACCCTGCCGTTAGAAAAGATTTTGAAGACTTTAAAAAGCAACACGAAAAAGATATTTATATTGTAAAAGAAAGCGCCCTTTTATTTGAAGCAGGAATAGCAAAAGCCGTTGATAAAATACTTGTTGTAAGCACCACTCCGGAATTACGAAAAATGCGCCTGGCCAAAAGAGATAACCTTAGCGAAAATGAGATTGAACAAATTATCGAAAAGCAAATGCCCGATAAAGAAAAAATAAAAAAAGCAGACTGGGTAATTGAAAATAACGAGGAGAAATTACTGATTCCGCAGGTAATTAAAATACATCAGGGCTTTTTAAACTAAAACCTCCTCTTCCTTAACAACTTTTAAATTGGAAGCTTTAAGCGGCTGCGCGGCATTTTCGCCGTTTTTATTGGTAGAAACAATTTTCATTTTCCTTCTTGCAAAAGCAAGCCGGTAACCAAGGAATAAGAATAACCCCACCAAAGGCAATACCATATACCAGATTGAGATAACAGAAAGCTCTTTGGTGAAAGAAGCATTTTCAAACAGCACACTTAACTTATTATCCGCTTTAAATACGCAATTTAAATTTCCGGCACCCTGTTGGTCAAATTCTACTAACTGGTCGCCGCCGTTAACTATGAAGTGCAATTTATATCCGTTGCTCACCAATTTATCATGAACAGGGTTTTTAAATTTTATAGCAATTTTTGTATTGGTGTGCGAAAACACAAAGCGAGGAAGTTCTAAAGTAATATCATCATTGCTTACTCGGTTAATCTGTGCGGCCTGGGCAGATGCGACATCTTTAAATTCACGCGCGTTTAAAGCAGATAAAGTAAAAACGGAAACAATAACAAATAAAAATCTTTTCATATGCCTTCTGTTTTTTGAGGATACAAAGTAACTTCTAAAAAGCTTATGAGCTAAAATCTTTTAGACTAATATCGGATTTTGAAAGATAAATCGGCTAATGATTTTAAACAAACTCTTGTTGGGAAATAAGCTAATACCGTCTTTTTGTTCGCCAAATCATCATTAATATAAAACCAAACAGCATTCCGCCCAGATGGGCAAAATGAGCCACGTTATCACCACTACTGTTGGCTATTCCCGAAAAAAGCTCAATAGCTCCGTACAAGGCTACAAAGTACTTAGCTTTTATAGGTATTGGTAAAAACAACATCATTAATTCGGCATTCGGGAACATCATTCCAAAAGCTATCAGCAAACCGAATAAAGAACCCGATGCACCTACTACTACAAATCGGTTTAAAAATTCTTTCTTCTTTTCAAGAATTTCTGTTTGCTCGGCGTAGGAGGAAGTTTGAGCCAACACATGATTGAAACTTTCAAGTATGGGTGTAACCTGAAAATAATAAACTGCCAATTGAGTTAAAGCCGCACCTAATCCTGTAAAAATATAAAAAATCAAAAAACGTTTGGGTCCCCATGCATTTTCCAATACTGCCCCGAACATAAATAACGCAAACATATTAAAGAACAAATGCATTAAATTGCCATGCATAAAAATATAAGTAACAAACTGGTAGGGTTTAAAATCGGAGGCCAAAAAATAATGCAATCCCAGAATATTTGTCAGGTCCACTTTATTTTTAAGAAGATTGGTTGCCAGAAAAGCAATCACCGTTATTATAAGTATGTTTTTGGTTACAGTGGGAATCGATCTGAAATTATTCATCTTATTTTCTGAAAAGTTTATCCAGTTCTATTAAATCTACTTTTGTATATACTACTTTTCCTGCCGGGCTGAACGAATGATTTTCGCAACTGAACAAATGCTCCATTAAGAGTTTCATTTCCTCAGGCTGTAATTCTTTACCATATTTGATTGAAGTATTTTTTGCCAGCGAACGGCAAATATTTTCTCCTTTATCCAATTTAACATCGAGGTTGTTAAGTTTATAATTTTCCAGCAGTCCCGATAAAACTTCGGTACTGTTAAGCGAACTCAAATCAGCCGGTACGCCTTGTATAACAACCGTATCTTTTCCGAAAGGAATAATATCAAAGCCTAATTTTTTTAAATCATCGTTAAGCTCATTCAGCAATAACATATCCGAAGAAGAAATCTCCATGGTTTGCGGAAATAATTCCTGCTGCGAAGACGATTGATGCTGGGCCGCTTTTTTGTAATGCTCGTACAAAATACGTTCGTGCGCGCGTTGCTGGTCGATTAATAATAACCCGTCGCCGTAAGCAGCCACAATATATCGTAATTGCAATTGAAAAAATTTCTCAGGGACAATAAAATGTGCTGCATCCTGCTTAAATAAATCTTCCTTCGGCAAAGAATCTGCCGTATTCGGATTAATATAATCCCGGTAAAGCGTTTGCCAATCCGAATTATCCTTTGTTGCTTCTTTCTTTTCGGAAAAAGGGTTGTAAGAAGGGTTGATCTGTATTTGCGGAGTTTTCACGGACCCTGTTTGCGTTCCGTAATTAAATTCTACAATCTGCTCCACGTCAAAATCAATTGATGGCGCCAAATTATTTTTTCCCAAAGCGCGTTTAACCGAAGTTTTTAAAATGGCGTAAAGGTTTTTTTCGTCCTCAAACTTTACTTCTGTTTTAGTAGGGTGAATATTTACATCAATGGTATTGGGTGGTACATCAATAAATAAAAAATATGCCGGGAATTCATCAGCGGCAACCAATTGCTCATACGCACCCATAACGGCGTGATGCAGGTAACCGTTTTTAATAAAGCGGTTGTTTACAAAAAAATACTGCATCCCCCTGCGTTTTTTCGCTGAAGCAGGAGTGCCTACGTATCCACGAATTGTTATGGTAGGTGATTCTTCGTTTACAGAAACCAGTTTATCTTTTAAATTATTTCCCAACAAACCCATGATGCGGTTTATCAAACTGCTTTGCTGTAAATTATAAACTTCGTTATTGTTGCTGTTCAGTTTAAAAGAAATTTCGGGATGCGCCAATGCCACGCGCTCAAATTCATCAATGATATGGCGTAATTCAACCGCATCGTCCTTTAAAAAATTACGACGTGCCGGGACATTAAAGAATAAATTTTTTATACTTACAGAAGTTCCTTGAGAAGACTGACAAGGTTCCTGGCTTGTGAAATTTCCGCCTTCAATTATTACACAAGTACCGGCATTTGCGGTTGCAGTTTTGGTTTTTAATTCAACCTGCGTAACAGAGGCTATCGCTGCCATTGCTTCTCCGCGAAAGCCTTTTGTTTTAATGGCAAATAAATCATCTGCGGTAGTAATTTTAGAAGTAGCGTGACGTTCAAAACACATGCGCGCGTCGGTTTCGCTCATGCCTTTGCCGTTATCAATTACTTGTATGAGCGCCTTGCCACCTTCCTTCACAATTAAAGAAATTTGTGTGGCGCCCGCGTCGATCGAATTTTCCAAAAGTTCTTTTACGGCCGAAGCGGGGCGCTGTACAACTTCACCCGCCGCAATCTGGTTGGAAATATTTTCCGGTAATAATTTTATGATATCGGCCACGCGCTTCCCTCCTGCTTTTTTATTTTAAAATTACCCGAACACTGTAAGAACCACTGTTAGCCGCGTTAAAAACCGTTTCGTAAACTGCTAAATACAACATGCCCGAACCTACCGCGGTACCGTTTAATTTTGCCCCCGCTTTTAATGTTTGGGTTGAAGTCTCTCCGATTTTATAAACTACATTTCCGTAAGAGGGATAAGCAGTTGTTGTACTGTACTCGTCTGTAGCCGCTGTTGTAGGATATTTTTCTCCGGTTGCAGTTTCATAACTTCCATCAGGGTGATATTTTTGATTGGACAAACTCGCCAATACAATTTCGCCTGTTGCAATGACAGAAAATTTTTGCCCGTTTTTAAGCATGATGCCTGTTTTCAGCCAACCACCGTTTTGATTTGAACTTATATTTTTTGAACCCATTAATTTAAAAGTCATTTCGTTCGAGCCGCTTTCACCCATATAAGTTACATCGATGTTTTTAATTTTTTCTTTCGGAATGGAAAGATTGCCATATTCTGTTTTTACATCCAGTTTTGTGAATTCAAATACTCCCCCCATCAGGTAACCGTTTTCAATAGTGACCTCATCTTTATCACTTGTATTAGCATCAATACCGTTGGTTGAACGTAATTCGTTTATGGCATTATCAGGAGTATATTCTCCGGTATAATCGTTTTGGTTTTTAGAATCGTTCATAAAAGCATCAATCGCGGGAATTGCTTTTACTCCCAGTTTAATCAACTCTTCGTAAGCACCTTTTTTAGCGTCTTCGCTGGTGCTGCTTAATTGTTTTAAATAGGCGATTGCTTTTTCTGTTACCGCTTTGTCGGTCGGTATGCCAACTTTAATAGAACTTACATTTTTCAGCGGAATTTGTAATTTTCCGTAATCGGTAATTAAAGTTACATCGGGCAAAGCGGCCGTACCGGTTACATTACTCCCGTCGCGCAGTTTTACGGAAACCTCAGCAGGTTTTTGTGCAAACACGGAACACGATATGAGAAGAGCCGCAAGTAAGTAAGTTCTTTTTATTTTTTTCATGATAGTCTTTTTATTTAAGGATGTAAGGGTTGTTATATTCCATAAAAAATTAACGGGTTTCGTTATCCCATATCGTTTGGGTTATTACAGTCTCGTCTTTGTAAAACACCACGCCACCCCAACTGAATTTTTTCATTACATAAACCCATGCCTCATCGCCTTTAACCAAAATACGGCGTACAATATATACGCCGGGCTCGCTTTTTGTTTCTTCGGTTATTCCCTGCGGGTATTTTAAAGTAAGTGGATTTACTTCTTTTTTAACCGGCTGGCTATTGTCATCGGCTGAAAGATTTTTTTGTGCCTCGGCTAATTTAATTTTTGCTGTCGGGTCGTTGGGTTTATAAGTTAAAGCTTCGGTATAGGCATCTACGGCGTCTTTGTATTTTTTAAATTTCAGGCCGTTATCCCCACGTACCATGGCAGCTTTATACTGTACATCATCGCCACCCAAAATCGGACGGATGTTTTTATTTGCTTTGGCTTTTTCTTCTTCCGCTTTACGTTTGGCTTCTTCCTCCGCTTTGCGTTTTGCTTCTTCGGCGTCTGCTTTTGCTTTGGCATCTGCCTCAATTTTTTTCTTCGCATCTTCTTCGGCCTTTTTCTTCGCCTCTGCATCGGCGTCTTTAGCCGCGTCAATTTTCATTACCTGGTCAGATGCGTATTGGTCTTTTGCTTTGTATCCTAAAGCTTCCACATAAGCGGTGCGGGCGTTATCCCAGTCCTTTTTCTTAAAACCGGCATCGCCTCTCGTAATGGCATCCTTGTATTTTGCTTCAATTTCTGCTTTGGATTTATTTTTAGCATCTTCCTCCGCTTTTTTCCTGGCATCTGCTTCGGCTTTTTTCTTCGCCTCTGCATCGGCGTCTTTAGCTGCGTCAATTTTCATTACCTGGTCGGACGCATATTGGTCTTTTGCTTTATAGCCTAATGCTTCTACATATGCATTGCGGGCGTTATCCCAATCTTTTGTTTTAAATCCGGTATCGCCTTTTTTAATAGCTGCAGCGTATTTTGCGTCCAGTTCCGCTTTCGATTTATTTTTAGCGTCTTCTTCGGCCTTGCGCTTAGCATCTTCCTCGGCTTTTTTCTTTGCTTCGGCTTCAGCATCTTTAGCTGCATCAATTTTCATTATTTGATCGGAAGCATATTTGTCTTTGGCTTTATATCCTAATGCTTCTACGTAAGCGAGACGGGCATTATCCCAATCTTTTTTAGTAAAACCGTCATTTCCTTTTTTAATAGCTGATTGGTATTTAGCTTCTAATTCGGCCGCGGATTTATTTTTAGCATCTTCTTCGGCTTTCTTCTGCGCAGCAGCTTCTGCATCTGCTTTGGCTTTCGCATCGGCGGCAGTTTTCGCTATTGCTGCTGCGTCTGCTTTCGCCTTTGCATCAGCAGCTTTTGCATCGGCATCTGCTTTTGCTTTAGTGGCGGCTTCATCCGCAGCTTTCTTTTTTGCGGCAGCTTCGGCATCTGCTTTGGCTTTTGCGTCTGCATCCGCTTTCGCCTTTGCATCGGCGGCAGCTTTTGCAGCAGCAGTGGCTTCGTCTGCAGCTTTCTTTTTCGCTGCGGCTTCTGCATCCGCTTTGGCTTTGGTGTCAGCATCGGCTTTAGCCTTTGCATCAGCAGCAGCTTTTGCATCTGCTTCGGCTTTTGCTTTAGCGGCGGCTTCATCGGCAGCTTTCTTTTTTGCGGCAGCTTCGGCATCTGCCTTGGCTTTGGCGTCAGCATCGGCTTTAGCCTTTGCATCAGCAGCAGCTTTTGCATCTGCTTCGGCTTTTGCTTTAGCGGCGGCTTCATCAGCAGCTTTCTTTTTTGCGGCAGCCTCGGCATCTGCTTTGGCTTTTGCGTCTGCATCCGCTTTCGCTTTTGCATCGGCGGCAGCTTTAGCGGCAGCTTCATCAGCGGCTTTCTTTTTTGCAGCAGCTTCGGCATCCGCTTTGGCTTTTGCATCCGCATCGGCTTTCGCTTTAGCATCTGCTTCTGCTTTCATCGCTGCGTCAATAGCGGCCATTTGAGTTTTAGGATAAACCTCGGCAGGTTTTAAACCACTTGCTTCCGCGAACGCTGATTTTGCATTGGCCCAATCTTTCTTCGAAAAAGCCGCATCGCCCTTTTTCAGAGCAGCCTGGTAATTTTTGTCAGCGTCCTTTTTATTTTTTTCAATTTCTTTTTCTTTCTCACGTATCTGGTCAATTAACTGAAGCATCTGATCCAGATAGGATTTATCATATTCCAGTTTTTGCTTATCGGGATTGTAATAATATTTATTTGTAGGTTGGGTTAATACGGAATAATCGACTCCATCAATTTTTTTCCATAAACCCACTGTAGCTTCAATAGTATTAAAAGGCTCTTGTGTTCTTTCGGGTGGAATACCCCTCGCCGAAATCATAAATTTCTTGGTTACCATTCCGGGGCCCGTTACACTTATGATATAATCCGAATTAACAGGAACCTGAAATGTATATTTTCCGTCGGCACCCGTAGTAGTTGTAGCAACTAATTTTGAGCCTGAATAAACCTGAATTACGGAACCGGGGATCGGACTATCACCATCATCCACAATTTTTCCTTGAACAGGGATCTGGTAAATGGTTGGGGGAGGAGGCGTTTGTGCCTTTGCAAGAATCCCGGAGAAGAAGAAAATGAGTAAGAAAAAACGTTTACACGTGAGGATAAAACAAGAATTCATCTAATAATGGTACTTTTCCGTTTATTTGTGGGTAAATTTAGCAAAAACTAAGCCATCTTTAACACATGGAATTAAGTTACTGGGAAAAACAAAGCTATTTCAGTCATACAGATTTGTTAATAATTGGCAGTGGAATCGTCGGACTCAATGCAGCCATTGCTTATAAAACAAAATACCCCAAAGCAAAAGTGTTGGTGGCCGAGCGGGGTTTACTCCCTTTAGGTGCCAGTACAAAAAATGCGGGTTTTGCCTGTTTCGGAAGTGTTTCCGAGCTTGCCGATGACCTCACAAATATGCCCGAAAATACAGTGTGGGCAACCGTAAAACTGCGTAACGGGGGCCTGAAAAAATTAAAGAAATTGGTAGGCGAAAAAAACATGAATTACCTGCCTTTAGGAGGGTTTGAAGTGTTTGATAACAAAGAAGATTTTGAAAAATGCGCAGGTTTAATAAACGGTTTTAATAAAAAAATGCAGCAGGTTTTAAGGATGAAAAATGTGTACAGCATTGTTAATAAAAAAATCGACTCATCAGGTTTAAAAGGCTTTGCCTACTGCATAAAAAACAAATTTGAAGGGCAGATTAATACCGGAATGATGATGCAGGCACTTTTAGCTCTTGCCCACAAAAAGGGAATTATCGTTTTAAACGGGTTAGATGTAGAAAAAATTGAAGACGACGGGAAAAATGCGCATACTCAATTTAAAAACAATCTTATTTTGCAAAGTAAAAAGATAATTGTGGCCACTAATGGTTTTGCCAAACAACTTTTACCTCAACTTGATGTAAAACCCGCCCGTGCGCAAGTTTTGGTTACCGCTCCTATAAAAAACCTGAAATTAAAGGGTGCTTTTCATTATCAAAAAGGGTATTATTATTTCCGGAATATTGACGGGCGTATTTTATTGGGCGGAGGGCGAAATCTTGACTTTACGGGAGAAGAAACCACCCAATTCGGCCTGACCGAAAAAATACAAAACAAGCTGGAAAGCCTGCTTAAAGAAAACATCATTCCGGGAATACCTTATCAGATTGAACAGCGTTGGAGCGGCATTATGGGTGTGGGTTCCGAAAAGAAGCCCATTATCAGCCATATTTCAAAAAATGTGGTTTGTGCCGTGCGAATGGGCGGCATGGGGGTGGCTATAGGCAGTCTGGTAGGGCAAATGGCTGTGGATGAACTCACAAAAAAATAAACCTTTTAAAGATTTATTTTGCCGTTTAAAATAAAATCCCTAACATTGTATTACCAATAACCCCTAAACCCAGTCATCAATAGAGAAATACTGCTACTTTTTACTTTAAGGAATAATTAAAAAACAAGTAGAAAGGAGGACGCCATGTCTATGCAGTTAATGGATGACAACCGATTAGTCAAACTTTATGTAAAAGGAGAAGAAGACGCTTTAAAGCATCTTATAGTCCGTCACAAACAACGCGTTTATTCGCATATCTACCTTTTGGTGCGTAACCGCGAATTGACTGAGGATTTTTTCCAGGATACCTTTTTTAAGGTAATTCAATCTTTAAAAGCCGGACATTATTATGAAGATGGCAAATTCGGAGCCTGGGTAATACGCATTGCCCATAATCTGGTCATTGATCACTTCCGCCGCAACAAAAAAATGCCGCTTATGCCTAACGTTGTTAACGAAGACGGCGAAGAAGTGGATATTTTTTCGGTTTTGCGTATCGAAGACGACAGTAAATCGGCCGAAGAAAAAAGTCATATTAAGAAAGTAATGCGTAGCCTTATTGAAGAACTTCCCTACGAGCAAAAAGAAGTTCTCATTATGCGTACGTATTACGATATGAGTTTTAAAGAAATCGCCGAAGTAACCAACTCAAGTATTAATACTTCATTGGGACGTATGCGCTATGCCCTGATCAATCTTAAAAAGATGATGGAGGACAGGCGCGTGGAAGTTACCCTGTAAGCTGTATAATTATACCTTTTCTTCGTTGCATTTGCTTACATTTGCACACTGAATTTCCATGGCAAGCGAAGAGATAAAAAACAGCGTAAAAAAAATTCTTACTGATTACCTGGAAGAAAAAAAATTGCGCAGAACAGCAGAACGTTTTGCTATTTTAGAAGAAGTGTACAGCATAAACGGCCACTTTGATATTGAGACGCTTTATCTGCACATGAAAAACAAAAAATACCAGGTAAGCAGGGCCACATTATACAATACCGTTGAAGTTTTATTGGAGTGCAAACTGATTACCAAACACCAATTTGGTAAAAATCAGGCCCTGTATGAAAAAGCGTATATGTACAGGCAGCACGACCATTTAATTTGCGAAGATTGCGAACAGGTTTTTGAGTTTTGCGACCCGCGCCTGCAACAAATACAACAAATGGCAGGTAACTTATTAAAATTTGATGTTACCAAACACGCGCTCACCCTTTACGGAAAGTGCGAAAGTCTGCATAAAACCGGTAAATGCGCCCACGGGCATAAATAATGCTTGCTGAAATTATTACCATAGGCAATGAAATTCTTATCGGGCAAATTGTAGATACCAATTCTGCCTGGCTGGGTACCCAACTCAATTTAGCCGGAATAAGTGTAAAGCAAATCACTTCGGTTTCTGACGAAAAAGATCATATTTTAGAAGCCTTGGCTTTTGCTGAAAAACGGGCCGATATTATTATTATTACGGGCGGGCTTGGCCCAACAAAAGACGATATTACCAAGCATACCCTTTGCGAATATTTTAACACAAGGTTTATTACTAATAAAGAAGTTTTGGAATACGTAAAACACTTATTTACAAGCCGAAACAAACCTTTATTAGAAGTAAATCTTAAACAAGCTGACGTCCCCGAAAATTGCGAGGTTCTCCCCAATAAAAACGGGACCGCGCCTGGAATGTGGTTCAAAAAAAACACCAAGATTTTTATAAGTATGCCTGGTGTTCCGAATGAAATGAAAGGGATATTCAGTGATTATGCTTTGCCCAAATTAAAAGATAATTTCGAACTTCCTTTTATTTATCACCGCACCATACTTACCGAAGGGATTGGCGAGAGCTTTTTAGCCAAACTACTTGAGGATTGGGAAAACGCACTATCGAAAAAAGGCATTAAATTGGCGTATCTCCCCGCAAAAGGTAAGGTACGTTTGCGTTTAAGTGCCACCGGGAAAAATAAAAATGAATTAGAAACGTTGGTGAATCATGAGACCGATTTATTGTATGAGATTGCCAAAGAATATATCTACGGCGAGGAAGAATTCGGCAAGGCCGCGCCCACTCAGGAACCATTATAAATTATTACCTTTGCCACCCGAATGCTGAAAAAGCTCATTATACTTTTTATAACCGGGATCTTTCTTGTTTCCTGCCACAAAAATGATAGCCCGGTGGGTATTGACGTGTTGCCCGACAGCGATCAGCTTAACGGAGCTTATGCCGAGTTAATCCCTAAAATAACTTTTTCGCGACAGGATGATTCTTTGATGACTTCTAATCTTACTACTTCGAACTTATTGGGCTCGGTTAATGATCCTGTATTCGGCCGTTTTGATGCTTCTATTTTTGTGAATTATGAAGTAGGAAGCGGCGGACTTGGTTCTACACTCGGCACAAATCCGGTAATTGATTCGGTAGTGCTTGTGTTAGAATATAACACTGCTGCTGCTATTCCGTATATTGGCGATACTACGCATCCTCTTTCTATAAATATTTTTCCGCTTACCCAAAAAATACATCGCGACAGTACTTACTTTTCGCGAAGAAAAATCGCTTATGACCCTAATCACAGCATGATTGAAGGCGGGCAAAGCAAAACCTTTACACCTAATCTGCGCACGCGAATTTTAGTGAATAAGGATGACGCTACTTTAAACCCGTATCCGCAATTACGCATCAGGCTCAGAAAAGATTTCGGCGAAATGCTTTTCAATACAACCTATTTAAACTCACTGACTAATTTTCAAAACGCTTTTTATGGTTTTTTTATCACGACGAATAACAGTATTCTTCCGCAGCCATCATACGGAAGCGCGTTTTATATAAATATGTTAACCTCAAATATTTTACTTTATTATCATAATGATGATGTCAACGGGCATTACCCCCAGCTTTTACCAATAAACATTGGCTGCGGGGCAAACTCGGTTCGTTTCGGGCATTTTGACCACGATTACCACTTTCTTGCAGAGCCACAATTAGCACAACAGGTAAGCGGGTCCTACGATACTTCGGCAACCGGTCCTGGTAAACAAAATATTTATTTACAAGGAGCAGGCGGGCTTCGTGCCAAAGTAGAATTTCCTGATTTATTAAACTGGAGAGATTCAAATATTGTTATTAATAAAGCCGAGTTGAGTTTTACAGTTGACAAGTCTAAATCGGATTATTTCAATTCAACTTTTCCTTCACTCTATCCTATTCCGGTAAAACTATTTTTAGAAGGCGTTAGCCCGACCACCAGCGGCCCTCTGGGGCTTATAGAGAATATTTACGCGTTTGGTGGCGCATACGACCCCAATACCAATCGCTACGCTTTCAATGTTCCGCATACAGTTGCGCAAATTCTTACCAAAAAGACGGATATAACCGCTTTTTATGTTTCTGTTTATACACCGGCTATTTTCCCACACCGCGTTGTTTTGGGCGGTTACAACAGCACAGAAGCTCCTGTAAAACTTAAGTTTTGGTACACAAGGCTTAAGTTTCCAAAGAGGATGAAAAAATAATTTTATTTTTTAAGCACTACTCCCTTAAACCTGATTTTGTCGGGAGAGTCTGGCGAGTTACTGATTATTTCCACTACCCTGTCCTGCCTGTCGTATGTGGGTGTTGTATCAAACGTTACCTCCATAATTCCTTTTTGTCCGGGTGCGATGGGTTCTTTTGGCCATTTTACGGTAGTGCAGCTACATTCTACCTTAGCATCAATGATTACTAAAGGCTGATTACCCTCATTGGTAAATTCGTATTGCAAAACTACTTTCTCACCCTTTTTTACAAAGCCGAAATTCATTTTAGCGTCTTTAAATTTCATTTTAGATTGAGCGATACTTGCCACGCTGAAAAAAACCAGGATTAAAAGTAAAAGCTTTCCCATTTTGTTAAAATAAAAAAATCCCCCGCATTAGCAAGGGATTTACATTCATTCAGTTTTTTTATTGCCCTGCCGGCTTGGCATCCTGTGCAGGCGCTGTTACCGGTGCCGGCTTAACCTCACCCTTAATAGTTAAAACTACTGTAGGGTTTTTAGCATTAGAGGTAACGGTGATTTTTTTATCAAATTTACCTACGCGTTTGCTGTCGTATTTCACTTTAAAAGACGAGGATTTTCCAGGAGCGATAGGCTCTTTAGGCCATCCGTCTACGTTGGTGCAACCGCATTGTACCTGGACGTTAGCCAGAATTAAAGGCGATTTACCTGTGTTTTTAAATTTGAATTCGCGTAAAGTGTTTCCATCGTAATCAAGTGTTCCGTAATCAATCACTTCGCTGTCGAATTTTAGTTCAGGCGCATTAGGGTCAATGTTAGGAGTAGTTACTTCCTGAGCTTTTCCGTTAAATGCCAAACCTGTTACAAGGGCTAATGCTAAAAATATTTTTTTCATTTGGTTGTTTTTTTGATTGTTTATTAATTACCCTTCTCAAAAGGTGCGCCATTTTTTTGTGTGTTACCGGATGGGAACGGCTCGTCTTGCGGAGCGGCCTCTACAGTACCTTTAATCTGGATAGTCAAAGTGCCTGATTTTGCGTTAGATTGCACCATTACTGTTTTAGTAATAGGGCCTACTCGCTTGGTATCGTAATGCACTTTTATGATGCCGGTTTTACCGGGTAATATTGGTTCTTTAGGGCAACTTGGAACTGTGCAACCGCAACTTCCCTGGCAATTAGATATTATCAAAGGTTCTTTACCTGTATTTGTAAATTTAAATTCACAACCTCCATCGGCACCTTGTTTAATAGTGCCGTAATCGTGCACCATTTTATCAAATTTAATATCCGCCTGGTTAGGATTAGCGGGAGGAGTTACAGGCTGAGTTGTTGTTTTTGCCGGTTCTTGTGCAAAACCTGCTACTGCAAAGAGTGACAACAGGCTTAATGAAAGGATGAATTTTTTCATTTTTTTATTTTTTTAAATTGTTCTGTTTATTTGATTTTCAAATATACCAAAATCATGCCATAATTTTAAATTTTCGATTTTTTTATTTACGATTTTCCATATTGCATTACGCAAATCCCAATAAATCGCCGTTTTTGGTTGTTTTTTAACATTTCACCAATTGGCTGCTCTAATTTTTAATTCCAAAATCGTAAAGCTCCCTAAGCTTTTACCAGGTAATGTTCTTCGCGAATACGTTTTACATCTTCACTCGCAAGGTACTCGTCATAAGTACAAACCTTGTCAATCATTCCTTTCGGGGTAATTTCTATTATCCTGTTGGCAATGGTTTGAACCAATTGGTGGTCATGCGACGTGAATAAAATAGTTGCTTTTAATTCGGAGAGACTTTCATTTAAAGAGATAATTGCTTCCAAATCCAGGTGGTTGGTTGGTTCATCCAAAATGAGCAGGTTGGCATTAACCATCATAGTCTTCGACAGCATGCAGCGCACTTTTTCCCCTCCCGATAAAACACGACAGCTTTTCAGAGTCTCCTCGCCGGTAAATAACATTTTTCCTAAAAATCCGCGGATATAAGTTTCATCCTTGTCAATGGAATATTGGCGCAGCCAGTCAATTAAATTATAATCCAAATTAAAATATTGCGAGTTTTCATTGGGTAAATAAGCTTTGGTAATGGTTGTACCAAATCCGTAAGTTCCCTTATCCGCCTTCTCTTCTTCGTTTAAAATCTGAAAAAGTGTAGTTATTGCAATTTGATTTCTGCTTATAAATGCAATCTTATCGCCCTTTCTGACATTGATATTTATATTCTTCAACAGAGGCCCGTCATCGTTCGATTTACAAAGTCCTTCCACATGCAAAATCTGGTCGCCCGCTTCCCTCTCCTGCTTAAAAATAATAGCCGGGTATTTTCTGGTGGAAGCAGGGATTTCATCCACCGTTAGTTTCTCCAATAACTTTTTACGCGAAGTTGCCTGGCGAGATTTAGAAGCGTTTGCACTGAAGCGAGATATAAACTCAGATAGCTCATTACGTTTATCTTCCACTTTTTTATTAGCGTCGGCACGTTGTTTCAGTTTCAATTGACTCATCTGATACCAAAAACTATAGTTACCGGTATACACTGAAATCTTTCCGAAATCAATATCACACACACTGGTACAAACCGCGTCTAAAAAGTGGCGGTCGTGACTGATTACAATTACCGTATTCTGAAAATCGGCCAAAAAATCTTCGAGCCAGTTAATGGTTTCGGCATCCAGATCGTTGGTGGGCTCGTCCATTAATAAAATATCGGGGTTACCAAAAAGAGCCTGCGCCAATAACACACGTACTTTTTCCTTACCGGTAAGGTCCTTCATCATTTTTTGATGAAGAGTTTCGCCTATTCCTAAACTATTAAGCATTTGTGCAGCATCACTCTCGGCGTTCCAACCGTTCATCTCGCCAAATTCAGCTTCCAGTTCAGCAGCTTTTACTCCGTCTTCCTCTGAGAAATCCGCTTTCTCGTAAATTTTTTCTTTTTCCTTAATAATGGTGTACAGTTTTTTGTTTCCCATTATCACCGTATCCATTACAGTATACTCGTCAAACTTAAAGTGGTCCTGGCTCAGCACACTCATACGTTGCCCGGGGGTAATGCTAACCTCTCCTTTATTCGCCTCAATTTCTCCGCTCAGAATTTTCATAAAGGTAGATTTACCCGCGCCGTTGGCACCAATAATACCATAACAGTTGCCTGGAGTAAACTTCAGGTTCACTTCATCAAACAAAACTCGTTTTCCGTACTGCAGGGTAATATTGCTAACCGTAATCATTTTTCTTTGAAAATTAAGTCTGCAAAGGTAACTACTAATTACTAATCTTGTACGGATATACGGATAATTCCTGAACCCATCCGTATATCCGTTGGCTGTTATCCGTAATTCGTAGTTAATCCTTAAATTTGCACTTCATTATGGAAATCGCTAAAACATACAACCCCAAAGCTGCCGAAGACAAATGGTATCCTTACTGGATGAGGCACAAGTTTTTTAAATCCGAACCCGATAACCGTAAGCCTTATACTATAGTCATTCCCCCGCCAAACGTTACCGGCGTGTTGCACATGGGGCATATGCTTAACAACACTATACAAGATGTTTTAATCCGTCGTGCACGTATGTTGGGTTTTAACGCCTGCTGGGTACCCGGTACCGACCACGCCAGTATTGCTACAGAAGCAAAAGTTGTTGCTTTATTGAAAGAGCAAGGCATCAATAAAAAAGATTTAACGCGTGAAGCATTTTTAAAACATGCCTGGGACTGGAAAGAAAAATATGGTGGAATCATTCTTGAGCAATTAAAAAAACTCGGAGCTTCCTGCGACTGGGATCGCACCCGTTTTACAATGGAGGAAGATTTAAGCCAAGCCGTTATTGATGTGTTTATTGATTTATACAACAAAGGTTATATCTATCGCGGAGTTCGAATGGTTAATTGGGATCCTGCGGGATTAACTGCTGTGAGTGACGAAGAAGTAATTTACAAAGAAGTAAACTCAAAACTCTATTATGTAAAATATAAAATTGAAGATAGCGATGAATGGATTACCATTGCCACAACCCGCCCCGAAACAATTTTAGGAGATACCGCTGTTTGTGTTCACCCTGATGACGAGCGGTACAAACATTTAAAAGGAAAACGTGCAATTATACCAATGGTAAACCGCAGCGTACCTATTATTTTTGATACTTATATTGATTTGGAGTTCGGTACCGGGGCGTTGAAAGTTACTCCTGCACACGATATTAACGATTATAACTTAGGCCTTAAACACAATTTAGAAGTTATTGATACGATTGCTCCAGATGGAAAAATGAGCCCGGAAGCAAAATTTTACGTTGGCGAAGACCGCTTTGCAGTACGCAAAAAAATTGCTGCCGATTTAGAGGAGATGGGGCAGATTGTTAAAATAGAAGATATCAAAAACAAAAACGGTTACAGCGAAAGAACGAATGCTGTAATTGAGCCAAAACTTTCCGTGCAATGGTTTTTAAAGATGGATAAAGTTTCTAAGCCTGCATTGGAAAATGTACTTAATGAAAATATTCATCTGATTCCGGAAAAATTCATCAACACCTACAAACACTGGATGGAAAATGTACACGACTGGTGTATATCGCGTCAATTGTGGTGGGGACAAAGGATTCC
The DNA here is from genome assembly GCA_035569635.1 of Bacteroidia bacterium. Classification (GTDB taxonomy): domain Bacteria; phylum Bacteroidota; class Bacteroidia; order B-17B0; family Aurantibacillaceae; genus PALSA-968. Next base: position 15,936 of record DATMMV010000125.1, on the reverse strand, counting down.
TGCATGGTATGATAACAAAGGAAATGCCGTTGTTTGCAAAACTAAGGAAGAAGCAATAGAAAAGATACGAGGTGCGAATAAAGAGGTACGTGATGAAGATATTAGACAAGATGAAGACGTTTTAGATACTTGGTTCTCGTCATGGTTGTGGCCTATTACAGTTTTCGACCCGCATGTAATTAAAAACGGAAAAGACAAAGCCAATAAAGATTTAAAATACTATTACCCTACCAACGATTTGGTAACTGCTCCGGAGATTTTATTTTTTTGGGTGGCACGCATGATTATTGCCGGATACGAATACCTTGATGAAAAACCTTTCACTAATGTTTATTTAACAGGTATTGTACGCGACAAGCAAGGAAGAAAAATGAGTAAATCATTAGGCAACTCGCCCGACCCATTGGATTTAATTACAAAATACGGCGCAGATGGTGTTCGTGTTGGTATGTTATTGTGTTCGCCTGCCGGTAACGATTTGATGTTTGACGAAAGTTACTGCGAACAGGGAAGAAATTTTGCCAATAAAGTTTGGAACGCGTTCAGGTTGCTACAAGGTTTTGAAGTTTCTGATAAAATTGGACAACCCAATGTAAATATTAAGGCTATTGAATGGTTCAAAAATAAGTTATCCGAACAGTTATATGTTATCGATGAGCATTATTCTAAATACAGAATGAGCGATGCCTTAATGGCAACTTATAAATTAGTGTGGGATGATTTCTGTGCCTGGTATTTAGAAATGATTAAGCCGGAATTCATTGACGGGAAAGCCCAACCGATTGATAAAGCTACTTATGATGCAAGCATTTCTTATTTTGAAAGTTTGCTGAAAATTATGCATCCCTGGATGCCATTTATTACTGAGGAATTATATCATTTGGTAAAAGAAAGAAAAGAAAAAGATTGCATTATTGTTTCAAATTGGCCAAAACCAATACCGAAATATGACTGGCACATACTGCAAGTATTTGAAGAGTGCAAAAATATCATCACAACGGTTAGAAACATTAGACAACAAAAACAAATTTCACCTAAAACTAAATTAGATTTATATATATTAACAAAAGACGGAGGTCGAAGTTTTGATGATGCTGTTATAAAATTATCTAATTTAAATTTCTATAAAGACACAAAAGAAAAAATTGAAGGAGCCGTTTCTTTTATTCTTAAAACTGAATCCGAGGATTCTTCAATAGTTTCTGCTTTTGGAGAATTTTTCATTCCTCTAACGAATAATATTGATGCCGACGAAGAAAAAGAACGCATCAGCAAGGAGCTTGAATACAACAAGGGTTTTTTAAAATCGGTTCAAATAAAATTAGCCAACGAGCGTTTTGTCCAGAATGCAAAGCCTGAGTTGGTAGAACTGGAAAGAAAAAAACAAGCCGATGCCGAAGCGAAGATTAAGGCGCTGGAAGAGCAACTAAAGGCATTGTGACATTAGCACTAAGACGCTAAGTCGCAAAGAAATTGAAAAGAATCTTTTGTATTAAACTTAATGCCCTTGAGCCCTTGAGCCTTTGTGCAAAATCCATATGTCAAGCAAAGAAAAATATCAACAGTTTTGTAAGACAACCCCGCTTGCTCTCTACCAAAACGATTGGTGGTTAAACGCGGTGTGCGGCGATAACTGGGATGTTGTTTTTACCGGGGACAACAGCGCAGCTTTTGCCTATCCTCTTAAAAAGAAATACAATTTAAAACTCATTGGCATGCCCATGCTTACTTTAGGGCTTGGCGCTTTACCAATTCAAAAAACTGAAGAGTTAATTGAAAAGATACCTGCTTTCGATTTATTCGATTTATATTTTATATCAGGAATTAAAGCCTTTGATTTAAAAGGATTCAAACAAAATATACGTCACAGCTACCATTTAAAAGACATAAGCGATCTTGAAAAAGTTTTTGCAAACTTCAGTTCGTCAACCCGCCAGCAAATACGCAAAGCAGAAAAAAAAATCACAGTAAACGAAAGTGCAGATATAGAAATGCTTTACAAAATGGTTTCGCTTACGTTTAAAAGACAGGGCAAAAAAACTCCTTATACTTTAACTTACGTAAAAAACATAAACGAAGCCTGCGGAAAAAACAAAGTCCGTAAAATTTTAGTCGCTAAAGACGAAGAGGAAAATATTCACGGAGCCTGTTTTTTAGCTTGGGACAAACAAACTGCTTACTACATAATGGGCGGGTCTGACCCGAAATTCAGAAGCAGTGCAGCGTATAGTTTGTTAATGTGGGAAGCTATTAAAGAAGCATCAAAGCATACAAAAGAGTTTAATTTTTGTGGAAGTACCATTCCTTCAATCGCTAAATTCTTCGCTGGTTTTGGCGGAGAACCTGTGCCCTATTTTCATTTGAAGAAGGTCAACTCAAAAGCCTTGAAATTATTTCTTTCCTTAAAAGGGAAATAAAAAACACTCTACTTCTGTACGATAATTTTTTTATTGATAGTTTGATTATTTTGAAAAACTGAAAGAATGTATATTCCGTTTTCAAAACCATACAAATCTATTCTGTTTTTACCCCAAATTACTTCTCCGGTTTTAATTGTCTGACCAATGGTATTTGAAATTGTGTAAAAACCATTTTTTGAATTGTTGAAGATTTCAAAATTCAAAATTCCGTCACTCGGATCGGGATAAATATTAAAATCCCGGGCGGGCGACATTACAGAATTTATATCATTATTAAAAATACAGGGGTTGCCTGCCGCACCTTCAGGAACTATTATTTTTCTTATTCTGTTATTATATGCATCCCCGATATACAAAGAGCCATGTGGGTCAAAACACAATCCCTGAATTTGATTAAATAAAGCACTTGTTCCTTGCCCGTCCTGCCAACCTATTGTTGGGTAAACACCCGCTACTGTACTTACAATTCCGTTACTTAAAGAAATTTTCCGGATGTTATTTCCACCGGAACCATCCGCCACATAAATAAAATTATTTTTACAAGTAATATCAATTGCGGTAGGCCGGGTAAATTGGGCAGAACCCGCCGGGCCATCTACATTTCCGGCCACCCCGGTTCCGGCAAAGGTTGTTACATTCAAATTAGCGTCAATCTTCCGGATTACGTTATTCATAATATCTGTTACATAAATATTTCCGGTGGTGGTATCCATACATAAATCCGCAGTTCTGTAAAAAAGAGCCGAGTTCCCGGGCCCGTTTTGATATCCCGGAACTCCGCCAACGCCGGCAATAGTAGTTACCTGGCCATTACTGATTTTTCTTATGCAATGATTTTCATAATCGGCAACAAAAATATTATTGTTATTATCAACAATAAGATATTTTGGTTGATAGAATTGCGCCTGGTTTGCCGGGCCGTCCGAATAGCCCTGAATACCTGAACCTGCTATAGTAGAAACTATGTTATTTATAAGATCAATCTTTCTTATTACATTATTCAGGTTATCTCCAACATAAAGAAAATGGTTTTTGTAAAAGACTCCTTCGGGGAAATGAAATCTTGCAGTAGAACAAGGGCCATCCTGATATCCCGGAACTCCGTTACCCGCAACAGTGGTTACCTGCCCTGAAATGACATCATACTTCCTTATTGCATGATTGTATGTATCCGCAAAATATATTGCATTTGCCCCGTCACTTTTTACCGAATACGGAGCATTGCATATTGCCGCCGTACCTGTACCATCTAATAATCCTGCCGCATTATTTCCGGCAACAGTTGAAACAAAGTAATTCTGCGTTTTAGCCGCGTGAAATACTGCAATTAAGCTTAACAAAAACAAAAACTTCTTTATTGATATATTTAAAATCTGCTTCATTTAATCACTTTACTTTTGCAACACAATTTTCTTGTTTATTGTTTTTCCTTTTTCTGTTATCTCAATAAAATAAATGCCGTTATCCAAATCACTTAAATTCGTTTGCGTTTGCCCGTTTTGCAGCTCCCCTGATTTCACCAACTGGCCCATAACGTTAGTTAGGTGAAAAGAAGTCCGGGCTATCGAAGCAGGCATCTCAATATTTAAAATTCCTTGCGATGGATTAGGATAAATATTTACATCAAAAAGATAAGGCGTTAATTCATTTATTCCGTTTGTGCAACCCGCGGGACCTTCCGGAACAATAATTCTTCGGATACGATTATTGTTCCTGTCGGCCATATAAATATAGCAGTGCTTATCGTAACAAACATCCTGCGGATAATAAAATTCGGCAGAAGCAGCCGGGCCATCCACAAAACCGAAATTTCCGTTACCCGCAATTGTGGTTACTGTACCGGTCGGATCAATTTTTCTTAATTTATTTCCACCCCCATCCACTACATAAAAATAACCATTGTACGTTCGGGTAATTCCAACCGGGGCACTAAATGTGGCTGTATTCGCAGGGCCATCCAAACCACCGGCAACTCCGGTTCCCGAAAAAGTTGAAACAACTCCACCGGAAAGTTTCCGGATAACATTATTATTTATATCGGTAATGAACAGGTCGCCATTGGTAGTATCTAAAACAATATAACGCGGCCTGTGAAACTTGGAGGAAGAAGCGGTTCCGTCAACGTACCCGAAAACTCCCGGCGTACCTGCAATTGTTGTAACCTGTCCCCCGCTTATTTTACGAATAACAGCATTCGTTCCGTCTGCAACGTAAATATCGCCATTATTGGCAACAGCAAGCGCAATACCGTTACCTCCATGAAACATTGCCTGATTTACCGGCCCGTCGAGGTATCCCGCCACACCGGTTCCGGCAATGGTGGTTACTGAATAAGTAGCAATATCAATTTTTCGTATGCAATTATTCATGTTATCGCCTACGTACAAAATCCCGTTCCGGAAAAACAAATCATCCGGAAAATTAAATTTTGCCGCTGTTCCGATGCCGTCCTGTAACCCCGAAGTACTGCTTCCGGCAATTGTGGTAACTAAATTAGTGACAGTACTTATTTTACGGATACAATGATTTGCCCCGTCAGAAAAATAAACAACCGAATCCCCGTCGTAAGCCAACCCATAAGGCCAATTTAATTCGGCAGTTGTAACGCGCGGGCCATCCACCAATCCTTGCGTGCCATTTCCGGCAACGGTTGAGACAAAGTAATTTTGGGCTTTAACTGTTTGAAGAATTACCGGTAAACTTAAAAGAAACAAAATCTTTTTCATCTCTGTATTTTAAGGATTAATCAAATTTACCCAAATAACTATAATTTACAAAAAAGTCTTATTAAATATGTAAATTTGCCCTTCTCTGCAAAATTATGAGCATTTACGATAAATACGAGTTTGTTATCGGCCTTGAGGTACATATTCAGCTTTCTACAAAAAGTAAAATGTACGCGAATGATTCTGCCGAATATGGCGGATTGCCCAACACGCACGTAAGTGTAATTACATTGGGCCATCCCGGTACTTTGCCAATGGTAAATAAACGCGCTATTGAATTTGGTGTTAAACTGGGACTTGCCGTTAATGCCAACATTCGTTACGAAAATCAGTTTGCCCGCAAAAACTATTTCTATGCCGATTTACCTAAGGGGTATCAGATTACTCAGGACAAAACTCCTATTTGTAACGGAGGCCACATTACTATAAAGTTAAAAGACGGAAGCGAAAAAAAAATCAACCTCACACGCATACACATGGAGGAAGATGCCGGTAAAAGTATGCACGACCAGGACCCGATTGATTCTTTAGTTGATCTAAACCGTGCCGGTGTCCCGCTTTTAGAAATGGTTTCTGAACCCGAAATTTCCAACGGAGATGAAGCTTATGCTTATTTAACTGAAGTACGTAAATTGGTACGTTATCTTGAAATTTGCGATGGTAACATGGAAGAAGGCTCGATGCGTTGCGATGCGAACATATCCGTACGGCTAAAAGGAAGCAAAGAATTCGGAAGAAGAACCGAAGTGAAAAACATGAACTCAATACGCAATGTGCAACGCGCCATCGATTATGAGTTTACCCGTCAGATTGATATTATTGAATCGGGAAAACAAATTGACGTAGAAACCCGCAGCTTCGATGCTGTGAAAGGAACTACTTTCAGTCTGCGAAGTAAAGAAGCCGCCAACGATTACCGTTATTTCCCCGAACCGGATTTACAACCGGTTTTTATTACCGAAAAATATATTAACGAAGTAAAACAAACACTTCCTGAATTACCGGCTGCCCTGCATAAACGTTATGTAAAAGAATTTAATTTGTCGGAATACGATTCGGCAGTACTGACCGATTTAAAAGAAATCGCGCTTTACTTTAACGAATTAACAAAACACACCAAAAATTACAAAGCGGCGGCAAACTGGGTAATGGTAAACGTAAAAAGTTTTTTAAACGAAAATGCTTTACACATAAGTAATTTTCCGGTGCAGCCAAAACAATTAGCAGAACTGATTGCAATCATTGATGACGGAAAAATAAGCCATACAACTGCTTCTCAGAAAGTTTTTCCTGAATTAGTGAAGAATCCTGATAAAACTTCGATACAAATTGCGCAGGAATTAAATCTCATTCAAGAAAGTAACTCTGACGCTTTACAGGATTTGGTTAATCAGGCCATCGCCAAATATCCTGAAAAAGTCACCGAATACAAGAGCGGAAAAGTAAGCCTCGTTGGTTTATTTATGGGCGAAGTAATGAAACTCAGCGGCGGTAAAGCCGATCCGAAAGTTGCGAGTAAGCTTGTAAAAGATACTTTGGATAACGCGTGAATTTTCTCACCGCAGAGGCGCCAAGGTTTTAAAAACAGTTCTATTAATTACGTGTCTCTTTGGGTCTTCGCGCCTTAGCGGCTGAAGTTTGCCTCACTAATCGCTTCATACAAAAGTTCATGAATTTTTCCGCGGATACCGCTCTTAGCTAATTTATTTTCATCCGCACTCGGGTAAACACGATTGGAAAGAAAAATATAAACCAAGCCATTCTTAGGATCGGCCCAAACAAGCGTACCTGTAAATCCGCTGTGGCCGAAGCTTTCTGGTGAGCATTCTTTTGTTACCGGGCTATCTTTCTTTTCATCCGTTTCCGGTTTATCAAAACACAAACCGCGGCGGTTCTTCGGACAGAACAAACAAGCCTGCGTAAATTCCCTCACAACGTTTGAATCAAGCCATTGTTTGCCGGCGTAATTTCCTTTGTTCAAATACATTTGCATTAGGGCAGCCATGTCCAAAGCATTTCCGAACAAACCCGCATGCCCACCTACCCCGCCACAAAGGGCAGCTCCTTGGTCGTGCACATAACCATGAACAATTTGTTTGCGGAATTTTGTATCGTTCTCCGTCGGGGCAATTTGTTTTTCAGAAAAATAATTCAGCGGTTGGTAATGTAAATTGCGCAAGCCCATTTTCGAATAGAATTTCTTCTCTACGTATTCATTCAAAGGATTTTTAGTTATTTGCTCAATAATTTTTTTAACAAAGTAATAACCCAAATCGCTGTACAAATACTCTTTTTTGCCCAATTTGCAATTTACAATACGTTTAAATAATGAATCTTCATAATCCCGTCGTACAAACAAACTATCGGCAACTTCGTTACAAAAAGTATTGGTTCGCACTTTACTGTAATATCCTGTCTTGAAAGAATTGTCCTTATTCAAAGTTGGTTGAAAATTTAAAACTCCGGCAGGTAATCCCGATTGATGGGTAAGCATATCTTTTAAAATAATCGCTTCTTTGTTTGATTTTTTTAATTCAGGTAAGTAATGCCCGAGTTTTTGGTTAAGGTCGATTTTTTTCTTTCCGACCAAATCCATTAATGCGAGCGCAGATGCGGCTACTTTGGTAACAGATGCCAAATCATAAATAGTTTGGTTGTTTACAGTATCAGTCCCCTCATAAGTATATTTCCCGAATGATTTGCAGTAAAATATTTTCCCGTCTTTAGCCGCCACAATCTGGCAACCCGGGTAACATTTATCTTCTATGCCTTTTAAGGCGATGCTGTCTATTTGTGCGAGCTTTTTTTTTTCGATTCCCAAGACAATGGGAGCTACCTGCTGCATACGTATGGCCTTGGGTATCGTTATCCCTGTCCCTGCTTTAAACGGAATTGTAGTCACCGGTAATTTTCCGCTAACTCCGATTGCACCTGCTACAACATCCGAAGCTGCCTTTTGCGCGAAATTATTATATTCATATCCTTCAATTACGGCTGCTGCGTCATTAAGATTAGAAAATTTATTAAAGATATACGGATTAGAAAACAAAACCACCACCGACGGTTTTAATTGAACCAACTTATCAATAAAAGCAAAACTTGGCAAGCTCGCGCCAAAATTATTTTCCGTTTTTTGATTGGTGCGGTTTACCTGGATGATTAAAAGATTATACGTGCTCAACTTTTTCAGCAAAGTATCATATACATCCTGCTTTTCATCGTGCGATATTCCGTAAAAATCTGTTTTTAAATACTGAACCAGGTTTTGCGAAAACATATTTTTATCGGGAGAACCAACCGATATCTCGGCAACTTTTAAAGTATCTAAATTTTGCAGTGGCAATAAATTATTTTTATTCTGCAATAAAGTGATCGAACCTTCAGCTAATTTTGTGTTCAACAATACGGATGCATCGCTTTTTAATTCCCTTTCCAATAAACGTGTCGGGGCAAACTGGTTTTTATTCAGCCCGCACCAGAATTTAACCTTTAATATTTTTTTGCAGCGTGCATCAATTTCCTCCTGAGTAATTTCTTTTCGTTCAACGGCTTTTTTAATTTCTTCGATAGCTTTAGGCACATCTTCCGAAAACAAAAGAACATCGTTACCTGCAATTAATGCCTTTGCATCAAGTGTTCCGGGTTTATTGTAATCCGCGGCGCCCTTCATGTTTAATGCATCAGTAAAAACCAGTCCCTTAAATTGCATTTTCTCTTTCAGCAAACCGGTTACAATATTTTTAGAAAGCGTTGACGGTAAATTTTTAGATGTGTCTAATGAAGGAATAAACAAATGAGCCACCATTACACTTCCCAAACCGCGCTCTATTAAATATTTAAATGGGTAAAGCTCCAATGAATCAATTCTTGCTGCTGAATGAGAAATAACCGGTAAAGTTTTATGCGAATCTTTATCAGTATCACCATGCCCCGGAAAATGTTTCGCACAAGCAAGAACATGCTCATCCTGCAAACCTTTCATATACAAATATGATTTTTTTGCAACAGCGGTCTTATCTTCCCCGAATGAACGCATCGATATAACCGGGTTGCCGGGATTATTATTTATATCTACTACCGGTGCAAAGTTTACATGTATACCAACATTTTTACACTCGCGCGCAATCTGCCTCCCCATGTAATAAATCAACGAATCATCCTGCATCGCGGCCATCGTCATTTGTCTTGGATATTGCGGAGTACTATCCAGACGCATGGCCAAACCAAATTCTCCGTCAATAGCCATGAGTATTGGAGTTTGAGCTTTGCTTTGGTAATAATTAATCAATTTGGCTTGCCGGTAAGGTCCGCCTTGCATAAAAATTAATCCGCCGATATTGTATTTGCTGACTAATGTATCAATTTGCCTTACGTGCTTCATATCCTTATTACTCCATGCGGCAACCATAAAAAGTTGGGCAAGGCGCTGGTCGGAATTTAGGCTCACATAAACAGAGTCCACCCACTTGCTCTCTGAATCAAAAACGGGCAATTGTGCCTGGGAGAATATTTTTGTAAGAGCAAGAGTAGAGAATAAGAGCGCAGTGATGCTTTTTTTCATCATCCATAAAAGTAGATACTTAAACCGTGGCAATAAACATACCCCGAAAACTTTGCTAACAATCAGGGTTTAATAAAATAGAACGCACATAATGCTGAATAATTATGATAAATATGATTTAATCTTAGAAAATCATAGCAATCCGTGTTCTATTGTAAATGAAAGAATTTAGTACCTTTATAACTTCAAACTATGACAGAACAAATCAAATCCAAACTTCAGGATTCCATAAACCTGAAAACTTCTTTACTCAACAACAAAGAAGTACTGGCAACGGTAGAAAAAATTACGCAGGCAATTGTTGACTGTTACAAGCACGACGGTAAAGTTTTATGGTGCGGTAACGGTGGTAGCGCAGCTGATGCGCAACATTTGGCTGCGGAATTAAGCGGAAGATATTATTACGACCGCCCTCCCCTTTTCAGCGAAGCATTGCATGTAAACACCAGTTATATTACAGCCGTGGCAAACGATTATTCGTACGGAGAAATTTATAGCCGCTTAACCAAAGCCATGGGACGCAAAGGAGATGTTTTAATTGGATTATCTACAAGTGGAAACTCTGAAAATGTGGTAAAGGCTTTGAAAGTTGCCAATGAAATAGGAATGATAACAGTAGGTTTTACCGGAGACGGCGGTGGAAAAATGAAAGAGCATTGTAAATATTTGGTAGCTGTTCCCTCTAAAGATACACCACGTATACAGGAGTGCCACATGCTGTTTGGCCACAGTATCTGCGAAGTGGTGGAAACGAGTTTATTTCCGAAATCTTAAATACTTAATAAGGTGGTATCACAAATTGTGATACCTGTAGAATAGCTTATAAAAAGCATTATGTTTTCTTTAATTAAAATATGAAATTACAAATTATTCAAAACAGGATATACGAAATCAGAGGGCAAAAAGTAATACTCGATTTTGACTTGGCCATTTTATATGGTGTTGAAACAAGAGCTCTAAAACAAGCGGTAAAAAGAAACAAAACTCGCTTTCCTTCAGACTTTATGTTTATTCTAAAGGAAAAGGAAATTATACAAATGGTATCACAAAATGTGATACCATCGAAAAGCTACTTTGGTGGTGCTACTCCTTTTGCATTTACAGAGCAAGGGGTTGCCATGCTATCAACCGTATTAAAAAGCAAAAAAGCTGTTGATGTAAATATAACGATTATGAGAGCTTTTGTTTTTTTAAGACAATATGCGCTTACTCATAAGGATTTAACAGGTAAACTAAAAGAATTGGAAGAGAAGTATGATACTCAATTTAAGGACGTTTACGAAGCCATAAATTACCTTCTCAAGAAAGACCATCACCAAAAAATACAAACTGAAAGAAAAGGAATAGGTTACAAAAAATAAAAAAATGCTGAAAGAAGCGATTATACTTGCCGGAGGATTTGGCACGCGCTTAAAAGAAGTGGTGGCTGATGTACCCAAACCCATGGCACTGGTTAACGGCAAACCCTTTTTAGATTACTTAGTAAAATACCTGCAACATTACGGAGTAGAAAAGATTATTTTGTCGGTTGGGCATTTATCCGAAAAAATAACTGAGCACTATGGCAATAAATTTATTTACTCAATAGAAAAAGAGCCTTTGGGCACAGGCGGAGGAATTGCTGAAGCTATGGAAAAATGCAAAACCGAAGAAATCTTGGTTTTAAACGGCGATTCTTTTTTTGATATTGACCTCAAAGCATTTTATAATAAACACCAGGAAGCGCTTTCCGACAGCTCGCTTGCCCTACGAAAAACGGATAACGCGGGCAGATACGGAACCATCGAGTTGGGCGAATTTGACCAGATAAAAAGTTTTAAAGAAAAAAACGGAAAAGAAAAACCCGGAATTATAAACGCGGGTATTTATATTTTGAACCGCGCCGTTTACATGGAAGAAAACATCGGCAAAAAAACTTTCTCAATAGAAAAAGATTTTTTCGAGAAAAAAGTTCATCAGCTTAAACTGTACGGCTTTACTTTTAACGGTTATTTTATTGATATCGGAATACCTGAGGATTACAAAAAGGCACAACATGATTTTAAAGAATTTAAATATTAATAAGGACTGGACTCTTTTTTTAGACCGCGACGGTGTTATAAATAAACGACTTGAAGGGGACTATGTGAAAACGCTTTCCGAATTTGAATTTATTGAAGGAGTTCCCGAGGCGCTGAAAATACTTTCAGGTATTTTTGGCAAAATAATTGTAGTCACCAATCAGCAAGGAATCGGTAAAGGTTTGTATACAGAAAATGATTTAAACATTATTCACCATTACCTGGCCGACGAAATTGAAAAACACGAAGGCCGTATTGATAAAGTGTACTTCTCCCCTCACCTTGCTTCTGCCAATCACCATTCGCGTAAGCCGGGCATTGGTATGGCTTTAGATGCTAAAAATGATTTTCCGGAGATTGATTTTACAAAATCGATCATGGTTGGCGATTCGATGAGCGACATGGTTTTTGGTAAAAGCGCCGGCATGAAAACCATTTTTCTTAATGAAGAAAACATAAAAGATGAAAAAATTGATTTTTGTTTTCCATCCCTTTTCGAATTAGCTCAACAATTTTAACCCCCTTTTTTACGACAGACATACAACTTAAGGTTGATTTTGCAGGCAAAACCGCATTTGCCGGGTCTTTTATTAAGTACCAAAACATAATTGATTTACACGAACGGTATTGCTTTTAGGCCTAAAAGGTTGTAGTATTGATAAAACTTTTATCATGAAAAAAATAACTACGCTGATTCTTGCCACAAGCTTAACATGTTTTGTTAATGCACAAAACACCAAAAAAATCCAGCTTTGGGAATCGGTTAACGAAAGCAAAATTAAATTATCGGGCGAAAGGGTAATTATACCTCAAAAGGCTAAAACCTTTCATTTGGTAAACGATAATCTTAAAAAAACCCTTTGGGCCGCTCCTCACGAAAATACTGTGCGTTTACAAGAGTCGCAATGCATCATCGAATTACCGATGCCCGACGGAAGCCTGATGAAATTCCGTGTGGTTGAATCGCCCGTAATGGCGCCAGAATTATGTGCCGCATATCCCATGATTAAAACCTTTAATGTGATGGGTGTGGACCAACCGGGGACATACGGTAAGCTTGACTTTACCATGTGGGGGTTTCATGCTATGTTGCGCGGAACGCATGGCGATATTTATATAGACCCGTTTTGCCGTTTTAACAATGAAGATTATAATGTATACTACCTCAGGGATTATATAAAAGATGCAAGCAAAATACTACCTGAAGTAGATGTTCTGGATAAGCGTACTCCCGAACAAAGAATGGGTTCCAACTCAACACAAGCAATGGTTTGTGTAGGCCCTCAATTACGTACCTACCGCACAGCTATTGCCTGTACGGGCGAATATGCGATGGCCGCCACAGGATTGGGTTCTCCGACAGTTGCACAAACACTTGCATGTATTGTTACAACGCTTAATCGTGTTGACGGAGTTTATGAAACAGACCTTTCCATTAAAATGGTACTTGTTCCTACAGAGACAGTGGTTGTATATACAAATCCCTCTACCGATCCTTTTACCGGAAACAATAATGCAAACACATTGATTAACGAAAGTCAAACAGTAATTGATAACAATATAGGAGATGCCAATTATGATGCGGGCCATACCTTCAGTACGGGTGGCGGAGGTTTATCTACTTTAGGTGGTGTTTGCTTAAGCGGACAAAAAGCAAGTAGTATTACGGGAAGTCCTACACCAACAGGTGATGGTTATGATATTGATTACGTAGCTCACGAAATGGGGCATAATTTCGGAGGTAATCATACCTTTCGATCAACCCTCGGTTCTTGCAGCGGGAATTATAATCCGGGCACCATGGTTGAACCCGGAAGTGGTATTACCGTAATGGCTTATGCCGGTATTTGCGGTACAGACGATGATTCCGCGCACAGTATTCCGTATTTTCACACTATTAGTTATGATGAGATTGTGGCTTATACTAATTCGGGTTCAGGTAATACATGCCCCGTTACTACCAACAGCGGTAACCATGCCCCCGTTGTTACAGGTTCTGCAAATTATACAGTTCCGAAATCAACACCTTTTATATTAACAGGTTCTGCTACTGATCAGGATGGCGACCCCTTAACTTATCAGTGGGAAGAAATTGATAATAACAATTCAGCCGGAGCCTGGAATTCTGGCGCAAAACCATTCTTCAGAAGTTATAACCCTGTTTCAATACCAAGCAGAATGTTTCCTAAACTGAGTGTTGTACAAAGCGGAACATATACCACCACAATCGGGGAATTTTTACCAACCACGCAACAAACTTTAAATTTCCGTTTAATTGCCCGTGATAATAAGATGGGTGGCGGCGGAGTTTGTTATGCTTTAACAACGGTTACTGTAAGTTCAACAGCCGGCCCTTTAGCTATTACTTACCCTAATGCAACAGGTATTACATGGGCAAGCGCCGGTAACCAAACAATTACGTGGGCCGTTAACGGAACAACCGGGGCACCCATAAACTGTGCTAACGTAAACATTTTAATTTCATATGACAGCGGTTCAACATGGACTATGTTAATGCCAAATGTTGCAAACAGCGGAAGCCAATTGGTAACCGTTCCAACCGTTACCGCAACCATCAGCACTTGCCGTATTAAAGTAGAGAGTGTAGGAAATATCTTCTTCGATATCAGCCATAAGGATTTTACTATTACTGCGGGCAGCACAGGTATTGCAACAGCATCTAACAATACCATTGCGATGCAATTGGTTCCTAATCCGGCTAATGAACAGGTAAGTATTAACCTATATGGTTTAAATGCTAACGAGAAAAACAATTTAGTTATTTACGACATGTTGGGCAACGTAGTGCTGAAAGATGCTTTAAGCGGAAAAGAAAATTACGAGATGAATTACGACCTCTCACAATTCAGCAAAGGTGTTTATCTGGTTGAAATAAGCGGCACCAATAAAAAAGCGGTAAGCCGGTTAGTAAAACAATAATTTTCAAACCTATATTAAACCCCCTTTTCAATCGTGGAGGGGGTTTTTTATTTCCGAAAGTTAAATACAAATTAAACTCTTAACCGAATATTTTGGTCAGCGTTCTGAAAATAATTTTCAGGTCTGTTAAGAAACTTTTTTCGCGAATATATTTTAAATTAAGCTGCAGTTTGTCCGGCATAATTTCTCTGATGTACGTTTCTTCGGGGTTTTCCGATTTTGCAAGAATTTCATTTTCGTTAACATATTCGATTGAAGCATAATCAGTAATACCGGGTTTAACACCCAGTACTTTTTTCTGCTCATCGTTATATATCTCTACATATTTTCGCACCTCAGGACGCGGACCAACTAAACTCATACTACCGAATAGCACATTAAACAATTGCGGTAATTCATCCAATTTATATTTCCGTAAAAAAAATCCTGTTCTCGTTATGCGACTATCGCGTGCGCCAACAGTAAGTAACCCTTTTTTATCAGAGCCGGTATGCATGGTCCGGAATTTAAACAAAAAAAAATCCTTTCCGTTTTTACCTACGCGGGTTTGTATGTAAAATATCCCACCCGTAGAGCCAAAAAGAACTAACAAAGAAATTAAAATTAAAAATGGAGAAAGAATTATAATTCCAAGTAGAGAACAAATTATATCGAAAAAACGCTTTAGCACTTTATATCTTTAGTTTATAATCAGGTGTCAGACTGAGCGGAATTTAAACTGATATTATACTGTAAATCAGTTGTTTATAATTATATCCTATTATTTAGTTTAAATAGGGTTTAATCGTAAACACTCTGCTTTCTGAATTTTCAGCTCCTCTAAAGTATAAAAAAAAACGTCACAACACCAGTCGTAGAAATTTTTTTGAAAAAATTGATTGCTTAAATCGAAGGTAAATTTAAAAGTTCATCTTCATTTGCTCTGCATGGGTAAATAAATACTACGTGTTTTCGCTTATATGTCGTGTCAAAAAACTGTTTACATTTGATGTAAATTTTAAATTTTCAGTCATGAAAAAAATACTTTTATATTTATCAATACTTGTTATGCCTGCGTTCGGTCAAACACCGGGGATGCAATGGGAAAGATCTATTAACGGCAATTCATCATCAGATGATTATCCAGTAAAAAGCGTTAAAGATGCCAGCGGGAATCTTTATGTTACCGGTTACCAGGTAGGTAGTGAAGTGTTTTTAGTGAAGTATGATAATAACGGTAATCAATTATA
>DATMMV010000124.1:0-38691 GCA_035569635.1 Bacteroidia bacterium | reverse complement strand
ATAATTATTCGCGGGGCCGGGCTGTCGCTACTCGCTTTTTTGCCATCTTCTGTTTAACAAAATACTGTCACGTCGGGCGGAGTCGAGACGCTTACGAAATGTCTGACAAAAAGAGCTCAAACAGGCGCTCCATCCCTAACGTAAATATAACACATTGTATTCTCCTCGTGTTTGCGAGAAATAAAAACTACTTACTCGCAATCTCCGCCAACTCTTTGCCTCTTTTTTTTGCGTTCAACAATCCTTCCTGCAAATATTTTCCTACTTCGTGTTTTTCAAATGTTGTAAGTGCGGCTTCAGTAGTGCCGCCTTTAGAGGCAACTGCATTTATTAGTTCATCCAAAGGTTTGCCCGCACTGTTTAATAAATGAAAAGAGCCCAGCATGGTTTGTTTTACCAATAAAGAAGCCGTGCTTTCATCAAAGCCCATTTTTTTTCCGGCCTCAACCAATTGCTGCACAAAATAAAAAAAGTACGCGGGGCCGCTGCCACTAACCGCTGTTACTGCGTCCATCAGTTTTTCATCTTCTAAATAAAGCGTGCGTCCAGTGGTCGACAATAAATTTTTTGCCTTGCGTACCTGTTCTGTATTTACACTTGTGCTTAAACAATAAGCGGTGATGCCCATGCCTATTTCTACAGGCGAGTTTGGCATCGCGCGTATAATCCTGTCGTGATTTAATTTTTCCTGCAAAAAAGAAATATTAATTCCTGCCATAATACTTACTACAATGGTTTCTTTATTGAGCACACTTTTTAAATCGTAAGTCAATTTCGAAAAATCCTGAGGTTTAACCGCAAGTATAATAACATCGCTTTTTTTTATAACTCCGTCTGCCGGGACTACTACCTTACCAATGTCCAGCTTTTTTAATTCTTCTTTTCGTTTCTCGTTTTTTTCTACCAGCAACAATTCGCTTTTAGAAACGATGTTGTATTTTAAAAAGGCGTGGGCGTATATTAATCCCATATTGCCGCAGCCAATGATTGTAATTTTCATGTTTATTATTTTTTTGCCACGGCCCCGATAGTTATCGGGAACGTAGATTCCACAGATGAGAAATTTACTACAGTGATACGTGGCGATTACTAAAATTTTGATTAAATAAAAGATGCCTCTAAAGGCAAGAAAAAGCTATTACCCCAAACGGGGCGGGTTCATCGGAAGGAAAAATATATTTTTCTTGTGTGACATTTATTTTGCAAAGATATGAAATTTCTTTGTGTCTTAGCCCCTGCTAAAAAGCGGAGATGAAATTAATCCTTGTAAACAATCATTTTAGGAGTAGGCTCACCTATGCCACGCTTTATAAATTCCTTATGCACTTGTTCAATAATATCGGCTAAGGTGGGGGTATTGTCAATCTCCGCAGTAAAAAAACGGGCCTGCAAGATATAACCTCCGGTAATTATTTTCGTACTTATTACATTTGGTGCTACAGGAGTATTAAGCACGCGTTTATCGCTGTTTATTATTTCTAAAATAATTTTCCGCACACGCTCCGCCTCAAATTCATTACTGATGTTTACTTCAAAAGCCGCGCGCAAAGCCCCTTGCTTACTTTGGTTTACAATTAAACTGTTTGACACAGAACCATTGGGTAAAATAACCGTGCGGTTCTCGGCTGTAAGTAAAATGGTATTGAATATTTGTATTTCTTTTACTTCGCCTTTTTGCCCGAGTGCCTCAATGGTATCTCCAACTTTATAAGGTTTAAATACCAATACTAAAACTCCACCCGCAAAATTTGATAAACTTCCCTGCAAAGCCAAACCTATTGCAAGTCCCGCGGCACCCAATATAGTTACCAGTGAGGTAGTTTGTATACCCAGCATTCCCGCAACGGTAATCAGCAAAATAATTTTTAATCCGATACCCAAAAGGCTTCTTAAAAAAGTACGTAAAGAAATATCCACCGAACGGCGTTTCATCGAGCGCTCAGAAAATTTTCCTAATTGTTTAATCATCCAGAAACCTATAATTAAAACAAACAGGGCAATAACTAATTTCGGCGCATAGTCAATACCAAATTCGTAAGCCTCTTTTGTATAACGCTGCAAAACAGAAACCTGCTCTTTTACATCTGTTCTTATGATATTATCTGCTGCCATTTTTAATTGATGGTATATAATTTACCCGGTAAAGATTTTACAATATTACTAAATTCTAATTGCAACAATAATCCCGATGCTTTGCCCGGGGTTAATTGCAGTTTGCTGCAGATTTCATCCACATGCATGGCTTGTATATCTTTTAAAAGATTTACAATTTGATTTTCTTCATTCGATAAATTAACGGGAAGCTCAACTTGCTTTTTCGCTTTCACTTTTTGTGTTTGCTCCCAACACATGGCGTATATCAGATCTTCCGCGTTTTCAATTAAAGCGGCTTTGTTTTGTTTAATAATTTTGTTGCAGCCCTCTGAGCATTCGTCACCGCTCTTTCCGGGAAATGCAAATACATCACGACTATATCCCGCAGCAATATCCGCTGTAATTAAAGCGCCGCCGGTTTTCTTTGACTCGATTACAACAATAGCATCGCACATGCCGGCCACAATACGATTACGTTTCGGAAAATTTTCTTTATCCGGATTTGTATCCGTTAAAAACTCAGTAAGCAACCCACCCTGTTTAAGCATTTTATGCGCCAGTGTACTATTGGTTGCAGGATATAATTCATCAAGCCCGTGAGCTAAAACTCCGATGGTTTCCATTCCGTTTACTATAGAAGCTTTGTGTGCATAAGTATCAATTCCGTAAGCAAGTCCGCTGACAATTAAAACATTCAATTCCTTTAATCCGGCAATTAATTTTTCGGTTTGTGATCGGCCGTAATCTGTTGGCGTACGCGTGCCGACCACCCCTACAATTTTTTGTTGGTTTAAATCGGCAGTACCTTTATAAAAAAGCATGATGGGCGCATCGTTGCAGTGTTTTAATTTATTCGGGTAATCAATATCGGTAAAAAAAAGTGGTTTTACCTTTTTCTTTTCAATGAATTCTATTTCTTTTTCAACGCGTTTAAAAATTTCAGGATTATTTTGGTTTCTTAAAACAATACCGGCAACAATTTCTCCTACGTGAGGAATTTTCAGAAGTTCCGTTTTCTTCGCTTTAAAAACAGCGCCCGCACTTCCGCAATAGGCCAAAAGGTTTTTAGCAATCACATCACCGATGCCCGTCATTTGCGTTAAAGCAATTCTGTATATAAGTTCGTTGTTTGCCAAGTAAAAAAATTCTTATATTGTGCCTACAAAAGTAACCAAGAAATTGCATGATTAGAAATTTACTTCTTTTTATCTGCTCCTTTTTTTGCACACATAATTTTTTTGCACAAACTGTAATTAAGGGAAAGGTAAGCGATAAAAATACCAAAGAAACTATACCCGGCGTAATTGTTTCCGGCGGAAATAAGACCGCTATTACTTCTGTTGATGGCGACTTTTTACTGGTAACCACTCCCGGTAAACAAATTTTTATGGGCAGCATGGCCGGTTACAAAACCTACCGCAAAGAAATTGAATTGAAAGAAAACGATACGCTTGTTATAAATATAGAGCTTGAACTTTCTAACCAAATGCTTGACGAGGTCGTTATCTCCGCGGGCAAATACGAACAAAAACTTTCTGACGTAACCGTTTCGATGGAAGTTATTAAACCTGAACTTTTACAAAGTAAATGTGTAGCACAGCTCGACCAGATTATGAACCAGGTGCCCAGTGTTTATGTTACCGACAGCCAGGTAAGTATACGTGGCGGTAGCGGATACAGCTACGGTGCGGGAAGCCGTGTAATGATGTTGGTAGATGAAATGCCGATGATAAGTGCAGATGCGGGAGATATTAAATGGAATTATGTTCCGATTGAAAATATGGAACAGGTAGAAGTAATAAAAGGAGCTTCTTCCGCGCTGTTCGGTTCATCCGCATTAAACGGGGTAATCAATATGCGCACCAAATACGCCCGCGATAAACCCGAAACACAAATTATTTCTTATACCGGTATTTACGGAAACCCGAAAGAGCAGGCATGGGCCTGGTGGAAAAAAAGTAATCAATCGAATCCCGGATACCAGGGAACTACTTTTTCGCATGCGCAAAAATTCGGACAGTTGGATGCCGTCTTCGGCGGGCAATTATTTAATGATGACGGCTACAGGCAATACGCCAACGAGCAACGCGTTCGTGCCAATATGAACCTTCGCTATAATTTCAAAAATATCCGCGGACTCAGCATTGGTTTAAACGGAACTATCATGGACGATAAAGGCGGTTTATTTTTTGTCTGGAAAAATGACTCGCTTGCACTTAATCCTGCCGATAGTGCAGGGAAACCCACTTCTATTCAGAAATACGATAACATGAAAAAGAATCTCGACCCTTACATTACTTACACAAATGAAAAGTTGGGGCGTTTTAGTTTGCGTACACGCACTTTTGTTACCGATAATCACAATGATAAAAATCAGGATTCGAGGGCAATACTTAATTACCGCGAGCTTCAATGGCAAAAACGTTTTGCAGGACAATTAAATGTAACAAGTGGTCTGGTAGAGATGGAACAAAAAGTTATATCAAGTTCCTTGTATGGTTATCATAACGGAAGAAATATTGCCATGTATGTGCAGGCCGATAAGAGATTCTTTAACCGCTTAACAGCATCAGTTGGTGCCCGTGCAGAATATTATAAAGTAGATACAGCGGAAACACGTGGAGGATTTTTCTTTTTAAAAGAAGCAAAGAAAAATAATTTACCTGTGCAGCCCGTATTCAGAGCAGGATTGAATTATCAATTATTGGAGTATTCTTTCATTCGTGCTTCGTTCGGGCAGGGTTATCGTTTCCCTTCCGTAGCCGAAAAATATATTTCTACTTATGTAAGTTCCTTAAATTTATTTCCAAACCCTAATTTGCAACCCGAAAAAGGATGGAGTGCTGAGTTAGGAATAAAACACGGATTTAAAGTTTCAAATTTTCAGGGCTTTGTGGATGTGGCGGGATTTGTAACACATTATTATAACATGATTGACTTTGTGTTTGAGTATGATACTATCGGCAAGAAAGCCTATATCTATTCTACCCCAAATCCTGTTGCCGAACTTTTAAAACACGTAGGATTTCAGTCGCGAAACATTGGCAGGGCAGATATCACCGGTGTGGATATTTCCGTTACCGGAACCGGGAAAATCGGCCCTGTGCAGGTAAACCTGCTTACGGGTTACACATATACAAACCCAATTAATCCCGATTTTAATCCGAAGGTAGATACAAACGGAACTGTTATCAGTAATGTGTTGCGTTACCGTAATAAAACGTTATTTAAAAACGACATACAACTTACCTGGCATGGCTTTTCTGTTGGATGGAGTACTCGCTTCAGCAGCTTTATGCAAAACATAGATAATCGTTTTGAAAAACCGATGATTTACGACATTCTTAATCCCAATACCAGTTTTTATAACAGCTCCTTTCTTTACGTGCTTCCGGGTTTAAAAAAATACCGCCAAACACATAACCAAGGCAATTGGGTAAATGATTTCAGAATGAGTTACCAGGTTAGCCAACACTTAAAACTTTCGTTTTTAATAAATAACATTTTTAACGTAGAGTTTATGTCGCGCCCCGGTTATTTAGAGCCGCAACGTACTTTTATAGTACAGGCTGCTATTAAATTTTAATAAAGGCCCGGAAAGGTGGATGATTTTCTATTATTTTCTGATTAGTTACTTAGTTCGTACCTTCGCACCTTATATTAAAAAGGTATGAAACTGACCGAAAAATTAAAACACAACAAAGGTACTTTATTTTCTATTGAAATTCTTCCTCCCCTGAAAGGCAAGAGCATACAATCTATTTACGATTCGATAGACCCTTTAATGGAATTTAAGCCTGTATTTGTGGATGTTACTTACCACCGCGAGGAATACGTTTATAAAAAACGTGAAGGCGGTTATCTTGAAAAAGTTTCTATTCGTAAACGTCCCGGTACAGTTGGGATATGCGCCGCCATTATGAATAAATACAATGTTGATGCAGTACCACATATCATCTGCGGAGGTTTCACCAGGGAAGAAACTGAAAACGCCTTAATTGATTTACAGTTTTTAGGAATAGACAATGTACTTGCGCTGCGTGGCGACTCTATTAAAACCGAACCTGCTTTTGTCCCAGAGCCCGGGGGGCATCATTACGCGCTTGATTTGGTAATGCAAATTAACGAAATGAATAACGGCAAATATATAGACGAAGAAATGAAAGATGCCGAGCCTACTAATTTTTGCATTGGCATTGCGGGCTATCCCGAAAAACATTTTGAAGCACCCAACATGTACAGCGATTTAAAGCACTTAAAAGCAAAAGTAGACGGCGGCGCCGAATACATTGTAACGCAAATGTTTTTTGACAATAAAAAATATTTTGAATTTGTAAAAAATTGCCGTGATAACGGAATCAATGTGCCGATTATTCCGGGTTTAAAAATGATTACGCAGAAAAAACAACTTAGCGGTTTACCCAAAATATTTCACATGGATATTCCCATTGATTTATATAAGGAAGTAGAAAAATGCAAAGACGATAAACAGGTTAAAGAAGCGGGTATTAAATGGGCGATTCAGCAATGCAAAGAATTAGTAAAAGAAAATGTGCCCTGTTTGCATTTTTATACCATGGGGACTTCTGAAACTACGCGCCGTGTAGCTAAGGAAATTTTTTAATTTCCACCGCAAAAACGCGAAGATTTCTTTACTGCTTTTGTAAAAAAAATTATTAGTGGCTAAAAAAGAAAAAAATAAAACCAACGAGCAGGCAGGCCTCGGCTTCGGTTCAAATAATTATAATAAGCATACACGCTTTTTAAATAAGGACGGTTCTGTAAATATCCGCCGCCTCGATGGAGACTTTTTGGGGCGGATAGACATGTACCACTCACTTATTACCATGAGCTGGAAACGTTTTGTACTGCTTGTACTACTCGGCTATTTTTGCGCGAACGTTCTTTTTGCCAGCCTTTATTATATGGCAGGCTACGAAAATTTCGGCAATCTTACTCATACGAACGAACCCCACGACTTTGTCGAATTATTTTTTTTCAGCGCTCAAACTATTACAACCGTTGGTTACGGATATGTTTATCCTAAAAGTACCCTTGTAAGCGCCATCGCCGCAATTGAATCTATGTTTGGCTTACTGGGTTTTGCTCTGGCAACCGGTGTTTTGTACGGAAGGTTTTCTCGCCCAAAAGCGCATATACGTTACAGCAAACATTGTCTTATTGCTCCTTACGAGGATATAACCGGTTTTATGTTCCGCATGGCAAATACCACACAAAATGAATTGATTGAAACCGAAGTAAAACTTATTCTTGTAAAAAATAATTTAGAGACAAATCAACGCGAATTTTTACCGTTGACCTTAGAAGTAGAAAAAATAAGTTTTATGGCATTAAGCTGGACCATCGTCCATCCTATTGACGATAAAAGCCCGATGTATAAATTAACCGCCGAAGATTTAATCAAAGCCGATGCCGAGTTTATGATTTTGTTTAAGGCTATTAACGATACCTACTCGGATACTGTTTATTCGCGCACTTCCTACAAAGGACACGAGTTAATTGAGAATGCCAAATTCAAACCTTTACAACGCACCCAGCGAGGCAATAAAGTAACGGTTGACTTAAGGAAGTTGGATGAAATTGAAAAGTTTTAATCTTAACACGATTAATGCTGCACGCGATTCATTTCCTCTCCGTTTTTATCGTAATAAATCCAGGTACCGGTTGGTATGCTTTGCTCGTGACCTTTGCGTTTATCTTTTACAATTTTATAGTACATGATACACTGTATCTTTCCGTTTGAATACCAAATCATACTCTTCCCTGATAACCTTCCGTTTTTAAAATTCTGTTTGCGGTTAATTCCTCCCGTTTCAAAATAATATTCCCAGGTACCGGTTTGTTTGCCTTTGTTGTATTTTCCTTTACTGTCAATAAATCCATACTCGGTATACAAAATATATTTTCCGTGCTTAAACCCTATTACATAATACATATCTTCTTTTATTTTCCCGTTTTTTTCAAACCAATATTGCCAGTGCCCGTCTTTTTTATCATCTTTATATTCTCCAAGATAGCTTGGTTTGCCTTCTTTAAAATACCCCTCCCACAAACCATCCATCAGGCCTTTTTTGTAAGCACCCTTGTCTTTTAACTGGCCATTATCCCACCATGCCTGCCAAACGCCATCCGATTTTCCCTTTAGATAATTTCCTTCCTGCGATTTTTTTCCACTTTCAAACCAGGTGGTCCATATTCCGCTTTTTATGTTATTTTCAAAATCACCCTGTTTCCAAAGTTCGCCTGTTTTGTACCAGTATTTCCAGGTGCCGTTTTGTTTATCGTCTGCAAAATTTCCTTCGCTTTCTTTTTTTCCGTCATCAAAATAATACGTCCAGATTCCTTCGCGTAAATTGTTTTTAAACGTACCCTGCATTTCTTTTCCGCCTTTTTGCAGGTAAAAACCCCACAAGCTGTCTTTTTTTCCATCCCGATAAAATCCTTCCGATTTTATTTTTCCGTCTTCGTACCAGGCTTTGTAAGGGCCGTTTATTTTTCCGTCTTTGTAGGTAGTAGAATATTCTATCTGCAAATTATCGTAGTAAAATTTCCAAACTCCGTTACGCAAACCTCCTTCGTACGGACCTTGTGCTTTTAATTTTCCGTTATCGCCGGCCACGGTAAGAATGCCGCTGCCGTTTTTAATGGGTTGTTTTTCTTCTTCGTTCCATAAATTCATTAAATACTCAATACTGTCGCGATATTCTTTTTCAAGCATTATTTTACCTTTTTCGTAAAACTCTGCCCATTTACCGCAAGGAACATCTTTACAAAAATTTTGTTGAGACTGAACACTTCCACTTCTGTAATAATTAGTAAGCGGGCCACTTTTTCTTCCGTTTTCAAAAAAACCTATGCTTTGTGGTTTTCCGTTATCGAAAAAATACTTCCACTCTCCCTGAGGCTTGCCATAAGAAAATCGTTCAATACTTCTTGGGGTTCCGTCCGGATAATAAGAGGTCCATGCACTATCCGGGCGCCCGTCTTTAAAAACATTTTCGGTTGAAAGTTTGCCGTTTTCGTAATAGTAAAGGTTATGCCCGTGCTTCCATCCGTTTACATACTTCTCTATTGCTTTTACACCGCCGTCTTCATAGAAAAATTTCCAGGTGCTGTCCTGTTTGCCATTTTTATACCAACCTATTTTACGAAGTTTCCCGTTTTTATACCATTCGGCGGTTTTGCCGTGGGCTATACCCTTTTTGTAATTATCCTCGCTTTTTACATTTTTCTTATCCGCGTCCCAATACTCGTATTTTGGCTGGCCGTAACAGTATACAGTTAGCAATAAGCAATATAGCAGACAGCCTTTTTTCATAATTGTACAAAAGTAGAACGAGTTTTTCAGCTATATTATTGTGATATAAAAACTTGTAAACATAATTAGCAGCCTTTTAGCCCCGAAATCTCCCGCATCTCCAAAAGGGGGATATTTTGTATCAATCTTCTGTGTAAATTTGTGTTCCGTTTAAATAACTATGAAAAAGATTGTATTTATCCTACCCTTTTTATTTGTCTCTGCCTTTGCTCAAACCAATTGGAACCTGCAACAGTGTATTGATTATGCTTTAAAAAATAACTTAAGTTTAAAACAGAGCGAGATAACCACCGAGATAAATGACCTCACTCTTTTGCAAAGCAAAGCAAATATACTTCCTTCTTTAAACGCGGGAGCCAACCATACGTATAACATCGGGCGCACCATTGACCGCTATACTAATACGTTTGCGAACACAACTGTTTTATCTGAAAACTTTTACGCGCAAACACAAATAACTTTGTGGAGCGGGATGACTCAATACAACAACGTTAAAAAAAATCAATACCTGTACCTTGCATCCAAAGAAACTTTTGAACAACAAAAAAACGATATGGCGCTTAACGTGGCAACGGCTTTTTTACAGGTTGTTTATACAAATGAACTGGCTAATGTAGCGCTGCAACAAGTTAACATCAGTAAATTACAATTAGAACGTACGCAGAAATTGGCCGACGCGGGTTCTCTTGCCATAAGCAATGTATTTGATATAAAAGCAACTCTTGCAAATGACGAATATACCTATACTACCGCGCAGAACAATTATAGTTTGGCAATGCTCTCTTTAAAACAACTTTTATATCTTGATTCGTTGAACTCGTTTAATATTGAAAAGCCGGCTCTTGATATTGTTGCTTCCGATTTGGCTGCTTACAATCCGCAATACATTTACGAAACAGCGCTTAAAAACCAACACAAAATAAAAAGCGCGGAATATTCTTTAATCAGTTCCGAAAAAAATCTTGCGGTAGCGAAAGGACGTGTGAGTCCTACCTTTAATTTTACGGGGACAATCGGTACCGGTTACTCCGGGTTGGCCAAAGATATTATAGGACAACCAACCCTAAGTGGTTTCCAGGCAACGGGCATTACCAGTAAATTTGATACGGTATATACTCCTACTTATCATGTAAATACAAAAGCTACTCCGTGGAGTACGCAATTCAGCAACAACGTTAACAAAAGTGTGGGCTTTTCTTTAAATATACCTCTCTTTAACGGCCTTACCAATTATACCAGCATAAAGCAGGCTAAATTACAGGTACTTAACAGTAAATACTCATACGATATTGCACGGCAACAATTATTTAAAACCATTGTGCAGGCTTATGCCGATGCTAAAGGAGCTTTGAATAAATATGCTTCCGCAAAAACCGCGCTTGAAGCATCGCAACAATCGTTTACTTATGCCGAGCAAAAATTTAATGCCGGCAGTGTCAGTGCTTTTGATTATAACAATGCAAAAAATCGTGTGCTTAAAGCGCAGGCTGATTTACTGAATGCCAAGTTTGACTTTATTTTTAAACTGAAAGTTTTAGATTATTACCAGGGCAAACCCCTCACATTTTAAAATAAAAAATTAACGATTTAGAAAATACAATCACAATAAATAAATCGTAAAATACAAAAATTGAAAAGCAAATATGAAAAGATTTGTCTGGATTATTATAGGCGCTGTTTTACTGGTCTTAATTATTGTAGCTCTTAAAACCTGCTCGGGCGATAACGGCATTGAAATAAGCACCGAAATGCCCAAGCTGAGAAATATTACTGAAATTGTAAGCGCCAACGGAAAAATACAACCCGAAACCGAAGTAAAAATAAGTTCAGATGTATCAGGAGAAATTGTGGAGCTTTTTGTGAAAGAGGGTGACCGCGTAAAAAAAGGTGCTTTGCTTTGCCGCATTAAGCCGGATATTTATGAATCTGCCTTAGACCGTGCCAACGCAACCGTTAACAGCACTAAAGCGAGCATGCAAAATATGATGGCGCAATTAGAACAGAGCAAGGCCAATTTTGCGAATGCTGAAGCGAATTTCAGTCGCAACAAAAAATTATTCGACCAGCAGGTAATTTCTCAACAGGATTATGACGCGAGTAAAGCGCAATACGAAAGCGCGAAAGCACAGATAAAAGCTTTGGAAGAAAGTGTGAAGGGTGCCGAATACAACATCAGCAGCGTGCAGGCGTCAATGAAAGAAGCAACCACAAATTTGGCAAAAACGTTTATTTACGCACCTGTTGATGCAACTGTTTCCAAACTTAATAAAAAATTGGGCGAACGCGTGGTTGGAACTGCTACAATGGAAGGAACAGAAATTATGCGCCTGGCAGATTTAAATGAAATGGAAGTGAATGTGGATGTAAACGAAAACGATATTATTCGTGTACATTTAAAAGATACATCGCTGATTGAAGTGGATGCATACAACGACAGAAAATTTAAAGGAATTGTTACTGAAGTGGCCAACTCGGCAAACACTACCGGCTTAAATGCCGACCAGGTTACCAATTACACCGTAAAAATACGTGTGCTGCGCGAATCATATATAGATTTAATTACTGATAAAAACCCTGTTGTTTTTCGCCCGGGCATGAGTGCTTCGGTAGAAATTTTAACCCGCAAAGAAAAAAATGTACTGTCAATTCCTATTCAGGCTGTAACTACACGTACGGATTCTATGCAGAAACCTGTTGGCGCTATCGCCGAAACTAAACCCTCGGGCGGCGATGATGAAGGTGTAAAAGTGGAAGTAAACAATGATAAAAAAGATAAGAAGGAAGAAGAAAAAGAGAAAAAACCCCGCCCTTGTATTTTTGTATTACGCGATGGGAAGGCAAAAATAATTTTTGTAAAAACCGGCATTCAGGATAACGAATACATACAGGTTACAGAAGGAATTACCGAAAAAGATGAAGTAATCAGTTCGCCATACGGCGCCATCAGTAAAATGCTTTACCACAACGCCACGGTAAAAAAAGTGGCCAAGGATAAATTATTTAAGATTGAAGTGAAATAAATACGGGCCGGTTTGAGGGAAATTTATTTGCTTTAAAGCGCAAAAAATTTGTTTCTATCTTTAAAGATTATCCCAGTAATTGTAAATGGCCGTTAAAGATAAATTACCCTTAAGTTATTTGCTGTTTACAAACAGGGGCCGTATCCCACGGCTGACCTATTGGACGGTTTCTCTTTTTATATGGACAAGTTTTTATGTTCTTTTTAATTTATTTGAATCCCTTTTTTCTTACTCTTCTACCTATTTTATTTATCCTTTACTTTTCTGGGCACTGATTGCCACGGCTACAAAAAGACTTCACGATATAAATTTTTCAGGTTATTGGTTTTTTTTAATAACTATCCCCGTTTTAGGTCCGCTGATTCTTTTTTATTTATTGGGATTTAAGAAGGGTAAAAAAATTGCAACCAGATTTGGCTCAGTTCCCGGTACTACTTCAGATTATTTTAAAAACAAAGATGCCGAAAAAATACCTCACTTAAAAAGCGATGAGCGTATTGTTAATGATGTAACGCAGCTTAATCCTGTTCTTGTTACAAAAGTTGAAACGCCCGACACTATTGAAGAATTGCAAAATAGTATTAAAAATTCTGATAAGCCTGTTTCAATTGGCGGAGGGCGCTTTAGTATGGGCGGACAAACAGCAAGTGCGCACAGCCTGCACATAGATATGCGCAAATTGAATAAGGTGTTGGAATTTTCCGCCGAAAAAAAAATTATAAAAGTTGAGGCGGGCATAAGATGGTGTGATATTCAACATTATATTGATGCGCATAATCTCAGTGTAAAAATCATGCAAACCTATGCTAATTTCACTGTGGGGGGTTCATTGAGCGTAAATGTCCACGGAAGATACATTGGCTTGGGCCCGTTGATATTATCCGTTAAATCGTTAGATATTGTTTTAGCAAACGGAGAGCTCGTTCATGCGTCCAAAGAAATTAAACCTGAATTATTTTTTGCATGCATTGGTTGTTACAATGCTATTGCAGTTATTGCATGCGTTGAATTTGAGTTGGAAGAAAATGTTGCTGTAAAAAGAGTTCACGCAAAAATGAAGCGCGAAGAATATGCGGGGTTCTTCAGTAAAAATGTAAGAGACAATAAAGATGTGATTTTTCATAACGGGGATGTTTATCCGCCACAGTATAAAAATGTGCGCGCTGTAAGTTGGATCAAAACAAATAAAAAACCAACAGAAAAAACCCGCTTAATGCCGTTAGCTGCTGCTTATCCGTTAGAAAGATATTTTATCAATGCTTTCAGCAAAAGTAAATTCGGTAAATGGAGAAGGGAACATATCATTGAACCATTAGTTTATTTAAAAACGAAAATTCATTGGAGAAATTACGAGGCAGGATATGATGTAGCGGAGTTGGAACCCGAATCAAGAAAAAACAGCACTTATGTGCTACAGGAATATTTTGTTCCAGTAAAACGATTTGATGCTTTCTTAGTTCTGATGTCCGAAATATTTATCCGCCATAATATAAACGTAATAAACGTTTCTGTAAGACACGCCTTACCCGACTGTGGATCGTTAATGGCCTGGGCACGTGAAGAAGTTTTTGCCTTTGTTGTCTGGTACAAACAAAATACAGATGAAGTGGAGAAAAACAAAGTCGCGGTATGGACACGTGAATTGATCGATGCCGCAACATCATTTAACGGAGCATACTACCTGCCTTACCAGGCGCACGCCACAAAAGAGCAATTTCATAAGGCTTATCCGAATGCAAAAAAACTTTTTGAACTTAAACAGAAATATGACCCCGAATATAAATTCAGAAATGTAATCTGGGACACTTATTATTTAAAATAAAAAACATGAGTACTACTATTTCCGAATTTAAAACTATAATGTCTGACACTGTAATGAGTGATAAAATGTATCGTTTTTTACAAGTAATTTTTCATTTGTATCCCGAAGATAAATTTCATTACCTGATAGATTCTGTGGCAAAAGAAAAAAACAACGATGAAGAAATTTACAAAGTAGTGCAAAGCGGCTTGCCAAAAATAAAACCTTTTCTTTCTGAGTTAACCCTGGCTTTACCGGCGTTAAAAAAACAAAAGAAAGAAATGGCAGGGCAAGCCCTGAAACTTTTAGGAAACAAAACAAGCATAAACGGTTATTTGGAAATCGGCTCAACAGGAAGATACATCAGTGAATTAAGAAAACATGTTTCTCTTTCAGGAAATATTTATCTCACCAATGATATTGCGCCGAATAATTCCATGGCCGACATTTTTGAAAGAGGCCGGATAAAAAAGATCGGGCAGTTTTTCAATCTTACATACCAACCTGTTTCAGAAATTCAAATTCCAAGTGAAAGCATTGATTTGATTAGTTGTAATATCGGCCTGCATCATTGTCCGCTTGAATTACTGGATGGCTACATAAATTCTATAAAAAGAGTTTTACGAAAAGACGGGTTGTTCATCATGCGCGACCACGATGTAAAAACAGAGGAAATGGCAACTTTTGTTTCTTTGGTTCACACCGTTTTTAATTTAGGTTTGAATATTTCCTGGGAAACTAACCATAAAGAATTCAAATGCTTTAAATCTATTGAAGAATGGAGTAAACTTATTTGCACTTACGGGTTTAAAGATACAGGAGAGCGAATTTTGCAGGATAAAGACCCATCGGATAATACATTAATAGCTTTTATAAAACAGTAGAATGAAAAGGCTGAGGATATTTACACTTTGTTCGGCATTGTTTGCAGCGGGAATTTTCTTTTTCAAGAAAAGAAATCCAACTACGCTCGCAGCCGGAGAAGGATTAGTACTAAAAAAAGAGTGGCTTACTATAAACAAAAAGCCGGCAACACCTTCAAAAGATACCCGTCTTGCCGATCAGACTTTTTTAACTTTTCCCGAGTGGTATTTGGTTTTCAGCCCCGAAGAACAGGCAAATTATTTTAAAACAAATACTGCAAGTACATTTCCATACATGAGTCACACAGCGCAAATATGGCAGAGTTATAAAATTGTGAACGACCAGATAAAAGATAATTTTCCCCCTAACAAAGGTTATCATTTTATGATTTGGGTAATCGGTACAAGTGCATCGGCAGAGTACTCAATCAAAGCATGGTACGAAACAATTATCGGAAGAATTACTGACACACACGAAGTTCTTACTGATGAAGATAAATTTAATACAAAGTACACACGGGACTACGTTGATTTTATAAAAAACAAGCCCTGGTACGAATTTGATTTTAAAAGTCGGTTTGGCTCTCTGTGGTCGACCTCTTTTTTCGGAAGTAATTTTTTAAGAAAATTAGAACGGAAATATATTCTTACTTCCGAACTTATTGTAAAAACAGTTTACGGAAAACTGATAAAGATGGGCACGCAAACAGTTTACGAAGAAGCATTACCTACTACAGCCGTATTGATTGAAAAAGATTCTGCAGAAGAATTAGTAAACCTGCCTCGTTACGATAAATTTAATGCGGCTGCTTCAGAAATGGCAAGTAAAGGTTATCGATTTAAAGAAATAGCAGGCAATACTTCTGCTATTTTACTTACTATTTTAGTGGATGCTAATAATTGCAGATGTTATGAAAATTCGCAACAGCTGTTTACACAACCTCTTTCTTCTGATCCGGGCACGAAACGGGTAGCACTTGCGGTGCGGGTAAAAGACTTACATAAATTGCTTCTTAAACTCAATTCAGATAAAGTAAAGATAGAACACGTATTTGATTACTGAAAAAGTTTTTGAATTAAATTTTTACCAAAAAATCGTTCTTATTCATGGATTCTTCCGCATAAGCAAAGCTGCTGAGTATATCTGCTTTTCCGTTTACAATGGCAACATCATGTTCAAAATGCGCGCTTGGTTTTCTATCTGTGGTAACAATGGTCCAGCCATCATTAAGTTGAGTAACTTCTTTCTTCCCTAAATTAATCATGGGCTCAATGGCAATGGTAAGTCCGTTTTGTATTTTGGTTCCGCTGCCTCTTTTTCCGTAATTAGGCACTTCCGGTTTTTCGTGTAAATTTTTTCCAAGTCCGTGCCCTACTAATTCGCGCACCACTCCGTAACCGTGTTTCTCCGCGTGTTGTTGTACAGCAAAACTTATATCTCCTATACGATTCCCCACTTTGGCCTGTTCAATTCCCAAATACAAACATTCTTTCGTAATTTTTATAAGCTGTTTCACTTCCGACGGGATTTCCCCACAGCAAAAAGTATAAGCATGATCTCCGATAAAACTATCTTTCTTCACACCGCAATCCACCGAAATAATATCCCCGCTTTTCAAAACAGTTTCATCAGGAATTCCATGCACCACCGCTTCATTCATAGATAAACACAAAGAAGCCGGGAAACCATTGTATCCTTTGAATACCGGTACTGCTTTGTTATCGCGGATAAATTCTTCCGCAATTTTATCAAGATGTTTTAAGGTAACACCTTCTTTTATTTCAGCGCCCACCAATCCCAATGTTTTTGAAACCAGCAAAGCAGCATGGCGCATCAATTCTATTTCTTCAGCCGTTTTTAAATAAATCATTTTCCAAACAGCTTTTTAAAAATAGATTCATTCTTCTTAAAATTATGATGAGCTTCCATATCCTTTAACTGGTGACTGAAATCTCCGCCTTCGGGATGTAACATTTGCCAGATTGCACTCCATCCGGGGAAACCTCCTACGTTGCGGTCGTCAATAAATAAATCGGCGTTTATTTTCCGACTGATGGATAAATCAAATTCTTCTTCGGGATAACTTTTATTTACTGCGTAAAATTCGACGCCGTTTATTTTACAATATTCCACCGCTTCAATCAGTGTTTGCCCGTCACGGAAAGTCCATAAAATTAATTTATGCCCCTTGCGTTGCAAAGCCTTTAAGGTATCAAAAGCAAAAAGCATTTCCTTGCCGATACGCGGGTAGGCATGTTCCACAATAGTGCCGTCAAAATCAACGGCTATTGTTTTACTTTTATTTGAAACCATTTCCTGCTTCATCCTGTTCAGTTGAATTTTTTGTGCTTACAAGTTATAGGTTTTTTTAATCGTTAAATCATTATTGAGTTCGTATACACGTGGCACGCCTGTTCCGATTTCAAATTCTAAAATTTGCGCGGGTGTCATTTTTTCCAAATGCATAATAAGTGCCCTTAAGCTGTTTCCATGCGCGGCCAAAACAATATTTTTTCCGGCTTTTAATTTTGGGGCAATTTCTTTTTCAAAATAAGGTATCACGCGTGCAGCAGTATCTTTTAAACTTTCTCCGTTCGGGGGGGCAATATCATAACTTCTTCTCCAAATTTTTACCTGCTCATCGCCAAATTTGGCCGCAGTTTCGGCTTTATTCAATCCCTGCAAATCGCCATACATGCGTTCGTTAAGGGCAGCATTTTTTGTAATAGTGATGTTATTTTTTCCACAGGCTTCCAAAGCTATGCTAAGGGTACTCTGAGCCCTTTTTAAATCAGAAGTATAGCCTTCATCAAAGATAAATGACTTCAGTTTCTCTCCGGCAGCCTTTGCTTCTTCAACTCCTTTCGGGGTAAGCTCAACATCCACCCAGCCTGTAAATTTATTTTCAAGATTCCAAACCGATTGCCCGTGCCTGAATATAACTAAAATGCTCATAAATTTAATCCTCTTAATTAGAGAGGCAAAATTAGCATTTAATAGAATACAGGCTTTATTTTAAACCTGTTTTATTATATTTGCCTGCCCCTTTAACCGGTTATCTGTTTCGGGGAACCTAATTATGAGAAAATTAATCCTCCTTATTTTGCTTTTTTCGTTCACCGGGCTTTTTTCGCAGAGCCTGAACACCCGTAAATGGCGCAAAACCGAAAAAGATTCGATGGAGAAAGCGCAAGCTTTTTACGACGATAATCTTAAATTACTGGCGCTGCCTATTTTTCTGGAGCTTCATAAAAATCACCCCGACGAATCTTACCTGCAATATATAACCGGTATTTGCGCGCTTGAACGTAGTGATGTACATCCGCTTGCGCTTGAACTTTTACAAAAAGCCTACGATAAAAATAAAAAAATACAGGGCATTGATCTTGAACTGGCACGTGCCATGCATCTGAATTACAAATTTGATGAAGCTCTTGCGCAAATAGAAATTTATAAAACAAAAAACAAGAGACTCTCTCCCAAACAAACCGACGAAGTTGCGTTGCTTATAAATTATTGCAACAACGCTAAAATTTTAGTGGCCAGCCCGCTTCCTGCTAAAATTCAAAACATAGGTAAACCTTTAAATACCGAGGCCTCCGAATACGTTCCGATTATTTCTTCGGATGAAGAAACTATGGTATATACTTATACCGGGGATTCTTCTATCGGCGGAAGGCAAAATTATTTTAACGAACCTGATAAATACGGAATGTTTTACGAAGATGTGTACATTACTCATAAAAAGGACGGACAATGGCAACGCGGACACAGTATAGGGCCAACTATTAATACCAATGATCATGATGCGGCGGTTTCGTTATCAGCAGACGGGCAAACACTTTTTATTTATAAAGATAACCGCAGCAATGGCGGCGATTTATACGTAAGCCATTTAGAAGGATCAACGTGGTCGGTTGCAAGCGAATTGCGCGGCGATGTAAATCAAATGCTTTCGTGGGAAGGAAGTTGTTCTATGTCGGCCGACGGAAAAACATTATTTTTTGTAAGCGACCGCAAAGGCGGCTACGGCGGAAGAGATCTGTACAAAGCAACTCTTTTTGCTGACGGCAGTTGGGGTAATGTGCAGAACTTAGGAGATAAAATAAATACCAAATACGATGATGACGCTCCCTTCATTCACCCTGATGGACGTACACTAATTTATTCTTCTTGCGGGCTTAACAGCATGGGTAGTTATGATATTTTCAGGACAATCTTTAACCCGGCTGATTCAAGCTGGAGCGTTCCGGAAAATTTAGGTTATCCTATCAACTCGCCCGACCGCGATAGTTATTACGTACTTTCTGCCGACGGAAAACACGGCTATTACGCTTCCGGAAAAGAGGACGGAGAAGGCTTGCAGGATATTTACATGGTTACACCCGGTATGCCGGGTTTTGAACCTGTACTCGCTTTGGTA
The DNA here is from genome assembly GCA_035569635.1 of Bacteroidia bacterium. Taxonomy (GTDB): domain Bacteria; phylum Bacteroidota; class Bacteroidia; order B-17B0; family Aurantibacillaceae; genus PALSA-968. Next base: position 19,150 of record DATMMV010000124.1, on the reverse strand, counting down.
AAAGGTGTTGTTACATTAAATAATAAACCTGTTAATGCTGATTTAACCGTTGAAATTCCGGGCAAGGGTCAGGTTTTTACAAGAGCAAAATCAAATGCGGAAAAAGGAAATTATCTTGTGAATTTAACCGCAGGAAATAGTTACAAATTAACTTTTAAATACAAGGAAATGCCCGAGCGCACGTATGTTGTGGATGCGCAAAATATAACCGCTTTTACAGAACAAATCATCAATGTAAATTTTGATACTTTGCCCCAACAATCTGTTGCTGTTAAAGACACTGTAAAACCGAACCCTGAAGAAGAAAAATACAAACCGGATGAGCCGATAAAGGGTTTATATTTCAGGGTGCAGATAGCCGCTTATCGTAAACCTCAGAATTACTCGGGCAAACATTTAGCGGGCCTGGGCAGTATTGAAAAACTTTATTTAAACGACGGCATTTATCGTTTTACTATTGGCGGAGATTTTTTCACGCTGCCTAAAGCACAGTTTCATCTCTCTAAAGTAAAAGCTGCCGGCCAAAAAGATGTGTTTATTACCGCCGTATATAAGGGCAAACGTGTGTACCTTGAGGAATTGTATAAAATGGGCCTTATTGCTCAGCGTAAAGAATAATTTCACTTGTTTTCATTGATTAAATTGCTTTTTCGGGCAGTTTATAGCTTATCGTTTTTTCAATTACAATTATTTGTTTAATATAGCTGTCCCAATTTTATTTTATGAGGGCAAAAAATGTTTTTGTACGTTTTATTTTTATATCCGTCGTTTTGTTTTTTTCGGTTCGCGTATCGGCACAATTCCCGCAGGCAGCGCATTTGGTGCTTAACGGCGATTACGAGGGAGGAAAAAGTTTTTACATAAAAGTACTTGAAAAAGACAGCCTGAATTTTGAAGCTAACCAGGAATTGGGATTACTGTTGGTGCAATATTTTGATGATAAAGATCACGCGCTTTTTTATTTAAACCGCGCTGTACGCTGCATTAATAAAAAAGAACTTCTTCCCGAATTGTATATGGGTTTTGCTCAGGCACTGCATCACGATTCCCAATACAAACCGGCAATAACCTATTACGAAAAAATAATTTCCCTGTTGCCGAATAATGCAAAAGGCGCTCAAATAAAAAACCAGGCGTTAAGAAATATTGAAAACTGCAATTATGGAATAAAAAATCCTCCTTCAAAAAGCAGTAGCAAATACCGTATCAAAAACCCGGGTAACGGAATTAATACTGCCTATCCTGAGTTTTCTCCGGTGGTTGATCCTGAAAATTCAACCTTAATGTATACAGCACGCAGAAATATTGTTTTGGGCGATAAGAAAGAAGGTCCGGAAGATAAATCGCACGGCGAAATGTTTATTGCAAACCGCCTTACCGGTAAATTTGAAAGCGGCATGCCTTTTTTCAAACCAAATTTTCCTGTAAAATTTTTAGAGAGTGCGGAAAATCAGGACGCGGTTATTGCCATGTCGACAAACGGAGAGCATTTACTCATTTACCGTGCCGACCAGATTTTTTTAACGGAATTGAAAGATGGAAAATGGACGAGTCCTGTACGTTTACCCGGAACGGTTAACTCGGCTGTAAAATTTGAAGGAAGCGCCTGCATAAGCAACGACGGAAAAACAATTTATTTCTCCGCATCAAAAATTGGAGGTTACGGCGGAAAGGATTTATACAAATCTGTTTTAACCGAAAAAGGCGAATGGTCGGAAGCCGAAAATTTAGGAGAGGATATCAATACGGGCGAGGATGAAGATAGTCCGTTTTTAAATTTTTCTGAAAACACTTTGTACTATTCCTCTAAGGGATTAAGCGGCTTCGGAGGTTATGATATTTACAAAACAAAAATTTCGCACACAGCAATCTCAAAGCCGGTAAACATGGGCATACCTTTTAACTCGCCTGCCGATGATATTAATTTTTGGTTGAATAAAAATGAAAGCGAAGCTTATCTCGCCTCTTCGCGCAAAGGGGGGTATGGAGATTTGGATATTTATCATGTACTTTATTTTGATAAAGCCGGAGAAAATTGCGTTTCGGTAAACAATTCCCAACCCGGCGATGATGTGCCCCTTGATTTTACGTTTCGCGATTCGGTGTTTATAAATGATTTGGTGAGTTTTAGTGCCGTTAACAGTAAAATTAAAAACGGAAACGTCCTTAATTATTTCTGGAAAGTAAATGACACTACATCTGCGGGAGATACTTTGTTTTTTTTCAAAAAGTTTCCACAAGAAGGGAAGCAAAAAATTTCACTGCAGGTTGCTGTTTATTCCGAAACCGATGAAAGTCGCAAAGATTATTGCATAAGCAAAGAATTGCATGTGTTCAGTCCGCATGTAGTGGATGTGTTTTTTGAACCCCTCGTAAAAGCCAACGAAGAAAAAATGGCTATTAAAGGTACCGTGGATGTAACAAAAATGAAAATTGACAGCAGCAAAAAAGAAGTTTTAACTATTAAACTGGAGCCTGTGTTTTTTAATACCAATAAATTTGATTTGCGTAAAGACGCCATAGAAGCAATAAAAAGAAATATTGCCAAAATGAAAGTAGATGCATCCATTGTAGTAAAACTTACCGCGCTTACCGATCCGCGTTCGGGTAAAGAATATAATTTACAACTTTCGCAAAAAAGGGCAAATTCGGTTATGACAGCTCTCGAAAAAAGCGGCATTAAAAGAAAACGCATTATAGCAGTGCTTGCGCTTGGCGAAGAAGATGCCAATATAAAAAGTTGTAACGGTGATGCGACCTGCCTTGAAAAAGTCTATCAGCAAAACCGTCGAGTTGAATTTAAAATTGTGGGGGCCGAATATACAGCGCCTAAATCCGCAATTCCTGCTTCCGCAAAAAAGGGTACTAAAAAGAACATCAGTAAAAAGGCTAAGAAATAGTTGTTAAATATGTTAAACGGTGGTTTAACCTGATTTAAATGGTCTGCTAATCATTTTAGTTTTTTACTTTTGTAATAATGAAAATTTATTTTAAAATTTATTTTTGTTTTATCCTCTTACTTATTTCCTTCCGGGTAAGTGCCGGATTAAAATGGGTACAAATAGGTGTAAACGGATTAACGTGTTCGGCTTGCTCACGAAGTGTGGAGATGAGTATACGAAAACTTGATTTTGTGCAGGATGTTGAGATGAATCTGGAACATACCGAAGGGAAAATAACTTTTAAACCCAATGCATTCGTTAATTTTGAAAAAATTGCGCAGGCTGTTTTTGATGCGGGCTTTTCAGTAAGATATTTGCAGGCTTCTTTCAGTTTCGAAACTTCCGTTTCCATATCCGATAATTTTTGTTGTTCGGTATCCGGTTATGTATTCCGGTTTTTTACAGATAAACCACAATCTGTTTCGGGCGACGTTATTTTAAAATTTATTGGAAAAAAATATCTCCCTCAAAAAGAATATAAACAATGGAAAGCAAAACACAATAACCCGGTAAAATGCGAAGCTCAAAAAACATATGACGTTACATTATGAAAAGGCTTTTCATTATAGTTTTTACTTTACTTACTTATTTTATTAACGCGCAGGAACTATTTCCGAATAATCTTCCCGCAAGCACAATTCCTAAAGGAGTTTTAGGCGTTCGTGCTTTTGATGAAACGTATAAAGAGATAAATATTTTCCGCAATCTTTCTGTTTTACGTTTAATGTACGGGCTCACTTCCAGGTTAACTTTGATGGCTTCCGGCTCTGTATCCAATCACCACAGTTCACTTTTCCCGCCCAATCTTGTATCGCACACGCACAATGGCAATCAATCTGTTTTTTCTACCGGCAATTTTCAAAGAGGTGTTCAATACCCTTATCAATACAATGGCATTTATTTGTATGCCCAATATCGTTTTTTAAGTATTGACGGGCAGAACAAACATTTCCGGATGGCACTGTATACAGACTGGAGTAATGTTAATGTTGCACATGATGAAGCAGAACCGGATTTAACCGATGATAACAAAGGGTACGGTGCGGGACTGATTACAACCTGGCTTTACAGGCACTTTGCGGTATCACTTACCTCAGGTTTTATTAAATCAGGATTATATAACGGATACGCTCCGGATATGTTGGGCGGGCCCGATGTGCCTACTCAAATTCAATACGGCGATGCGGTTAAATATAATTTGTCTTTCGGGTATCTTCTTTATCCTTTCACTTACAAAAATTACAACGAGGTAAACATTAGCCTGTATACTGAGTTTGAGGGTAAATCGTATACAGGCGCGAAAGTAATTCAGTATACCGTTAAAGATGTTCCGATACAAACTCCTTTATTGCAGGCGGGGAGTTATGTAGAAGTTCATCCGGGAATTCAAGTGATTGTAAAATCCAACTTGCGGGTAGATTTTTCTGCAGGTTTTCCAATGCTAAATCAATCGTACGCGCATTTTGCTCCCATTTACATGATCGGCATTCAGCGCTATTTTTATTTTAACAGCAAACCTAAAAATTCAGTAACTTTGCCGCGTAATGGCACGTAAATCATTCGCAATATTTTTTCTTTGTATTTATACGTTGGTTTTATTTAAACCCCTTTTTCCTTTTATTGATTATGTGCTTCATAAAGATTATATAGCAAAAAATCTTTGCGAAAACCGTAACAAACCCAAAATGAATTGTAACGGTAAATGCCATTTAATGAAACAACTGAAAAAGGCAGATGCAGGGCAGAATGTTCCCGCAAATAATAATCAGCAAAAAAATAATTCTGCCGGAGAAAATACCGCTCATGTTGCCGGTTTCTTTAATTACAATCTTTTTGTTAATGAAGAAAAACAAATTTTCAAAAAAAATTCTTCCTCCATTTTTCCCTTTTATTATAAAGGAATTTTTCATCCTCCTTGTTTAGCGTAAAGTTTACAACTTTATTTTTTGTCTTGTAAAAAACAAGGCTTATTTATTTTCTTAAAAAAATTCCGAATGAAAAACAGGAAAAGTATAATTATGCTTTTTCTCTTCGCAGTTTGCTTAATGTCAATGCAAGCGCAAGAGAAAATTAACGACACAACTGCATGTTGCAACACAAAAAGTTGCTTTGAATGTTGTCGCCCCGATGCTTTTGCGCCGGCAGGTGTTATGACTGACCACGTTCATCCGAAAGGGGAATTTGGCATTGCTTACGGGTTTATGTTTACAAACTCACACGGAAATATGAGCGGAACGAATTCAGTAAGCGACAATGATATATATTATAATAAAGGTTACATGATGGCGCCCGGCAACATGCAAATGCAAATGCACATGCTTATGCCCATGTATGGAATAACAAATCGTTTAACTGCTATGGCGATGATTAATTACTATGTGAACAAAATGGACATGCATATGATGCCCGCGCAAAACATGATGCACATGAGCGATAATACAAATATGAATAATACAAACTCATCTTTGGGGTTTGGTGATACAAAATTTTATCTATTGTATAACCTGCTGGGTAATTGCCAACACCGTTTGGTTGCCGGTGCAGGAATAAGCTTGCCTACCGGAAGCATTTCAGTAAAAGGCCCAACCGTTTTAAGTTATGAAGGAGTACTGCCTTATAGTATGCAATTGGGCACCGGTACTTATAACTTATTACCAAGCCTTGTTTACGTAGGGCAAAGCAGGTATATCACTTTTGGCGCGGCGTTAAACACTAATATAAAAACCGGTATTAACAGCAGAAATTACTGTTTGGGAAACGAGTATAGTTTCAGTCCGTGGCTGGCATACAAAATACATTCATGGGCAAGCCTATCGGTTCGTGCCGAATATTACCGGCAGGAAAAAATTACCGGTTATGATGCAGAACTAAATCAATTATCGGGCAACGACCCTTCTTCCAATGTAAGTAATTACGGGGCACAGCAACGTATAAGCGCTTTTGCAGGGATTAATGTGTATGCCCCTGCAAAATGCTTAAAAGGTATACGTTTATTTATTGAATACGGCTTGCCGATTTATCAAACCATGGAAGGTTTGCAAATGCCTTTTAAATCAAGCCTGTCCGCAAGGCTTCAGTGTAATTTTTAAAAACCTTTATTTATGAGAAATTTAAAAAACAAAATACAAACAGGAGTTAAAACAATTATCGCAATTAGTTTATTTGCTTTTTTATCCTGCAAAAAGAAAACTACGGATACTCCACCACCGGTTCCTACTGGCGTAGTGGGTATTCACCTGCATACGGATATTAATGTCACAGAGGTAGATTCCGGAAAAGTTGCAACAGATGCAAACGGAAGAAAATTTCAATTGAACACAGCGCAGTTTTACGCTTACAATTTTATTCTTAAAAAAACGGATGGCAGCGCGGTAACAATCTCCAATGGCAATTATATTCTTAAAACCATTGGTACGGAGATGTATGTGTTGGGCACTGTGCCTGCCGGAAATTACTCTTCCATTTCGTTCAATGTTGGTGTTGATCCCGCCTATAACGCAAGTAATCCTTCAACTTTTCCTTCTTCCAGTCCGCTTTACACACAAAACCCGCCAATGTGGTTTGGCAGTACAGCACAAGGATATATGTTTGCAAACATCCAGGGACTTGCGGATACAAGCGTTTCGCAAACCTCAACTGTAAGTCAATACCAATCTTTCAGTTACCAATTAGGAACAAACGCCATGCTTAAAACAATCAGCTTACCCGCCATGTCAATGCCTCTTTCTGTTACGGCTAATACTACTTCGGGTAATCCCGCCTTGTTTCATGTAATTTGCGATTACGGAAAGCTTTTACAGGGAGTAAATTTTAAAACACAAAATGCAGCCACACCGTTCGGTAATACAGCAGTGGCAACTCAAATTGCCAATAATTTACCCGGTATGTTTCATTACGAAATGTAAATGCGTAATTTTAATGTTATGAAAACACTTGCTTTTATACTTTGTGCTCTGCTTTTTTTCTCCTGCAAAAAAAACAGTACGGGTGGTGAGGCAAGTGTTTCTTTTACTGTAATGCATCACTCGTGGGTAATTCCCAAGGCTACGGTTTATATAAAATACGGTGCAACTACTAAACCGGGCAGCCTCAATCCTTCTGATTTTGATGACCATGTGCAGGCGGATTCAAGCGGGCAGGCTGAATTTAAAAATTTACGTTACGGAAATTATTACCTCTATGCCACCGGTTACGATAAATATTATTTGGGAAATGTAAGCGGAGGATGTTATGTGAATATAAAATGGAGTCAGCGTAAAAAGGACCTGACGTACACCGTATCAGTAAGCGAATAAAAACCATCCAAAAATGAATCCAAAGCCTCTTTGCAGGTAAAGTCAAATACCTTATATTTGTCACTCTTACAAATAACAATGGCACAACAGGAACTGATAATGCCCAAAATGGGCGAAAGTGTGGCAGAAGCTACCATTATCAAATGGGTAAAAAATGAGGGCGATAAAATTAAAATTGACGAAACAGTTTTAGAAATCGCAACGGATAAAGTAGACAGCGAAATCCCTTCTCCTTTTGAAGGAGTTTTGGTTAAAAAACTTTTTAAAGAAGGCGATGTGGTGCAGGTTGGTAAAGCCATTGCACTAATTTCTTCGGATGTTAGCGCGGCGGTAGAAACTCCTGAAACACAAGTGCCGGTTGAAAAGCCGGAGGTGAAAACCCAGAAGTTAGAAGCAGTTACTTCGGTAAAGGAAGTTGCAGTATCACAAACAAAGCAGGATTATTCGCAGGCAAACCGTTTCTATTCTCCATTGGTAAAAAACATTGCCAAACAAGAGGGAATTGCTTTACAGGAATTGGAAAACCTCAGCGGAACAGGCAAAGACGGACGTGTTACCAAAACCGATATTTTAAATTATTTACCTAACCGTAGCAAGGGTGCGCAAATAAATGTTATTGAAAAAACAACCCAACATTCTTCAAACGGAAACGGCACCACGCAAATAAATATTCAAAAACCCGCTGTATCAATTGGTGGCGGAGACGAGATCATTGAGATGGACCGCATGCGCAAACTTATTGCCGACCATATGGTAATGAGCAAGCATGTATCGCCGCATGTTACTTCTTTTGTGGAGGCCGACGTTACTAATATGGTTATGTGGCGCGACAAAATAAAGTCGCAATTTGAAAAACGCGAGGGTGAAAAAATAACCTTTACGCCGCTTTTTATAGAGGCCGTTACAAAAGCCATCAAAGATTACCCGATGATAAATGTTTCGGTGGACGGGCACAATATAATTAAACGCAAAAACATAAACATCGGTTTGGCAGCAGCACTTCCCAGCGGAAATCTGATTGTGCCGGTTATAAAAAATGCCGACGAAAGAAACTTAGTAGGCCTTACCAAAGCAGTTAACGATTTGGCAAACCGTGCACGTAACAATAAATTACAACCGGATGAAATCGCCGGGGGCACTTTTACCATTACCAACGTGGGGGGGTTCGGAAACGTGATGGGAACACCCATTATCAATCAGCCCCAGGTAGCTATTCTGGCAACCGGAACCATTAAAAAGAAGCCTGCCGTTATAGAAACCCCTCAGGGAGACCTGATTGGTATAAGGCACATGATGTTTTTATCTCTTTCTTACGACCACAGAGTGGTGGACGGCTCTTTAGGGGGCAGTTTCCTTCGCCGTGTGGCAGATTATATGGAAAATTTCGATATTAATCGCCCTTTTTAAAGAATTTATAGGTTAAAAAGCCGATTTTATTAAATTTGTGTGAATTTTAAAGCCAATGGCGCTCATGAAGAAATTTATACTTGCATCCCTGCTTCTGTTTTGTTTCAGTTTTTCTCTTTTTTCGCAGGTGCCTCCACTCGCTAAAGATAAGGGTTCTTACGCCAAAAATTTTACTGAAGGAAATCTTAACATACTCGATTTTGAATATGTAGAAGCTCTGAAATATTTTATGTTTGCTTATAAGTACGATTCTACAAACGCAAACATAAATTACAAAATAGGCCAATGCTACCTTCAGCATCCTATTCAAAAACACTTAGCCGAAAACTATCTTGAAAAAGCCATTCAAAACGTAAGCAAAAAATACATTGAAGATGAGCCCAAAGAAAAACACGCTTCCATCATGGCTTACTTTTTCCTCGGGCAATCCTACCACTTAGATGGCCGCCTTGACGAAGCCACAAAAATGTATGATACTTATGAATCTTATCTTAACCCCAAGAAAAAATTTGATAAAGAAGACCTTGATTTGGTTGAGCATTTTAAAAAACAGGTAAAGAATGCCCGCGAGATGATGATGGCGCCGGTTAATGTAAAAGTAGTTAACCTTGGAGACAGCATTAACAGCATATATAACGAATTGTCGCCTGTTATAACGGCTGATGAACAAGTTATCTATTATACCCGTGCAATTCCGGATATCAACGGAGATCCTTCTTCATCCGGGACTTCTTATATTGAGCAAATAGTTACAGCTTACAAACATCCTGATGGAAAGTGGAGCAAACCAACGCCGTTAAGCCCGTACGTTAACACCGGCCACGAAGCAGCCGTTAACCTTTCTCCTGATGGCCAAACACTCATCATCTTCAGGGGAGATGTTGGAAGCGGAGATTTATATTTTACTTCTTATGATGGTAAAGATTGGGGTATTCCTCAAAAATTCGGCTCAAATATTAATACCGAATTCTGGGAGCCGCATGCCGCTTTAAGCAGAGATGGTAACACTTTATATTTTGTAAGCGACAGGCCCGGTGGATTAGGCGGGCGCGATATTTACCGCTGTGTAAAATTACCAAACGGCCAGTGGAGTTTGGCACAGAACGTTGGCGCGCCGATAAATACTCAATACGACGAAGATGGACCCTTTTTAGGTGCCGATGGTATTACTTTTTATTTTGCCACCAACAGCGATAAATCGATGGGCGGCTTCGATATCATGTTCTCTATCATTGATGAAAACGGAAAGTTTTCTGAACCCATGAATATGGGATATCCTGTTAATACTACGGATGATGATTTGTTTTTTGTTGTTTCGCCTGATAATAAACGATTTTATTTTTCATCAGGACATGAAGAAATTTATAACAGCGGCGTGCACGAAAAAGGATACGGAGAAAAAGATATTTACATGGGCAAAGTGGATTTGATAAAAGAAAACCCGCTTGCTTTATTCAGAGGAAGATTTGTTCCCGGCCCTTGCGATAGTTTACCTGATGACATCCTGATACTTGTTACTTCGGTAAGCACCGGAGAGGTTATAGGCACCTACCGCCCCAATCGTAAAACCGGTACATTCAGTGTTATTATTCCTCCGGGAAGTAAATACCTGTTTACTTACCAACAAGGCGGCGCGGATTTATACAGCGATGAAGTATTTGTGCCCAATGATATCAGCTACGAAGAAATTCAGAAAGCGATTAACCTCAAGCCCCTTAAAATTTGCCCGGGCATGGTTATAAACGAGGATACTACAAAAAAAGATATTATTCTTAATGTGCTTGTCCTTAACAACCACAAAGAACAAAAACCTGTTGGCAAGGCAGAAGTTAAATTACAACATAAAGGCGCAAAAGAAATACTGCTACAAACCGATGAAAACGGCCGTGTTACAGACGTAAAACTGGAAAGCGAGAAAAGCTATGAGCTAAGTGTTACTGCCAATGGAAAAAGCTCTTCTTTAAGCGGTTTCAATACCATTGGGATTAAAGAAAATAAAACAATCGAAAAAATTATTTATCTCGAAAAAGCTGAAGGCATCAATTTTAAACTTAACCTGACTGTACAAACTAATAAAGCGCAACACAAACCGGTTGCCGGCGTTAAAGTGAAAATTAAAGGGACTGACGGAAGTACGCAAGAAGGAGTTACAAATGAAAAGGGAAAAGTTGCCGGCATTATATTAAATGCCTCCGCCAATTACGAAATTGATGTTGAGAAAGATGGTGCAGTCGTTTCCCGCGGACTTGTTTCTACCAATGGATTACGTAAATCTAAAACTATCGAAAAAGTACTGTACCTCAAAGGCGGCGATTCTGAAGTACCTGATAATAGCGAAGTTTCCGGCGATTGCTTCAGTTTCTATTTTAAGTATAACATGAACGAAGTAGATGAAAGCGCCCCCGAATACAAACAGTTTATTGATAAATTAGTGGAACTGAAAAATGCCGGCGGAAAAATTACATTAACCGTTAACGCAAGTGCATCAACTGTACCTTCTAAAAAATACAAGGACAATCAGGGCCTGGCCGCTGTAAGGGGCAATGGCACCATTGAAAAAATCAAAAATTCGCTTAAACAAAAAGGTGTGGCCGAGAGTGATATTGTCTTTGCAAGTAATAAAGCATTTGTATCCGGGCCAGATTATAAGGGCGATTATGCAAATACCGACCGCTACGGTAAGTTCCAATATGTTAAAGTTTGTATTGTAAGGTAAATACAGCTCAGCTAAACCCTTTTTACAGGCTTATTTCCTAATGGCGGTAGTTTTACCTTGATTTTTTAATAAAAGCATTATATTTGTTTTCTGCTGAGGCAGGCTGTATGAAGAAGTTATTACTCCTAATCTTTATGTTTGCGGTTTCAGTGAAGCTGTTCCCGCAAAAAAAACTTTATTCCAAAAGTATTGAGGAAGGTAATTATCTTTTTCTTGAAAAAAACTATATCATGGCCTTGCAAAGCTATGAGCAGGCCTATTCCATTGATTCTACGAATGCCAACATTAATTATAAGATGGGTGTGTGTTACCTGAACCTCCCCTCTAAAAAGAAAAAATCACTGCGTTATCTTGACAAGGCTGTGCGTGACATCACCAAAAATTACGATGAAGATGAGCCCGGTGTAAAACATGCCCCGATGGATGCTATTTATTATCATGCCAAAGCCCTTCATTTTAATTCGATGTTTACCGAGGCTATGGCCGAGTTTGAAAAATACAATCGTATTGCCGGCACAAAAAATAAAGAACGACACGAAGAAATTTTAAGGCAAATAGAAATGTGCAAAAATGCAATCGAATTTTCTAAAAACCCTTCTAACGTCATCATTAAAAATTTAGGCGACTCCGTAAATACTGAATACCCGGACTACAGTCCTGTTGTTAATGCCGATGAAAGCCTGATGCTGTTTACCTCCAGACGACCGGGAAGTACGGGAGGAGAGCGTGGTGTAGATGGCAGTTATTACGAAGATATTTACAGCTCGCACCGAAAAAGCGACGGTACATGGGCAACCGCGCAAAAATTATTTTCATTAATCAACACAAATTCCAACGAAGCCACTATCGGGCTTTCTCCCGACGGGCAAATGGTTTATGTTTATAAAGATAGTAACGGAGGAGATTTGTTTTTCAGCACGCTTACCGGAGAAATCTGGTCGGATTTAACTCCCTTCGGGCCGGAGGTTAACTCTCCTCATTGGGAAACACATATTTCTATTTCGCCGGATGGAAACAGTATGTTTTTTTCGAGCGACCGGCCGGGCGGATTTGGCGGGCAGGATTTATACCGTTGCGTAAAATTGCCTACCGGTAAATGGAGTGATCCGCAAAATTTAGGCGCCAGCATTAACACTAAATACGATGAGGATTCTCCTTACCTGCATCCCGACGGAAAAAAACTTTTCTTTTCATCGGAAGGGCATACCAGTATTGGCGGGCTTGATATTTTTTATTCTATTTTGTCTGCAGACTCAGTAGGAAATGTTTCATATGGCACACCTATCAGTTTACGTATGCCCATTAATACACCTGATGACGATGAGTTTTATGTTCCTACCGCCAATGGCCTGCACGCTTATTTTTCATCGGGACGTGAAGGTGGTTATGGTGACCAGGATATTTATGTAGCAGACTTACCCAATGAAATTCAAACTGACCCGCTGGTTTTGTTATCGGGTGCTATAACCTTTAACGGAACACACGAGCGCCCTGAAAAGGTTGAGATTAATGTTATAGATGTTGCAAGTGGCGTGGTTGTTTCTCAGGCCAAACCAAACGCGATTACAGGAAAATATATTATATTATTAAATCCGGGCCCTCTCGGAAAAAAATACAGCATAAAATACGAAGCTCCCGGATTTCGGTCCATCACTAAAACCATCAATGTATTGCCGGGTTCTGCCTACCAGGTTATTGAACATGCGATAGAATTGCAATTTATTAACCTGGGTGATAAATCAAGCGGCACTATTTCGTTAGGTGGAATTATTGTAAATGAAAACGGTGAATCAATTGTAGATGTTCAGGTTATTGTTAAAGACAATAACACAGGCGAATTGATTGACACGTACACCACCAGCAGCGACGTAGGATACTATTATATTACTTTAGAACACGGAAGAAATTATAACATAAGTTTTGAAGCGCCGGGTTATTTATTCCAATCACAAAATATTGACATACCGAATAAGACAGACCACGTTGAAATTATTAAAAACATAAAACTTGAGCACATACAAAAAGGTGTGAAAATGGTTCTCAATAATATTTTCTTCGACCCGAATAAAGCTACACTTCGAAACCAATCCATGCTAGAGCTGGAAACTGTACTTAAATTATTAATGGCTAATCCCAGTTTGGTAATTGAAATTTCGGGACATACAGACAGCCAAGGAAAAGACGCGGCTAACAATAAACTTTCTTTAGAGCGTGCAAAAGCAGTTGTTAATTTCCTTACCGGGAAAGGCGTTCCCGCTACACAGCTTATTCCGAAAGGTTATGGAAAAACACAACCGGTTGCACCCAATTTACTTAAAAACGGTAAACCTGACCGTGAAGGGATGCAAAAGAATCGTCGTGTAGAAATGAAGGTTCTTGAATCTAAATAGATTTTAAAAACAATTTTTATTTTAAGCAATTGCCGGTTCTATCGCGCTTCTCATGGCCAATGCCTGCGCTACTCTGCCTGCTGCTAATAAAAATGCGTTAGCTTGCGCCGTACCCTGCTGAAATACTGCAGGCCTTCCTGCATCACCTGCTTCTGATATAGTTTGGATAAGGGGTATTTGCGCCAATAAAGGAATATGAAATTCATCGGCCAATTGTTGCGCGCCGCCCTTTCCGAAAATAAAATATTTATTGTCGGGTAACTCAGCCGGTGTAAACCACGACATATTTTCTATTACGCCTAAAAGCGGAACTTTAATGTGCTCGTGTTTAAACATGGCCGCTCCTTTGCGCGCATCCGCTAAAGAAACCTGTTGCGGAGTTGTAATCATGATTGCCCCTGTGACAGGAACTGCACCTACTAATGACATGTGTATATCACCGGTGCCGGGAGGTAAATCAATAAATAAATAATCAAGCTCGCCCCACTCTGCATCAAAAATTAATTGGTTAAGTGCTTTGGATGCCATAGGGCCGCGCCAGATAATTGCCTGCGAGGGCGGAGAGAAAAATCCGATGGATAAAATTTTAATGCCGTAACTTTCTACAGGCAGCATTAAATTTTTTCCTCCCACATTTTTCATTTGTGGTTTTTCGTTCATCACGTCAAACATCATCGGTATTGACGGGCCGTAAATATCTGCGTCTAACAAACCAACTTTTGCGCCTTGTTGTGCAAGCGCAGCGGCGAGATTACTCGCAACAGTAGATTTGCCTACTCCGCCCTTACCGGACGCGATAGCGATAATATTTTTTATGCCGGGCAACATTTGTTTGCCAGTTTGTGGAGAAGATTTTACATGAGCCGTCATGTTAATATCAATGATGGCTTCTTTATCTACATAATGTTTTACGGCGTTGAGGCAGGCGTTTTTAATCATCTCCTTCATAGGGCATGCGGGTGTTGTGAGCACCACGGTGAAAGAAACTTTTTTTCCGTCAACCTTAACGTCTTTTACCATGCCCAAAGTAACGATGTCCTTTTTTAAATCGGGATCGTCAACATACTTAAGCGCGTCTGTAATTTGTTGTTCTGTAATCATAATGCAAAGGTACGGCAATTTCTTTTCTAATCCACACCCAAATCCGGCTAATGATGCAACTACTATTGAATATAAAATATCTGATGGAGTTAATCAAGGAGAAATTATTTTTTACGACTTGCAAGGAACGGAAATTAAGCGTTTTAAAGTTGATAAAACGTTTAGTTCGTTACTTATCTCAACTACAGATATTCCCGCAGGCACTTATTATTATCAATTACAAACTTCCGGCAATACAAGTGCGGGTAAGAAAATGGTTGTTATCAAATAATTTTTTCTTACTATAAACGTAAATTAGTATCATTAAGGCTATTATTGCGGGAAATAGGTTTTGAATACACGGGGCATATCAATGGGAGTCAGTATTTTGGGCAGGCTATCGCTATTAAACAAGATGGTCAACCATCCGTAAGAAACTTTAGCGCGGGTATCTACTACAAATTCACTATCCGGAGTTACAAACTTAAGGTATCGTGTGGCGGGAGAAAGGCAATCTATTTTATTTTCTTTGAAAAAATTTTGTGCTTCATAGGTATAATACATTTGGTCATCAGCAATGGTAGAAAAATTTTCTTCGCCATCTTCTTTCTTCATTTGCTCTATCTGCTCATCAGTTGGGTTAATAAAAACAGCACAGGAAGATTTTATAACTGTTATTTCCTGGTCTTTTGAAATTGGAACCCAATAACTTTTTAAAAGGAAAGCATCTATGTAGCGTTGGTCATCTGCTTTTTCTTTACGAATAGAATCGTTGACTGCTTTTCTCTTCCTGATGATTTTTGTTACATCATTATTATTTATCAGCTCAGAATTTTCAGTAACACTTTCCGCCTGATTCCTGTTTGAACAGGAAAATAAGATGAAAATTGAAAAAAGGAATATATATTTCATGAGGAAGCCTTATGTATTAATTTTTCTAAAATATCCTGCGCTGCTTTGGCTATAACGGTGCCGGGGCCAAAAATAGCAATAGCGCCTGCTTTATACAAGAAGTCGTAATCCTGTTGCGGTATAACACCACCAATAACCACTAAAATATCTTCGCGTTTATATTTTTTCAGTTCTTCAATTAATTGCGGCAATAATGTTTTATGCCCTGCGGCCAAACTGCTTACGCCAATAATATGAACATCGTTTTCTACAGCCTGTTTCGCAGCTTCGGCGGGAGTTTGAAACAGCGGGCCTATATCCACATCAAAACCCAAATCGGCAAAGCTGGTAGCAATTACTTTTGCCCCACGGTCGTGCCCGTCCTGCCCCATTTTGGCAATCATTATTCGCGGACGGCGGCCGTCGAGCGCGGCAAATTTATCTGCCAGTTCGCGGGCTTTGGTAAAATCTTTATCCATGGATATTTCTTTTGAATATACTCCGGCAATTGAGCGGCTGGTAGCTTTATAACGCCCGTAAATTTTTTCGAGCGCAAAAGATATTTCACCCAATGTTGCGCGAACTCTTGCGGCATTTATACTTAATTCCAATAAATTTCCTCTACCGCTTTTTGCGGCTTCCGTTAAAGTATTTAAAGCTTCCACTACTTTTTTATTATCGCGTTCTGCTCTTAATTTTTTTAATCTTTTTAATTGTTGCATGCGGACTTTCGCGTTATCCACATCTAAGATATCAATTGTAGTTTTCTCGTTCGTTTGATAGGCGTTCACTCCAACGATAATATCTTTTCCGCCATCTATACGTGCTTGTTTGCGTGCAGCGGCTTCCTCAATTCGCATTTTAGGAATGCCTGCTTCAATGGCTTTGGTCATTCCCCCAAGTTTTTCTACTTCCTCAATCAACGCCCAGGCTTTGTACGCAAGTTGTTCGGTGAGATATTCTACATAATAAGAACCGCCCCATGGGTCGACCACCTTGCAAATATTTGTTTCCTGCTGCAAATAAATTTGTGTGTTGCGGGCAATACGCGCGGAGAAATCGGTTGGCAACGCGATTGCTTCATCCAACGCGTTAGTGTGTAAACTTTGTGTTCCGCCCATTGCGGCAGCTAAAGCTTCGATACAAGTACGCGCAACGTTATTAAAAGGATCCTGCTCGGTTAAACTCCAACCGCTGGTTTGGCAATGTGTACGCAATGCCATTGATTTGGAATTTTTGGGAGAAAATTGTTTTACCATTTTTGCCCAGAGTATTCGCGCCGCGCGCATTTTTGCAATTTCCATAAAATGATTCATGCCAATGGCCCAGAAAAAAGATAAGCGCGGAGCGAAATCATCAATGCTTAACCCGGCTTTTATTCCGGTGCGGATATATTCTAATCCGTCGGCAAGTGTATATGCTAACTCTATATCCGCGGTAGCACCTGCTTCCTGCATGTGATAACCGCTGATGGAAATAGAATTGAACCTGGGCATTTTTTGAGAGGTGAATTCAAAAATATCTGCCACAATTTTCATGGAAGGCTCAGGAGGATAGATATACGTGTTGCGAACCATGAATTCTTTGAGAATATCATTCTGAATAGTGCCGCTGAGTTTATCCATACTCACACCTTGTTCTTCTGCTGCCACAATGTAAAATGAAAGAACAGGAAGGACAGCGCCGTTCATCGTCATTGAAACAGACATTTGATCTAACGGAATCTGGTCAAATAAAATTTTCATGTCGAGAATAGAATCAATAGCCACTCCCGCTTTTCCAACGTCACCTTCTACTCTTTCATGATCACTATCGTAACCGCGATGTGTTGCCAGATCAAATGCAACGGATAAACCTTTTTGTCCGCCTGCTAAATTTCTCCTGTAAAAGGCATTACTTTCTTCCGCCGTGCTGAAACCCGCATACTGACGAATAGTCCATGGGTTTTGCACATACATGCTTCCGTAAGGCCCGCGTAAGAAAGGAGCTATGCCCGCGCCGAAATGTAAGTGTTCGGAATTTTTTACATCATCAGAAGAATAAACATTTTTCAATTCGATTTGTTCTGCTGTGGTAAATGACGAGGGACGGGGGACGGGGGACGAACCTTCCTCCGGATTTTGGATTTTATCCCTTGACTCAAATTCTATATTTGAAAAATCCTTACGCATTTTCTTTTACCAAATAATCACTCAGGCAAATGGGTTTTATAGCAGTAATCATTGTATTGACTTGAGACTTTTGACTTGGGGCTTTTGACTTTTCATTCTTATTCTGAAATTTATTTACTCCAACCAAAATAATTTTCTCTTCTTTAAATTTAGTAATCAGTATTTCTGCTTGCTTTTTTATTTCCGTTTGAAGAAATCCGGATTTCATACAAGCAATAAATCCACCTTTGCTCTCTATGATTTTAAATTCTTCCCATGCCTTTTCAGCGAGTTCATCGGTGAGTTTTTCTATGTAATAAGAACCTGCTCCTATATCGGCAACTTTATCTAAATAACTTTCTTCTTTAAAGATTAATTGTTGGTTACGGGAAATGCGCGCGCTGAATTCGCTTGCTTCTTCAAAAGTTTCATTATAAGGCAAAACACTTAAACTATTACAGCCGCCGATAACCGCGCTCATTCCTTCGGTAGTTGTACGAAGCATGTTATTGTATGCATCGTGATTACTTTTATTTTGCTGTGTTGTTTGCGCGTGAATATGAATTTTAAAATTCACTTTGTATTGTTGCTGTAACAAGGTTACTAATTTTCTGAATGCGCGGAGTTTAGCTATCTCCGTGAAAAAATCTGTTCCGCTTGAGAAAGTAAAATGAAGTGTTTTATCTTTTAAAAGTTTTTTGCTTTCGAGGTAATTGAAATATTCATTGGTATGTGCCAGGCCTATTGCTAATTCAGTAACTGTGTCAGTTCCTGCTTCGGAATATAAACTTACATTTACCGGAATATGCAACATTTGTTCTAATACTGATAAATCTTTTTCTTCATTATCGTGCCACTCTCCATAAAAAGCGAAAAGGCTCAGCGGGTCAATATTTACAAAACATTTTATTTGTCCGTCGTGAGGGTTTATTTTTCCGTATACGTTTTTTAAATCATTCAAAACATGGAAGGCATCATTGCTGATGAAAAACTGCGTGTAAATATGCTCTAAAGAAATATTTTTCAGCAGTGTGACGGTATCCATTTTTTTATAAATGTAAAATGACAAACCGCTTGCGCCACCTTGCAATGCTTTTAAAGCTCGTTTATTGGCTTTTTTTTCATCGTTTACGGTTATCTGCTCGCATACATCCCAGTGCTTGTGTGTAAATAAAGGTTCAGGTTTATTATTTAAATCTTCAGACGTATAAAACGGGTTTATGTCAAATCCGTTCGGGTTGTGCCAGATTAATTTTTCAAATCCTTCTCCCTTTAAATC
>DATMMV010000123.1:0-12337 GCA_035569635.1 Bacteroidia bacterium | reverse complement strand
AATTGATAAATTGGATTTATGTCCGGATGTGCCGGGCCCGATTGAGTTTAAAGGATGCCCGGATAAAGACGGCGACAGCGTGTTGGATAAAGATGATGCTTGTCCGGATCAACCAGGTCCGCCTGAGAACAAAGGTTGCCCATGGCCGGATACGGATAAAGACGGTGTAATTGACAGGGAAGATGATTGCCCTACAACACCGGGCTTGAAAGAACTGAAAGGTTGCCCTCCAATCAAACCGGAAGAGCAGAAAGTAATTGAAAAAGCTTTTGCCAACCTTGAGTTTGCTACGGGTAAGGATATTATTAAAAAAACATCCTTCCCGTCTCTTAACGATTTAGCCAAGTTATTGAAAGAACATAGTGGCGACTGGACTCTGAAATTATCGGGCCACACCGATAACCAGGGTACGCCTGAGAAGAATATGTTATTGTCTGAAAAACGTGCTAAAGCCGTTAAGAAATACTTAACTACCAAAGGCGTTAAAATGGATAGAGTAATTGCTGAGTGGTTCGGTCAGACTAAACCGGTTGACACTAACGATACACCTGCGGGACGCCAGAAAAACCGCCGTGTAGAAATGAAGATTATCTTTAAGTAGGATTAAGAAAAAGAAAGCCTCCTGTTTAAAAAGCAGGAGGTTTTTTATTTTATAATTCTATGAAATGACAGAAAATTTAAAATGCTCGTTCGTTTTTTTTGAATAAAAAGTTACCGGCCTATTTTAAATTGAGTGTTTGAATTATCTCCTGCGAAATTGTAACTGTGTTTTTTTCTCCTGTTTCAATAGTAACGGATGCTTTCTTATAAAATTTTTCGCGGTGTTCTAACATAGAAGTAACTTTTTCGCGCAGCTTGTTACCTTTTAATTTGGTAAATAGCGGGCGTTCGGTTATATCGTTTTCTATGCGCGTGGCAAGTACTTCGGGAACTGCTTTTAAATAAACAGTTTTTCCGCCTTTTTGCATCACTTGTAAGCTGTCATTAAAACAAGGCGTGCCACCACCAACAGATACGATAGCTTTTTTATTTTTTGCAATAATTTCTTTCAGGTAATTGGTTTCCGCTTTACGGAAATAATCTTCGCCTTTGGTTTTAAAAATTTGTGGAATGCTCAGTTTTTCTTTTTGTATAATGTAATTGTCGAGGTCTATCAATAAAAAATCAATTTCCCTGGCCAGTTCCCTGCCAATGGTGCTTTTCCCGCTTCCGGGCATTCCCATTAAAAATAATAACATGTTTCAAAAGTACTAAATAGGAGCACACGAATTACGTGGAAATACGAGGTTGGAGGTACGAAATAGCATGTACGAATTACGAATAACAGTCATACGAATATACGAACCAGGTATGTGTAATTAGAAGTGCAGAAGAATGACGAATAAATTGGTTAAAAAAAATAGCAAGTAAAAAAAGCGATTCACTATTTGTACAAAATTCGCAATTCTTATCTGCTAAAAAAAGCCTTTCAGTTTAACGGCTAATTCAATTTTTTTAAGCGCGGTAATATAAGCGCCCAGGCGCATAGTAGTTTTATGTTCGTTGGCGTTTATCCAAACCTGTTCAAAAGAGGTCTCCATGTTTAAGTCATGCTTTTGATTCACCTCGTTTTCTGTCCAGTAATAACCCATTTTATTTTGCACCCACTCAAAATAAGATACGGTAACACCTCCGCCATTGGCAAGGATATCAGGAACAACAATAATGTTTTTTTCTTTTAAAATTTCATCTGCCTCGGGCGTGGTCGGGCCATTTGCGCCTTCAATAATCAATTTGGCTTGTATGCGTGCTGCAATATCATCGGTAATTACGTTTTGCAAAGCTGCGGGTACCAATACATCCACTTTAGCGCATAAAAGTTCATCACTTTTTATTTCAACGCCGCCGGTAAATCCTTTTAATACATTTCCGTTTGCTTTAGCATAATCCAAAGCGGCTTTAATATTAATTCCTTTTTCGTTCCATAAAGTAACAGTATGATCGCCTATGGCACAAATTTTAATGCCTTGCTCACTTAATAAGCGTGCGGCGTGAGAGCCAACATTTCCAAAACCTTGCACGGCAGCGGTAACTTTGCTTTTATCAAGCCTTAATTTTTTAAGCGCGCAAAGTGTAGCCACCATAACGCCTCTGCCAGTTGCCGCATCGCGGCCTAAAGAGCCGCCTAAAACAATCGGTTTTCCTGTAACAACGCCGGGGCTGTCTTCTCCGCTTACTTTATTAAACTCGTCAAGTATCCAGGCCATTTCGCGACCGCTGGTTCCCATATCCGGAGCAGGAATATCTTTATTAACACCGAATACATCAGCCATTGCTTTTGTATAGGCACGTGTAATACGCTCTAATTCTCCAACACTTAATTTACGGGGATCACATTTAACGCCGCCTTTACCACCGCCGTAAGGCAAATGTGCAACGGCGCATTTAAAGCTCATCCAGGCAGCAAGTGCCATTACTTCATCCTGACAAACATCCATTGCATAACGGATACCACCTTTAGAAGGACCGAGATAGGTTGAGTGTACACAACGATATCCTTCAAAAACTTCAACTTTGCCGTTATCCATTGTAACAGGCAGGCTTACTTTTACTAATTTTTGCGGATTACGTAATACTTTTGAAACTTCTTCCGAAAGATTCATCGTTTTAGCAGCGGCATCAAGGCGAGCCAAAACGGCATCGAACATACTTTTGTGTGCTGCCATAGAAGGTACTGTTTGAGTTGACATACAGTTACTTTTCGTTCAACATTAGATTCTAGCCCGCAAAGGTAACAATTTATTAAAACACCCGAAATATTATCGCCTAAACTGGCTTTTTGGAAGATTAAAAAAAAGAAGAGTTAAAAGTGGTGAAAATCAGTGCTTCATACGCTTGCTGGCTTTGGCTTTTTCTTTCTTTACCTTTTGTTCGTTAAGACGAATATTATGTCGTATACATTTCCAGTAATCGCGGGTATAATCGCAAAAAATTTCTTCTCCGGGTTTAATATCGCGGGCAGCTACAATAAAACATTTGTCGTCGTGAACTTCGTAATGGCTGTTATTTCGTAAACCCTTAACACGTACAATTCCGGCAGCATCATTTGCAAAGCGCGCTTTGTATTGCGGGGTGTGAAAAGCGTCCACGCACTTATTGCGGTTAAAATAAAAAAGATATCCGTCTTCCTGGCGTTTCACCCTTTCATTATAATCTTTCCAACCTATAATTTCGCCGCGGTACTCTATTATTTTAGAGTCTTTCTCAATGAATTTGGTGGTGAAAAGGCCCTTGCCTGCACCCGGTAATCTTGATTTTTTTACGAGTAATGCCATAAATGAGGTTGCAAAAGTATAATCTTATTTCATATGTTGATTCCGGTTTTTAACTTTTTGTCATATGTTATAATCATCATTTGTTTTCATTTTTTCCGGAATGATGATTATTTCATACATTTGCAACGCATTTGGTTTTTCCTGTTAGATTTCTTAACAGAAAAATGAAAAGGGAAAGGCGCGAAAATCGCCTACAGTGCCCGCTGCTGTGAACTTGCCCCGCTTAAATTAAGAGGGCCTCATACTTCAACCACTGTTACGCTAAAGCGCGACGGGAAGGACAGAGAAAAAAGTAAGTCAGAAGACCTGCCAAAAGCATAATCGCAAAACAACCTTCGTGGACAAAGGTTTAAGCGGAATGAAAAAGTCAGGTAGTACATATTTTATCCTGTTTGTGGTGTGGTGTGCAAATGTATTTGCCCAGCAAAAAGATACTTTGCATTTAAGTGAAGTAACAGTGACTGATTATCGCAGCAAAATTTCTTCTCAAAATTTTGCGGAAACAAAAATTGATTCGGCTACCAAAAATAATTTCAGTACGGGCAACGTGGCACAAATGCTTTTGCAGCAAAATGTTTGTCTTGTGAAATCGTACGGGCCCGCAAATATTGCTTTTTTATCGGTACGTGGCTCAACGGCACAGCAAACAGCAGTGGTTTGGAACGGGATGAATATTAATAATCCGATGTTGGGGCAGGCAGATGTTTCTTTATTGCCGGTTGGTTTTTTTAATTCCATTTCTTTGCAAAAAGGCGCCCTGTCGGGATATTGGGGTAGCGGTGCAATGGCAGGTGTTTTGAACTTGCAATCGGCAGCGCAAAATACGGGATTAACTATTAAAGCAAGTACGTCTTATTCGTCTTTACAAAACAGTTCACAATGGGCTTCGGTAAATTTTTCCTCCGGCAAGTGGAGCAGTGCCACGAGAATTCTTGCCGATGTCTCGCAAAATAAATATCAGTTTTACAGTAACGCCGATTCTCTTAAACGGCAAACACAAACGCATGCACAAACTACCCAGTACGCGTTTATGCAGGATGCAGGATTTAAAATAAATGCCCGCCAACAATTGGGTTTGCACATCTGGTTACAGGATGCGCAGCGAAAAGTTCCTTATACTTTGGGCGATATAAAAGATGATGCAAGCCAACACGATAAAATTTTACGTGCCATGTTAGATTGGAAACTCTTACAAAATAAATATGCAATTACAGCGCGCACAGCTTTTGTAAATGAAGAATTGATTTATACCAACCAAACGAGTTCTATTAGTAGTGACAATATTTTCAAAACTTTTTTGTTTGACTTGGAAACACAATTTTATTTACTGAAAGGATTTACCATTACGGCAGGAAACAGTAATTCAATTTCTGTCGGAAATTCGGAAGGTTACGCAAAACAACAACAATTGTCGCGTATGGCTTTGTTTCAGAATATTTCCTGGCGATATAGTAAAGCAAGTGCTTCTGTATTTGGCAGGCAGGAACTTTTTAATTTAAATGCATTTGTCCCTACAGGGGGAGTTTCATTATCCCTGCAGGCACTGAAATGGTTGTCATGTAAAGTAAACGCCGGAACCGTTTATCGTTATCCAACATTAAATGATTTATACTGGAATCCGGGCGGGAATCCTGATTTAAAACCCGAGAAAGGTTTCAGCCAGGAAAGTTCTTTGCAAATTAATTATGTGCTGCAAAAATTTTCTTTTTCAATTACCGGCACAGTTTTTAACCGCATAATAAACGATTGGATTATGTGGTTGCCGGGTAAAAACGGAATATGGAGCCCGCAAAATGTTTTGCAGGTGTGGAGCAGGGGAGGGGAAACTAATTCGGAAATTTCTTATAAAGGAAAAGATGTAAAGTTTTCGGTTAATGTTCTTAGTAATTATGTTTTATCCACCCGAACGAAAACTACTTTGCAAAACGACGAATCGGAAGGCAAACAATTGGCCTACGTTCCTATGTACTCGGGTTCCGCGGTTTTTTCGGTTGAATATAAAAATACTTCGTTGCGAACTGTATACTCCTACACGGGTTATCGTTACCTCACTTCCGACAATTATAATTATTTAAACCCTTACAGTTTGTTGGACATACGCGTTGGCCGCACTTTTTTTCTAAAAAACAGTTTAATAAATGTATTTATGGAAGTAAATAATTTATTAAATGAAAATTATTTTTCAGTCGCGCAATACCCGATGCCTTTACGGAATTTTAAGACCGGAATAATTTTTCAATATCAAAAACAAAATAAAAAACAAAACATATGACAAAATCACTATTAACAATTGCACTAATCAGTTTTGCGTTTTTTGGAAAAGCGCAGACCACTTTTATCAGCGACTTTGAAACGGTAATGTTGCCTGATTATAAGAATGAAGTATATAACGATTCCACAAATGGCGTTGGAGGATTTAAAAACGGCCACGCATTTTTTCAAACAGGTTGGGCAGGCTTTTGGTCAAGCGGATGGGTTGCAAGCTCAGTGCATGATAGCAGCACCGCCGGTTATGCCAATCAGTACGGCTGTGCCGGTTATAAAGGGTATAACAACTCAAATGTTTTTGCGATTGGTACTATTTACGGAAGGTTGACCATAAGAATGACCGATAGTTTGATTGGCAAAACGGTATCGGGTTTTTATGTAAACAATTCTACATATGCTTATAAAAGTATGAAGAACGGAGACAGTTTTGCGAAAAAATTCGGAGATACAACCGGAACGCATTGCGGTTGCGCACAAGGATCTTACCCCGACTGGTTTAAACTCACAGTAAAAAGATATTACAGTGGTGTATTGCAAAACGACAGTGTTGAGGTTTACCTGGGCGATTATCGTTTCAGTAACAATGCACAGGATTATATCTTAAAAAACTGGACATGGATTAACCTTTCTGCTTTAGGAAATACAGACAGCTTAGCTTTCTTTTTGCACTCAAGCGATAATGGCACATACGGAATGAATACGCCTGCTTTCTTTTGTGTAGATAATTTAACACTGAATATGATCACTGGTATTCAAAATTATTATTCTGAAGAGGGATTGAATATTTTTCCTAATCCTGCTGCAAACGAAACTGAAATCAGTTTCATAACGGATGCGTCGGTTTATGTAAGCATGAAAGTAACTGATGTTACCGGAAGAGAGATGGCTTCACAAAACATGAGTTCGTTTACAGGGCAAAATAAATTTAAAATCGATGTTTCTCAGTTTCCTGCCGGCGTGTATTATGTTACACTTAATGCGAATGGAAAAATGTTGACTAAAAAATTAATTAAATAATAATCATGCGTTTTTTTATTTTTTGTTTCTGTTTATTACCCTTACTGTCAGATGCCCAGTTTGCTCCACCCGTGGGGCAAGCGGGTACTACGGCCATGTATAAAGACAGCAGTGCCTTTATTAATTGGGCATCGTTTTGCAATGTAATAAGAGGGTTAAAAGATATTTCAAATTCAGCGGGCGGAAATGCATCCGTTGGAGACAGCAGTAAAGCCATTGGTATTGCAGATAACAGTGTTGTGAGTTTGGGCGACGGAGGAATTGCAGTTTGTACTTTTCAATACGCCATTACAGATGGTCCGGGACCTGATTTCGCGGTTTTTGAAAACGCGTTTAACGATGATTATCTGGAATTAGGATTTGTGGAAGTAAGTAGTGACGGCATTAATTTTTTCCGTTTTCCTGCTACGAGTAATACTCAGGATACAATGCAAACCGGGTCTTTTGGCTCGACTGACGCGAAACTTATAAATAATTTAGGAGGAAAATACCGTGTTTTATACGGAACCCCTTTTGATTTGCAGGAATTGCAGGGTATCAGCGGGTTGAACATAAATCACGTTACACATGTAAAAATTATTGATGTGGTTGGGGATATTAACCCCTCTTACGCAACTTACGATAAAAACAATCATAAAGTAAACGACCCCTGGCCTACTGCGTTTGCCTCAGGTGGTTTTGATTTGGACGCTGTTGGAGTGATACATGATATTACTAATTCGATTAAAGAAAACGAAGAAGAATTTTTTGTTATTTATCCTAATCCGGCAAAAGGAATTGTGAATATAGGATTCAGAATTCAGAATTCAATGTTTGAATTAAACGATTTTACGGGAAGAAAAATAGAATTAAGAGAACAGGGCAGAAAGGATAATTGCGTGCAATTTGATATAAGCGGATTAACTCCGGGAATTTATTTTATTAAATTAAGTTCCGGCGAAAAATGTTTCAGCAAAAAAATAATTATTGCAGAATGATTTTATTAAAAAAAAATATTCCTCTGATTATTCTGGCCATATTGGTTGCTTCCTGTAAAAAGGATATTCCCCCGCAAAAACCAACGGCTACCGGAAGTATAAGTACAAGCAAGCGTTTAATTATTTGCAACGAAGGAAATTTCGGGCAATCAAATGCGACGATTACTTTGTACGACCCCGCAAGTGGTTCTATAGTTCCGGATGCTTATGGCCCTGCTAATTCAAACCAATATATCGGGGATGTGATTCAGAATGGGATAAAATTCAACGAAAATTATTTTTGGGCGGTAAATCATTCGGGTAAAATTGTCGTTACAGATAAAAACTTTATTAAACTTGCCTCTATAGGCGGATTTATTTCTCCCCGTTATATTGTATTTGTAAGTAATAACAAAGCTTATGTAAGCAACCTGCAATTAAATAATAATGTGGCCAATTATATACAGGTATTGGATGTAAATACTAATTCCATCAGCAAAACCATTCGCCTGGACGGCTGGACGGAACAAATGGTGCAATCATACGGAAAGGTCTATGTTTGCAATCAGCGAAAAAAATACATTTATGTAATTGATGCTTCTACTGATTTACTGAGTGACAGTATTTTTGTTAATGCGACAAACGCATGTATTGTAAAAGACCGGAACGAGAAATTGTGGGTTAGTTGTAATGCAGATTCTGTAAATAATATTCCGGCACGCCTGCTTAAAATTAATCCGGTAAACGATTCCATTGAAAGTGATATTTCTTTGCAAACAACGCACAATTCAGTTTCACAATTAAAAATAAACGGAAGCGGAAATATTTTATATTATTTGTTGAATGATTTATTTAAATTTTCAATTTCTGCAACAAGCTCTTCCGCGACTTTTATTCAACAGGGAACACGTGTTTTTTACGGACTTTGTATAGACCCCGATGATGAAACAATTTATATTGCGGATGCCATAGATTATAATCAAAACGGAAGTATTTTAAGATATAAATCAGACGGAACTTTTGTAAGTACCTTTAAATCAGGCATTATACCGGGCTATATGTGGGTAGAGGAATAGCAATTTGAACTATAAATTGTTATATTTACCTTATGATTAGGTATTTTTTTATCTTTTTTTTTCCGGTTTTTCTTTCGGCACAAACAAAATTTACATTTGTAAAAAAGGAAGGTGGCTTTAAACACCCTGAGAGCGTTTGCATTATTGATTCGGAAACCGTTTTTGTTGCAGATATAGGAAAAGAAATGCGCCCTTCTGAACTTGACAGTGACGGTGTATTATACAAATGCCCGTTGAAACATTTATCTGACAAAAAAAAGTTCAACAAAAATTTTAAGTTAAACGCCCCGAAGGGAATAACAAACGACAAAACATCTTTATACATAACCGATATTGACCGTATTGTAATTGTAGATATTGCTACCGGCGAAAAAACGGATGAAATTGTTTTTACCGACAAAACCGTTTTTTTAAATGATGTGGCGATGCTGGAAGAAAATACGTTGTTGGTTACAGCGACCAACCAGCATGATATGTATGCGGTAATTATTAAATCGAAAGAAATTTTTAATCTCTCCAAAAAAAGTATGGAGGGCGCTAATGGTATTTGTGTTGCGGACGGAAAAGTGTATGTGTGTGGTTTTTCTAACAAGCAAAATAAAAAAGGGCATTTATATGCCTATGATTTAGAAACAAACGCGGTTACAGTAATTGTTGACCAAATCGGGCATTTAGACGGGCTTAAAATGCATAACGGAAAATTAATTGTGAGCGATTGGGGCGGGGATTTTAACCACGGTAAAATTTGGGAAGTAGATATTGCCAATAAAAGCGCTTCGGTAATCAGCGATAACCCGGATTTAAAAAGTCCCAGCGATTTTGATATTTACAACAACCTGTTGTTGGTTCCCTGTATAGACGAAGGAGAAATTCTGATTTTTAAGTGGGGCGATTAATTATCTAATTTCTCAAAAACAGAATTATTACTCTTAAACTCGGGCACTAACTCTTTCATGCGACTCACAATCTCATTGTTGTTTTGCTTATAAAAAAGAGTAATGAGTTTTTCAATTTTTCCCTTTACTTCTTCAAATCCGTATTCTTTTACTTTACCTATTAAAATTTGAGGGTGATGCGTGGGTAAAGTATTTTCCGCATCAGCTAAAAGTTCTTCGTATAATTTTTCTCCGGGACGTAAGCCGGTATAAATTATTTGTATGTCGCGCCCTTCGGTAAGTCCGCTTAGTTTTATCATTTTTTTTGCGAGCTCAGAAATTTTAACTTGTTTCCCCATATCAAATACGAAGATTTCTCCCCCTTTTCCCATGCAACCTGCCTCCAATACAAGCTGGCAGGCTTCTGCAATAGTCATAAAATAACGTGTGATGTCGGGATGAGTAACGGTTACAGGGCCGCCCTGTTCAATTTGTTTTTTGAATCTTGGTATTACGGAACCGTTACTTCCCAATACATTTCCGAAACGGGTAGTAATGAATTTTGTTTGCGTTTGTTTTCCTAAAGCCTGCGTAAAAATTTCGGCAATGCGTTTGCTGGCGCCCATTACGTTGGTAGGATTAACGGCTTTGTCGGTTGAGATAAGTACAAATTTTTCCACTTTATGTTCCACCGCTAATTCTGCAACAACCTTTGTTCCTAATACGTTTGTGAGAATAGATTCAGAAGGATTGTTTTCCATCATAGGAACATGCTTATACGCTGCCGCATGATATACCACTTGCGGCTTAAACGTACGGAACACATTTTGCATGCGTTCGGTATTGCGCACATCGCCCATCACTACTTCAAATTTCGAAGGCGGAAATTTATCGCTTAGTTCAAGTTCTGTTTCATGCAAGGGGCTTTCGGAGTTATCAAGTAAAATAATTTTTTCAGGATGAAAATGCAAAATCTGCCACACTAATTCACTTCCTATCGAACCAGCCGCGCCCGTAACTAAAATTATTTTGTTTTTTAATTGTTGTTCAATTAAAGTTACATCAAGTTTTATGGGGTCGCGTTCCAGTAATTGCTCAATAGCAACGGTTTTTAATTGGTTAAAGCTGAGTTCCCCGTTAATCCATTTGGTAACCGGTGGTACGCTTAGTACTCTTACATTATATGCCAGGCAGGTCTCAACAATTTCGTTTTTTCGGGAGGCGGAAATATTTAAAATGGAAATGACAACCGTTTCTATCTTATTTTCTTTTATGAGTTCTTCCATTTTTTCGGGAGGGAAAATGAACGTACCTTCTAAACTTCTCCCTTTCTTTTTTAAATCGTCGTCAATAAAACCGAACACTTTGTACTTAACAGCTGCATCACGGTCTAAAGTACGTTTGGTAATGATTCCCGATTCGCCGGCCCCGTAAATAAGTACGTTGATTTTTTCGCGCTCCGGATTTTTGTTCTCAAAATAAATGGCTTTTACGGCAAGGCGCGAAGAAATCATGATGAACATGGTTACCAACGCGTCAATGATAATAAATGAGCTTGGGATGTAAAAAACTTTCAGGGTTAAAAAAGTAATTATGTTTATAATAAACAAAGAAACACTTCCTAACGCTACAACTTTTAGTATACGTAAACTGTCTCTGGAGCCGGTATACCTGATTACACCTTTATATGTTTTTGAAATAAGAAAACTAACAAGGCGCACAGAAAGTACAAGCGCATAATCAATAGGAAGATTTCTCAGGTCCTCAGCCGGAATGGATTTAAAATTGAAACGAAGAAAAAGGGCTAATGTCAGCGAGCTTGCACAAATAAGCATGTCAATACAAAGGATTGACCAACGCGGCAAATTGTATTTCCAGAAAAAACCTAAGAGTTTATACATAATGCAGGGTAAAAATAGCCTTTACTTTCAATACCTCCAAAGAGTTTATCCATTGTGTAATAATTCGTTAAAAAAGCTGAAACGGCCCTAAGGCAGGGATATTACACAATATTTTGCCGTATCTTCGTTTCCTTAAAATGAAGAAGTTTTTACTTTTTGCAGCTTTGTTGGTTCTTTTCTCCGGGAAGATATTTTCACAAAGAAAGTCAATGAAAGATTCGGTATACCGGCTGCCTATTGTCGGGCTACACATGAGCGGACAATTACCCGGCGGCGATCTGGCAAAAAGATTTGGTTACAGTATTAATGCGGGAATACCGTTTTTTTATAAAACAGCAAAGAATATCCTTTTTGGCATTGAAGGAAATTATTTTTTCGGAACCAGGATAAAAGAACACGTGATGTCTAACCTCGTAAATTCAAATAATACGATTACAGATATTAACGGCAATCCTGCCACTTTCAGACTCAACGAAAGAGGATGGAACGTGTACGCGCTTTTTGGAAAAGTATTTAATAAACTGGGCCACAATAAAAATTCAGGACTCATGGTAATGATTGGCGCAGGTTATATCAGGCATAAAGTAAATATTTATGATGTGGGTCGTACATTGCCACAGATACAGGGGAATTTAGTGAAGGGTTACGACAGACTAACGGGGGGCCCTGCTGCCAGCCAGTTTATAGGCTACATGTTTATGAGTCAAAACCGGATTGCAAATTTTTACGCGGGTATTGAAATTCAGGAAGGATTTACAAAAGGTTTGAGAGGGTACCAGTATGATACCATGGCTTCCGACGGAGCTTCGCGATTGGATATGTTATATGGTATCCGTTTTGGCTGGTTATTGCCACTGTATAAAAAAGCACCCAAAGATTTTTATTACTACTGATATGTGGTTTTACAATTGCGGCATTTTTTTTTATTTT
>DATMMV010000122.1:0-14830 GCA_035569635.1 Bacteroidia bacterium | reverse complement strand
AAATACTCTCTGATTTTGCATCCGGGCGCGGATATTTCATTGGTGAAAATGAAATTTACCGATGCCAACAAAGTATCTGTTGCCGATAATGGTGACTTACATATCCGAACCGGATTCGGAGATATAATCGATCATGCTCCTGCCACATTTTATGCAAATAATCATTCATCTGTAATTAATTCTAAGTTTGTAAAATCCGGTAGCACTGTTTCTTTTCAATTGGACGGATATAATAATACCCAGGAAGTTGTTGTTGACCCGTGGACACAAACGCCAACTATCTCAAACTCGAACGGTGTTTGGGAATGTGAAAAAGACGGAGCCGGGAACGTTTACATTATTGGCGGAGATTCTCCGATGAAATTATTAAAATATAATTCAACCGGTGTTTTACAATGGACTTACAACACAACCTGGGATACCGCTAACTATTGGCTCGGAACTTTTGCAACCGATCTGGCAGGTAACAGTTATGTAACCGCAGGTTCAATTGCGCGATTACAAAAAGTCACAACGGCTGCGGCAATGTTATATAATGTTGCAGGTGGTTCGATGGATGAATACTGGAATATTGCTTTTAACTGCGACCAGACAAAATTAATTATCGGTGGTACGCGCCTTGTATTGGGTTCAGGTTTATCGCCTGTAGGTAACGGGGTTATTTTTGATATCAATACGAATACCGGAGCAGTAAACTCATTGCAGGTTGTAGGAAAAAACAGGCCCGGTTTTTTAGGAATTCATGACCCGGAAGAAGTAAGGTCTATTACAGCTTCTCATAACGCCCGTTATTATTTTCTTACGCTTGATTCTATTGGTGCTATCGACCAGAATTTTAATGCCTGCTCTTCATCAAGCGCCAATGTACTTTTTAATTTTAATCATACTTACGCATTCGGATACAAATCAGAAGACTGGAGGCCGAAAGGAAATGGCGGTATCATGTCGGTAAGGGCAAACAAAAATTTCGTATACACACAAAACGGAAAAACAATCTCCAAACGTTCCTTAATGACAGGTGCAATAATTACAACAGTAAATATTCCCGGAGGAATTTCTACAGCGAATTTAGGAACTAACCAACCCGGCAACAGTGGTATTGATATTGACAGTTGCGGAAACGTATATGTTGGTTCGGGTAATGCGGTAATAAAATATGATGCGAGTTTAAACTTACTTTCTTCCACTGCAGTTCCATTTCATGTATACGACGTGGCCGTTAGTTATGGTGGAAATGTTATTGCGTGTGGTGCTACCGGAACTTCTACAACAGTTTCCAGAACCGGCTCTGTGCAATCAATTAATATGGGAGCTTGTGATCCGAGTGTATTAACGTGTTGTGATGCCAACGTTTGTAATGCGGGGCCATTTTGTATATCAGACCCATCTTATACATTGACCCCGGCAACCGCGGGAGGTATTTGGAGCGGAACAGGTGTAAACGCATCTGGAGTATTCAGCCCTTCAACGGCCGGTGTCGGTGTTCATCCTATTGTATATACTTTACCTTGCGGAAGCGATTCTCTGTTTATCACAGTTAGTGCCTGCGCTGCTTTAAACGTTTGTATAAACAACGGAACCCTAACAGTATCCGGCGGAACTCCTACTTATACATGGTCAACACAATCAACAGTTACCAGTTGTACTGCTTGTGTTATAGGTTGTAATTTTCCTCCCGGTTGTTCTACAACTGTTACGTCATGGACACCTGCAGCCACAGGCACCACTACATTCACTCCGGGAAGTTACCCGGTATTAGTACAGGACGGCGCGGGCGCTTCTTACACTATTACAACAGCCGGCTCTGTACCAAATTGTACCGTCGCTTGTGTTGCTCCAACTTTATCCGTTTCGGCACAAACTAATGTAAGTTGTTTCGGAGGAACAAATGGAAGTGCTACGGTTGTCGCTAGTCCGGCAGGAACTTATACCTATACCTGGCAGAATGGAAATTTAAACGGTGCGAGTCAGAGCTCGCTCTCTGCAGGAATTTATACGGTCACGGCAACAAACGGAGGTTGTTCCGGAACGACAACCGTAAACATAACGCAACCGGCGGTGCTCAGCGCAGGTGCAGTGCAAACCTCCAGCGTAACCTGTCACGGATTAAGTAACGGAACGGCGAGCGTAAGTATTTCGGGTGGAACATCAACATATACCGCTACGTGGAGTGGCGGCGGAAGCGGAACAAGTATCGGAGGATTATCGGCAGGTGTACACACTGTTACCGTAACTGACGCGCATAATTGTGTTGCAACAAGTACAGTCAATATTACGCAACCTGTTGATCTTGTAATTACACCAACAGCAACAGTTGCTGCTTCATGCGGGTCAAGCAATGGAAGCGCGACAGTTACAGCGAGTGGCGGAACCGGTGCACTAACGTATTCCTGGAGTACGGGTGCAACAGGACAGGTTCTTTCCGGTGTGCCCGGAGGTACTTATACCGTTACTGTTACCGATGCAAATAATTGTACAAATTCAGCTGGTATTGTAATCACTTCTGCGGGCGGTCCTACTGCAACAGCATCAAGCGCAAGTATAACCTGTAACGGATTAAGTAACGGAACTGCCAGTGTAAATATCTCAGGCGGAACTCCGAATTATACAGTAACATGGAGTAGCGGAGGAAGCGGGACAAGTGTAAGCGGATTACCCGCAGGTACTTATACAGCAACCATAACCGATGCTAATAACTGTGTAACAACAACAACGGTATCCGTTGTTCAACCATTACCAATAAGCATAACATTTACAAATAACAGTCCATCTGCGTGTGGTGCAAGTACAGGAAGCGTTACTGCTAATGCAAGCGGCGGTACAGGTGTAATAACTTATACGTGGAATACCGGCGCAAGCGGGCAAACTTTATCAAACGTACCGGCAGGTTCATATACAGTTACAGCAACAGACGCAAATAACTGTTCGCACATTGCTTCTGTAAATATTGTAACTGTAAACGGGCCAACGGTTACTCCTGTAGCAACTGCAAGTGTAAATTGTAACGGTGCATCTACAGGTTCTGCCTCTGTTAATATTTCGGGTGGAACGCCAAGTTATACAGTTAGCTGGAGCAACGGAGGAAGCGGCACTACTGTAAATGGATTACCTGCGGGCACTTATACAGTAATCGTAACCGATGCGTCAAGTTGTGTAAGTAACGGAACAATTACTATTTCTCAGCCGCCGGCTGTTACTGTAACGGTAAATAGTTCGCCTACGGGTTGTCTTGGTTCAACAGGGACTGCAACAGCAAGTGCAACGGGCGGTACGGGCGTATTAACTTATTCGTGGAGTAATTCACAAACGGGTACAACGGCAAGTGGACTCGGGCAAGGAGTTTATACAGTTACAGTAACCGATGCAAATAGTTGTATAACTACACATACAGTGCAGGTAGGAGTAACCAACCCTCCGGTTGTTGCAATCGACTCATCGCATAATGTTAAGTGTAACGGACAAACGAATGGTTCTGCCTATGTCTCTTCTACAGGCGGAACTCCGGGTTATACATATACGTGGAGTAACGCGCAAACCGGTACTGTGGCCACTAATCTTGGTCAGGGAACCTACACTGTTATTGTAACGGATGCAGGCGGTTGTAAAGATACTGCAACCATCACCATTAATCAGCCACAACCTTTAAAGGATACGATTGTTAATATACAACCCGAAAATTGCAATCATCAAAATGGCGGGGCGAGTGTTTCCGTAACAGGAGGTACTGCACCGTTTACGATCCAGTGGAGTTCTGGTCAAACTACTTCTACCGTTTCTAATTTCCCCGCGGGAACATATACTGTTTTAGTGACAGATTCGAAGGGTTGCACAGCTACAAATTCCGTAACGATTACAAGTGTTCCGGGCCCGACATTAACACTTGTTGGACAATCTGATGTAACCTGCAATGGATTAAGTAACGGAACAGCAACGGTGATCGCCACAGGAGGAACACCTAACTATACGTATAACTGGAGTAATGGTTCAACAGGTGCGGCAGTCGGAGGGTTATCTTCCGGTGGTTATGTTGTTACTGTTTCTGACGCGGCTTCTTGTACATACACATTAGGTTTAGTAATTAATCAGCCGGGCGCGATAAATATTAATACTACAACAACACCTGTAAATTGTAACGGTGGCCATAATGGTTCCGCTACAGCGGCTGTATCGGGAGGAACTTCTCCGTATACCGTCTCTTGGTCGAACGGGCAGTCGGGTAATGTAATTACAAATTTATCGGCAGGAGTTTATACCGTAAGCGTAATAGATAATCATAACTGTCCGAAATCGACTACAATTATTATTACTGAGAATCCGCCTGTAGATACACTGAGTATTACAGGTGCAATTTGTTTGAACGACCCTAATGTTTTATTGACGGCACCGCACGGAGGAATCGCCCCTGATACAATCGGCTCGCCTTACCAATGGAATTTGAGTAACAACCCGATCCCGGGAGCGAATACCTATACTTATAACGGAAACACTTCGGCGGTAAATAATTATTCGGTCAACTGGTTTTATCACGGTTGTCGCTATGTATCTACCAATGTATTGGTAACTGTTTCGCAGGATTTTGGTATGCTTCCGCAAACAAATGTCTTTACGCCTAACGACGATAAAATAAATGATGAGTTCCTTCCTTTCTCTTTATCTGCATTAGGCGGAAGCAGCTCACACAACACGCAATTATTAGCGTCGATGATAGATGATTATGAATTGGTGATTTACGACCGTTGGGGAGTTCTCCTGTTTAAAACAACAACGGTTACAGATACCTGGAACGGTAAAACACCTGACGGAAAAGATGTAAGTGCCGGAACTTATTACTGGATTGCCAGATACAAAGCAAAGTGTAGTAAAAATCCGGGTGAGCAAAACATTAAAGGTTTTGTGCAGCTTATCCGGTAACCCCTTATAAAAGTGTAACTGAAAGCGCTTCTTCTCATTGAGGGGGAGCGCTTTTGCTTTGTTTTTATATATATCTTTGTAAGGAAATCCTTAGCCATTTGTATTAACTCTTATGAAAAACTACCGCAACATAATTTTTTACGTTGTAGTAGTAAGCCTTTTTTTATATATGATGTATTGGGTGGTGCAATTCGGTAAACCACTCGAAGCAGGTAAAACAGGTATTGTGAATACCGTCAGCAATGAAAGTTTGCTGCAACAATTTAAAAATGCTTTTACAGAAAGTCTTACGCATCCGCTGGCCACTTTGCTTTTACAGATTATTACCATCATTTTTACAGCGCGTACTTTTGGCTTTTTGTTTAACAAAATGGGCCAACCTACCGTCATCGGTGAGGTGGTGGCCGGTATTTTTTTAGGCCCTTCTTTATTGGGCATGTGGTTTCCGCAATACACTACTTTCCTTTTTCCGAAAAGTTCATTGCCTAATTTACAATTCTTCAGCCAGATTGGCCTTTTGCTTTTTATGTTTGTTGTGGGCATGGAGCTTGATTTAAAAGTACTTCGCACCAAAGCCCGGGAAGCAATTGTAATAAGCCATGCCAGCATTGTAATTCCATTTACGCTGGGCATGGGGCTCTCATACTTTTTGTACAAGGATTTTGCCCCTTCTAATATTAATTTTCTTTCTTTCAGTTTGTTTATGGGCATATCTATGAGTATTACGGCTTTTCCTGTACTGGCACGTATTATACAAGAGCGCGGAATGACGAAAAGCAAACTGGGTATTATGGCCATTACCTGTGCCGCCATTGATGATATTAGCGCATGGTGTATTCTGGCCGTAGTTATTGCGGTTGTAAAAGCGGGAAGCGTGTTAAGTGCATTATTTACCATTGTAATGGCAATCGGTTTTGTTTTTATTATGTTGAAACTGGTGCGCCCTTTCTTAAAAAAATTAGGTGAAGTATATTCCAACAAAGAAACGCTGAGCTTAAATATTGTGGCTATTATTTTTGGCATTCTTTTAATATCGGCTTATGTTACTGAAGTAATCGGCATACACGCTTTATTCGGGGCGTTTATGGCAGGAGTTATTATGCCGCCTTCGTATAATTTCCGCAGGATATTAATTGAAAAAGTTGAATACGTCGCGCTTGGTTTATTGCTTCCTTTATTTTTCGCTTTCTCGGGTTTGCGCACACAAATCGGTTTGCTGAATGACGGGGAGTTATGGGGCACGGCTTTTGTAATTATTTTTATAGCAATATTGGGAAAGTTCGGAGGCAGTATGCTTACCTCGCGTTTTATGGGCAACAGCTGGCGCGAAAGTTTATCCATTGGCGCATTGATGAACACACGTGGTTTGGTTGAACTTGTTGTATTAAACATCGGTTATGATTTGGGCGTACTCTCCCCGCAAATATTTGCTATGCTGGTGTTAATGGCCTTGTTTACCACTTTTATGACAGGCCCGGTGTTGGATTTAATAAAACGTTTCTCGAAAGAAGCACATGACGAAAAAAGCGATTTCGAAAAACAAAAATTCAAAGTGCTTGTCTCGTTCGGAAATCCGCAAACCGGTAAAAAAATTGTACGCCTCGCAAATATGTTATCGGGTAGTGGTAAACAATTTAATTCGGAAATAACTGCTTTGCACGTTTCTCCCAGCGCGGATATCAATAAATTTAACGCCGCCGAGTACGAAAAGGAAAGCTTTAAACCTGTTAAAGCCGAAGCGCATCGTTTGGGAATAGAATTAAAAACAAAATATAAAATCTCAAACGACGTAAGCGAAGAAATTTTAAGTGTTTCGCATCGCGGTGAGTATAATTTATTATTGGTAGGGGCGGGGCAATCTATTTTTCAGGGCTCTTTACTTGGTAAAGTCATTGGTATAACCGCAAAAGCATTAAACCCCGAGAAACTGATTGGTAGTTTAGTGGGCAAAGAAAGCCTGGTAAAATCATCGGCGCTTATTGATGAAAAAACAAAAGCTTTTATTTCTGAAAGTGAAATTCCCGTAGGAGTTTTAATTGATAAAGATTTTAATGAGGCCAATGAATTAGTTATACCCGTATTTTCGGTAGGTGATGTGTTTTTGTTTTTTTATATAAAGCGCGTTGCTAAAACCATGCCCTGCAAAATAAAACTGGTTGATTATAACGGCATCATCAGTTCCAATGTAGAAATACTCGAAGAAATTTCGGGCATACGAAAAACGATGGAAGGCAGTATAGATCTTATCGCAAAAAGAGATTTTGATTTGGCCGGTCTTGGTGACGAAAGCCTGCTTATGCTGAGTTTTGAAGGCTGGAAGGTGCTCGAGCGCGAATTTAACCTCGACGAAACCATAAAAACATCGGTGCTTTTAATGAGACCTTAAAAAAGATTTGCCTGTCTGTTAATTTTTATTTTATGAAAAAGAACCGGTGTAATGAGCCGGTTCTTTTATATTTTTACAAAAAAAGAAATGTCAAAAGCGGAAGAACTGTTTAATAAAATTACTGAGGAAATACCTGATGTAAAACCGGGAAAAATGTTTGGCGCCCTGTGCATGAAAACTCCTGATGGAAAATCCGGAGCGATGTTCTGGAAAGACTGTATTGTGGTAAAGCTACAGGGTGATACCCTGAAAGAAGCTCTTAGCCTGGATGGCTCGCAATTGTTTGAACCCATGGAAGGCAGGCCGATGAAAGAGTGGGTGCAAATTTCTTATGATTATAAAGACAAGTGGAAAAAATTTGCTGCTTTGTCAGTTGAAGGAGTTAAAAAATTGAAGAAAAAACAGAATGGAAAAAAGGATTTTAAAGAACCGGGTAAATAATCCGGCCAACCCGTGTAATTTAGGGAGAGAATAGTATCTTTGCTTTTGTAAAAATTTATGGCACGTATATTAACCGGCATACAAAGCACCAATATACCGCATCTCGGCAACATTCTCGGCGCTATGATGCCTGCAATCCAAATGAGTAAAGATCCTGAAAATGAGGCTTTTTTATTTATCGCGGATTTACATTCTTTAACTACGGTGAAAGACGCCGCGTTTCGTCGCAATAGTACATTAAGTGTTGCAGCAACGTGGATTGCTTTGGGATTTGATACCGACAAAAATCTTTTGTACCGCCAGAGTGATGTACCTGAAGTTTGTGAACTTACCTGGTATTTAAATTGCTTCACGCCTTTCCCTATGTTGTCTAATGCGCATTCGTTTAAAGATAAATCTAATCGTTTGAGTGATGTGAACGCGGGATTGTTTACCTATCCTGTTTTAATGGCCGCGGATATTTTATTGTATGACGCTCAATTCGTTCCCGTGGGAAAAGATCAGTTGCAACATTTGGAAATGGCCCGTGATATTGCAAGCTCATTCAATCATCATTACGGTGAAATTTTTGTAGTGCCCGAACCCAGAATTCAGGAAGAAGTGATGATTGTGCCGGGGATTGACGGGCAAAAGATGAGTAAATCCTACAATAACTTTATAAATATTTTTCTTCCTGAAAAAGAATTAAAGAAAGTGGTGATGAGCGTTGTTACAGATGCAAAAACACTTGAAGAGCCAAAAGATCCTGATACCTGTAATGTATTTGCTTTATATAAATTAATGGCAAGCGCTGAAGAAATAGCAGCCATGCGTAAAAATTATACAGGCGGAAATTACGGTTACGGCCATGCTAAAACTACTTTGTACGAATTACTACTTGATAAATTTAAAGATGCCCGAAAAAAATATTTTGACCTGATGAATAATTCTGTTTTACTTGAAGCAGAATTAGCCAAAGGTGCTGCTAAGGCCCGTAAAATAAACCAACCCATTCTTAAAAAAGTGCGTGAGAAACTTGGGTTTTAATAATTGGCGCGATAAACTTCTTGATATCTCACTAAATAATGAAAAAGGTCAATGTTATAGGGTACGCTCTTTTGGAATTTTTTCAGATACAATCGAAAATTAAATACCTGATCGGTTTTCTTTTCGTTTTTTGTTGCGCTTATTTTATTTTACTTTCATACGGCCCGGTTGTTTGGGTTTACGACTCAGGTTTGTATTACGACCTTGGAAACAGTTATTATAATGAAAACGGGTTTTCGATTTTAAATTTTAATGCTGCTTACAGAGGATATTCTTACCCTTTACTCCTGAACGTGATAAGGTTTATTTCACAAGGCACGGGTTGTTCTGAAACAATTGTATTTGAATTATTTTCCGCAT
The DNA here is from genome assembly GCA_035569635.1 of Bacteroidia bacterium. GTDB lineage: Bacteria > Bacteroidota > Bacteroidia > B-17B0 > Aurantibacillaceae > PALSA-968. The sequence goes on along the minus strand of DATMMV010000122.1, from coordinate 5,706 downwards.
TGTTGTTTTCTTTTTTTTCATGTATAATCGTTCCTGAATTTATTGAAAAACTATTTAAGGGAACATTGGTTAAACTAGGGCAAATTTTGTTGTACGCTTCAATTTTTCTATTCTTTTGGGCAGATACCATGGCGTATCCTCTCACTGATATTCCCTCTGTATATTTTATGTTATTCTCAGTTTCTCTTTTGTTATCAAGGAATGTTTTTTGGTTTATACTTTCCGGTGTTTTTGCAGGGTTGGCAATTAATTTCAGGCCAATATATGCGATTGCTTTGTTGCCCATTCTGTTTTATGTATGGTATGCCGGATTTGACAAAACTCAAATAAAAAGAAAATTATTGGGAACTTTTTTTATACTGGCGGGTGTTTTTATAATCTCCCTGCCGCAAATACTGATAAATAAGAAATGGCACGCAACATACAGCCCTATGGTTCAAACAAGCGGCGTTTATGAAGGAGGTTTGTATTTTCAGCAACTTAAAATTGGTATGGGAGCAGAAAAATATGAAACCAATATAGGTACGGCATACCCTAAGCCGCAAGTTTATTTCGTTTCAAAAACGGGTAACGCAATTGCAGTAAAAGAACCTATTTCTAATTATTCGGATTATTTTAAATTGTATCTGAAATACCCCGTTGAATTTGCGTATATGAATTTTAAGCATTTATTTAATTCAATAGATATTAAAGACAGCTGTGTTTATACAAAGAATATTTATAAAAGGAGGTATTTATTCTCCTTAATTAATTACTCCGTGTTTTTCCTGTTCTTTTGTATTTTGATATATGAAAATATAAAATGTAGAAAGAATTTAATATTCTTGTCATTAATATTTTTACTTCCTTTTATGGCCATACTCCCAACTCAGGTAGAAGTACGGTTTTCTTTTCCGTTTTTAATAATTGTTTACCTCACTGTAGGTTTTTACGGAGGCTATAAAGATTTGTTAAAACAATTTTTTGGGCCAAGAAAAAGAAGAATTCTGCTTGCATGGTTCTTTTTTGTGAGTATCTGTTTTATCCTATCACAATCTACCTATGCCATGTTAGAGTTTGACAAGCAGCTTTAATTAACCCGGTTGAGTTGCAGCAAATCAGTAATAAATAAACTAGTCAATTCCTTAAAAATGAGAGAGAAACTGGGTTTCTGAATAGGTTTAGTTCCCTGTAATTATTCTTAAAAACAGTTTGTATTTAACAAGGTTTTAGCATATATTTACTATAACCAATATTTAACCCATGAAAAAAATTACTTTCTCTTCGTTAATAGTACTGATGTCTGCATCTCTTTTTGCAGGTAATCCGGTAAAATCACAAATCGCTTTTCGTGAAAATAAAGGGCAAATAGCCGGTGCCGACGGAAAGCCTGCAACACAAGTATTGTTTAAAGCAACCGGAACAGCTCCCGGAATTTTTGTAACCACCAGCGGTATTACTTATGTGTTTTATCAGAACTTGGCAGGAGCAGAAAATAAATCAACCGGCCAAAAAACGGGTGGATATTATTGGAGTAAAATAGAAATGTTTTTGCAAGGTGCAAAAATCAAAACGGAAAATATTAAAACCGAAAACGAACTACCCTCCGTGGCGAATTTTTATTTACCGCATTGTCAGCAGGGAATAGAAAATGTAAAGAGTTGGCAAAAAATAACCGTTGCTGATGTTTATCCCGGTATTGATTGGGTTTTAAATGCCGATGATAAAAATGGGTTGTCATACGATTTTATTGTACATCCCGGCGCTGATCCTTCGTTAATTCATGTTTTATATAAGGGTGCGACTTCAATCGAATTACAAGAGAAAAATTCTAAACTTGTTTTACATAGTGTATATGGAGATTTGTATGAAGGAAACCTGAATGTATTTGAAACGGGTGGTAAAAAAATAAATGCAGCATTTAAATTAAGAGGAAACGGATTGACATACTCCATTGGTAAATATTCCGATAAATATGAATTAATTATTGACCCTCCGCTTCAATGGAGTAAAAAAGAAATCTCTTCCGGAATCGATTATGCAAATTCAATTGTTGTCCCGCGCGATGGTACAGGTGATATATTGGTAACAGGTTTTTCGGGTGCAACGAATTTCCCTTCATTAAATGCGTACCAGGGAAGTAATGCGGGTAATGATGATATGGTTATTTTACGAATGAATACAAGTGGCACCGTTTTATGGGCCACATATTATGGTGGAAGTAATTTTGACGGTGGAAAAGGCATTGGCGCCGATGTTGCCGGAAATTGTTACGTAACCGGCTATACCAATTCTGCTAATTTCCCGACTTTAAATCCGCTGTACTCAGCTTTTCAGGGAGGTACAAATGATGTTGCTATTTTGAAACTTAATAATACAGGCGCAAGGCAATGGGCCACTTATTACGGAAGCCTTAATGATGATTATGCGAACGCCATCATTTGCGACCAGGCGGGTAATTCCTATATTATCGGTTATACCAACTCGCCGAATTTTCCGGTATTAAATGCCATACAACCAACAAAAAATAATGTATACGACGCGTTTATTATGAAACTTAATTCTTCATCCGTAGTGCAATGGGCTACTTTTTTTGGTGGCGATGATGATGACAGGGGCCGTGGAATTACTTTGGATGCGGGTGCCACTAATGTATTTGTTACAGGTACTACCATCGGGCAATTTTCTGTAACGCCTGGAGCTTTTCAAATTACAAATGCAAGTTTGTATAATGTAGAAGATATTTTTGTTTCTAAATTAAACGCAAATACTGCCGCTATGCAGTATTCAACTTTATGTGGCGGAACGGACGCAGATATTGCTGAGGGTATTGCAGTTGATAATTCGGGTAACGCTTATATCACAGGTTATACTTTCTCTAATAATTACCCGGTTTTTAATCCGGGTAGCAGCGCTTTTGTGGATAGTACAATCGGGAGCATAGGTACGCATGATGTGTTTGTAACAAAATTTAATGCAACAGGAACGGCGGCTCCCTGGTCAACTTATATGGGAGGTGCCGGCGTGGATATGGGTTTCGGAATATGTTACGATCCCTTTTACGGAATTTATGTAACGGGTTCAACCGCTTCAACCGATTTTCCTGTGCAAATGCCTTCTGATAATGTATTTTACCAAAGTGTACAGGGCGATGGGGGAAATTATTACGATTTTTTCATCACCTGGTTTACTACTGGAGGTGCCATGAGGTGGAATACCTATTACGGGGACGCCAACAGCAACGAGGGCAGAGGAATTCATGCTGATGCGCAAAGCAATATTTTTGTTTGTGGTGCGGATAGTAATAATGTGCGTGTAATTAAATTTGCTCACGGTATTTTAACCGGAATAACAGAAACTAATAATACAGGTATTTCTTTGCATTTGTATCCTGTGCCTGCACAAAATAATTTAGCGCTTGAAGTAGAAATGAAAAAGGCCGGAACTGTTAAAATTGAAATATTAAATGCAGAAGGAGCTTTGATACGAAAAGAAATTTTACCAAGTAGCAGCGGAAAAAATACTTTTACGTTTGATATATCTTCTTTACCTTCCGGAAATTATTTTTTAAAACTGGAAGACTCACAGAATACAGGCACAGTTAAGTTTAATAAAGTTCAATAAGTAAGTATCTATGAAAAGAAGCTTTTTTTGCCCGGTAATTATTTTTTTGTTTAATCTTGGTATATCGGCCCAAACGGTTGATATACCCGACGGTGTAAAATATGCATACGCGAGTGATAAAGTAAACGAAAAAGCAAAGGCCTTAATAACTAAAGAAATTACAAAACCTTCCTATAAACTATATAAAAAATTACTTTTTGTAGGTCCCAACCTGTGGAATCGATATAAGTCAATCCCTGAATTACAGGAAATTGTAGGCAACGCGCTTTTTAAAGTTCCTACTTATGATGAGAAAGGCAAACTTATAAAGATGGACACCTTGCAGGGAAAACTTATACAAGATGAAAAGGAATTTAAACTTTTATGGAACCAGGTAGTAAAGGATTTAACGGGAAAAGAATTTGTATTAAGAAAATTAACCCATGATGAATTGCAATATTACTGGATTAACATTCCTTTTGATATTGAGGAACCAATTTATATTGTGGAAGCTAACGGCATTAAGCTTTTGGTCGACGTTTCTAAAGACGATAAGCTCGAATGGCTTGACGAAGTAAAGTAATTTATAAAATATTCTTCGGTACCAGTCTTCTTGTTTTTACCTCTCCCCGCTTTGTTAAACTTGCTTCATAGGCGGGATTAAAACTAAAGATAGTTGTCAGCTGTTTTCAGACTTTAATTCTTCCTGAATATAAGCCTGCACATCAATTTATTTTTTCTGTTACTATGGCCGGGGAAAAACCGGAAAAACGCATAGGATTTAAAATTATAAAGAGATAAATACATAAAAAAGATATTACATTTTACGATACTTTTAATAACTAAAGATTAAATTGGTTTTAAAAGCATTTTTAACATTTACATAATAAGCCATATCTCAAAAAGCCGTATCTTATACTCGCAATTTTTTTTAAGAAAATTTTATGAAACATGCCAACATCATCTGGTTCGAAATTCCGGTAACCGATTTAAACAGGGCTATCAGATTTTATTCTTCTGTATTAAATGTACCTATTGAAAAACAAACTATACTCGACAAAGAATTCGGCATTATAAAAAAAGAAGATTCCGGCATTGGGGGCGTATTGGTGCAAAAGGAAAATTTTACTCCCGGCACAGGTACTGTTTTATTTTTTTATGTTAATGTTTTATCCGACACGTTAGAAGTGGCGGTTCGTGCCGGAGGAAAAATCACCCGGGCCAAAACACTTATCAAACAAACCAACAAAGATGGCAACCGCACTATCTCCCAAAATTTAATTGATAACAAAATTGGTTACTACGCTGAATTGTTAGACAGCGAAGGAAATACTATTTCGCTTTATTCGAACCATTAATTTTTTCTGCTTAACGCAATTCCACTTTCGAGCTTATCAGGTTTAATAAAATAATTTTATTTCTTAAAAGTCTTTGCCGCCTTCCTTACACTTCCATGCTTCAACAAAAGTTTTTGTGCCTCGTTAAAACTTACTTTTATTTCTTTCATCAGCATCAGCGTACCGCGCTTAACCAGTTTGTTATTGCTGAGTTGCATGTCTATCATTTTATTTCCCTTAACCCTGCCAAGTTTTATCATTACGGCGGTGCTGATCATGTTCAATGCTAATTTTTGTGCAGTACCGGCTTTCATGCGCGTACTGCCCGTTACAAACTCGGGGCCCGTAATAATTTCTATTTTGTGTTTGGCTACTTTAGCCACAGGTGTATTTGTATTACAGGTAATACATCCTGTAACAATTTTATGTGTATTACATTTCTTCAACGCACCAACTACATAAGGCGTAGTTCCTGATGCGGCAATACCGATTACCACATCATTTTTATTTATTTTATGTTTTTGTAAATCTTTCCAACCCTGCTCAGCATCGTCCTCAGCAAATTCAACTGCTTTTCTTATCGCTGCATCTCCACCGGCAATTAAACCAATTACTCTTCCGTGTTCTATCCCGTATGTCGGCGGACATTCACTCGCATCCACAATACCCAAACGCCCGCTGGTACCTGCGCCCATGTAAAAAAGCCTTCCGCTGTTTTTCATTTTGGCGGCAATTACTTTTACGAGCTTTTCAATTTTCGGAATTACTTTCTCAACAGCAGAAGGGA
>DATMMV010000121.1:0-6642 GCA_035569635.1 Bacteroidia bacterium | reverse complement strand
CTGCTGATTTGGGCAAAGCTTTGTCCGGCCACTAAAAGCAGCAAGGAAATAAAGCTTATATGTTTAAACACCCTCATCAGTTATACACGTTTACTGCCAGTTTCTCTAAGCTTGAGCCGATAGTGAGCCCCGCCCTTGAAGCTGCAGATTTATTTAATTCGAATTTTTGTTTATTTTCTTCAATTACGAAATTGATGGTAGAGCCAACCTTGGCAAGACCTTGTTTTTCGGTTACGATGAGCGTTCCTTTCCCTTTAAATTTGGAGACCGCGTCATTTAAAAAATGGGATTTATCGGGAGTAATAAACAGAATGTTTGCTTTTTCTACTTCCTTTATGGTTTGATGATTTTGAATAACAATTTTTTGCGAGCCCACTTTTTTTGTAGCGGCAATTTTATTAAGCTCGGCAACAAGGCCGGGATTTTCTCCGAGAATCGTTATAACAAAATCGCCGTTACCACCGGGCCACTCAAAATATTTTGTAAACCCGTAAACGAAAGTCGCCTTGATTTTAGCCTGCGTATCGTCTTTTTGGATATAAGTATATTCAACCAAATCGGTTGATAAGGTCAGGAAAGCAAAAAATAAAAGAATTATCCTGCGCATACAGACCGCTACACCAAATTTAAGCGATAAATATACAAATAAGTTTTTTGAGGTTTAGAAGCAGGCCGAAAAGCCCACGTAGGGTAAAGTAAATGCTTTGTTTACATTTACACTGGCATTGCCAATTATCTGAATACCAAATACAAAAGACATTTTTTTCCATGCAATAGTGCGTATTGCGGCAGAACCTGTATAAACCGCAACTGAGGGGAAAGCAAAGGCTTCGGCTGTAAAACAGGCTTTTTGAGTGAGTGGTAAAGCCGCGGCAACTCCTGCAAACGGGGTGCTGTATCTTTGGTAGTAATTTGCCACAACAGGCGGACGCCTTCTGCTGCCTCTTCTTGAAGGAATCCATAATTCCAAATCGGCGTAACCGGCAAAGAATGTGTAGTTTTTATTTTCGTCGCCGAAGGTAAGTTTAAGTACTCCGCCCGTACCGTAAGTTTGCGGATTTAAATACATCATTCCGCCTGCCACGCCTTCCATGCCCAAATATAATTTATGACCAATTTCATAATTTGCTTTTACCTTAATTCCTATAGGCGCGCCTATCGCAGAAGTTGAAATACCCAATGCAAAATGCTGGTTGAACGAATAATTTATGTTGTAAAAAAGAAGATAGGAAGAGCTGATGAAAATTTCCTTTTTCTTAAGCAAAAAGGCATTACTGCCGGTAACGTAATATCTTTTTCCAACTGAAAGAGGCACATGCAAATGCGTAAAATTCACGCTGTCGCGCGGCCCGTTTTCTTTTATAAAATCAATTTCAGAAACATTCTTTTTAGGGATTTGCATCATCACACCAGAACTTCCTTTTAAGAAAATTAAAGAATCCGTTTGCCTTTCAATGTAGCCTTTGTAAGAAGAACCATCCGTTAATTTAATTTCACAAGGTTTTGGAGTACGTACAATTTTTTTAGTGGTGTCGTTTTGCGCAGTTACAAAACCTAACGAAAGACAAAAAAATATCAGGGAGATTACACGCATTATTTTAACGGAAATAAAAGTATACAAAAAACAATGAGCCGGTTTAATTTTTAACATTCTTTATACACGGAAAGAAAAACCAACATAAGGCCACAAAGGCAGGGTTCCTGCTTTCAAATATGTTTTTAGTCCGGAACCAAGAATACAACCCGCACCAAACACCCACGATATACGTGGGCGCATCGTTGTTCTTAATCCGGCAAGGGCGAGATAGGTAGAAACACTTTTTGAAGCCCACAGTTCGCCAACAAATCTTAAATTTTCGTCTATAACCGCCGAGCCTGCAAGCCCGTAAATATAAATGTTACCTGTACCAATGGCTGTTAAATCTGCTCCTGTAGATAAAATACCCGTAATATTTTTTTTAGCATCGCCGATGGTTAATTTAATTGCTCCTATTCCGATTATTTGTTGAGCGTTAGACGGAGTCGGTATTCCCGTATAAGCTTCAAAACCAAAATGCACTAAAGAAGCGATTTGGAAATTAGCTTTGGCATGTATAAAAACAGGAAACAGTGCTATTGAATTACTGATGCCAAGAGAAAAGTTTTTATTAAATACAAAATTGAAATTGTAACCCACAAACCAGATTGAACTTCCTTCAAAAGCCTTTTTTGAAAACAACAAAGCATTGCCCGATAGAACATGATAATTATTGGCGATATGATTTTCTATACTAAAACCCTGATGAAATTCTTTGCTCTTTTTGAAATAATAGTTGGAGCTTACAATTTTTTGCTTTTGAAGCGTTACGGCGCCCTTATTTTTTGTTTTTAAAACAAGTAAAGAATCGTTCTCGCTTTCTACCTGACCGGCAAAAAAAGTTCCGTCAGCAAGCTTTACATCGCACATCATAACAGGAGCGTCACTCTTTACAGAGACCGAATCTTTTTTATTCTGGGCAGCAGAGTAAAAATAAAAAGAAATAAAAAGAAATACCGCTATTATCCTCATTTTTTTTAATAAGCGTAATCGCTCAGATATTCAAAATGGCCTGTTAATTTTCCTTTGCGGCAAATAGTTGCACGTTCTATAACATGATCCGGATCTTCTTTCAACAAATGAGGAATTACCCTTTCTGTTAAATCTTTTCCGAAATCATCGCTGCTGTCGCGTGGCAGTTCGCAGGGCAAATTGTCTACAGCCATAATACAAATGGTATCTTTGGTAAACGGTAAATCTTCTTTGTCCGTTTTCATATTATATCCGTAAAACGGCGCTGTAATAGTTGTTGAACGAATGGTTGTAGGAACAGAGCCATCAATATCGCAGGTAATATCCGCAATAACGCTTATATGAAAATCTTTTGCTTTGATGTCTTCTGTAGTAAACATTTTGGGAGAGCGTGGGTCCCAATAATGAGAGGAAATATACAAATCGGTTTCTTTTGTAAATGGTTGAAACCTGCTTACAAAATGTTCGGGATGTTTAAAAAAATCATTCAAATCAAAATTATGATCGCCCGGCCTTTCAACATAATCGCGCGGGTTCAGCTGACAATAAACGGGCTCGCGGAAAGAAGTCATTAAAAATTCATCGGCAGTAACTTTACGGATACGCAGGGCAGAAAGTGTTTCGATAGCTCCGTTTGCAACACGTCCTCCGCCTGTAAGCGCAATTTTTATATTGGGAAGCTTAACGCGCTTTAATTCTTCTTCCATCTCTGCTCTGTCACGGCATTTGTTAGCGGGTTTCAACCGAAACAAATCATACTTTAATCCGTAACCTAAAATCCCGTTATACGCCCCTACTACTCCTGCGTAACGTCCGAAACCGATAATGCGGTTATGATTTTTATCGGTGAGTGTTTCGTAATCAATCATCTCAATCTGCTTTTTTATTAAAGCGTACATGAGTTTTTTGTTGTGCGGTTGTTTTTTAATAGTATGCGAAAAGAAAAAATATCTTTTTCCGGCAATAAGTTTTTCTTCGGGCACTTCTTTCACGCCCATTAAAATATCGCATTCGCTTAAATCCTCTTTTAAAGGAACTCCAAAGGCAGTATATTCTTCGTCGTGATAACAGCGGATATTGCTGGGTTGAACGTATATTTCAAGGTTTGAATATTGTTTTACTAAATCAGAGCAAATCAGGGGCGTAAGGGGTACTCGCATATCAGGTGGTGATTTTTCTTCGCGGAGAACACCTATCTTGATCTTAGTCATAGAGAATCTTTTTGCAAAGATAGTAATCCTTTTAACCTTCTTAAAGAGGCTGAAATTTCGTACATTTGTAGTGTAATACGTTCTTTAAATTATGGGCCCGCCCGGTTTTGACAGCAAGAGCGATTGGCAGGTAAGCACGCCGTGTGTTGTGAATATAACACGTTAATCATAATTCTCAAATTTCAATTGGCGAAAATAACTACGCCATGGCTGCTTAATCCAAGATTAAGTAACCTTTGCAAACCTCGTAGCGTCTTTGCTTAGCGACGGGATTTTTGCATAATAAATCAGCAAATTGTTTCAGTGATGTTGCGGGCTGAAACAATATCAGCAACTAAGTGTATGATTGGATTGAATAAGTTCCTGCTATATACCTACAATTAAACTTGTTCTAAGCGTGAAGAAAGCTTGTGAATTCCTTGTTTGGACGAGAGTTCGAATCTCTCCGGGTCCACGGTCACAGAAAGCCTTGTTTATCAAGGCTTTCTTTTTTGCCATCCCGAAGGGAAATCGAACCATAATTGAATTTGTAGTATTTTTACGCTGTGAAAGAGGTAAAGACACGCACGGCAAAAATATTTATGGATGAAAATGAAATCTTACATTTCGTTATGGTAGAGAATGTGCATCTTGATTATGAAGATGCTATTGATAATGCGCTTGTAATAAAAAAATTGTCGGCTGGAAAACCGACATTAAAGTTAGTTGATGCAAGAGTGAATTGGACAATGGATAAAAAAGCGCAAACGTTTTTAAGAAGTAATAAAGTAAAAGAGAAAACTATTGCGAGAGCTGTTGTTAAAAATTCATTTATAGATTCCTTGCTTATAAATTTCTTTTCAGGATTAAGCAAACCAAAAGTTCCAACTAAGATATTTACAAGCTATGGCGATGCTTACAAATGGTTACTTGAAATAAAGAAAGCCTAATTTAATTGGGCTGCTATTGCATCCCAAAGTTTTATCCTTGCGCTTAACGCTTTTTTTACTTCCTCAGTGGCTTCCCCCCATTTAGCAATATCGTTACCGCAAAGTTCTTCTGTCATTTGGTAAGCAAGATGCGAGTGATGTTCTCCATCTACTTCAATATGCCTTTCCAAATAGTATTTTAAAATGTTAACGCTATTTGGTGTTTGGTTATTCAATTCTTTTACGAAATGTAAAAACATTCCCGGAATTAAATCTTCGCGACCAAAAGTAAAGACGGCAGCTTGTGTATGAACTTTACTTGTATTTATTACATTAAAAGTGTTTGTAATAAAATCTATTGATGAAGGTGGTATATTCGCTAATTGTATGCTTTCTTTTAAAGGGATTTGTTTGGTAATATTTTTAATGAAATTATTTATTGCACTCATATTGCAACCAGTTTGCCTCATCGCAGTTAAATACAATTCAAAATGACTTGTACGACTGCCTTGTTCGTCAATATCGGATTCTTCACCCAAGACAATTTCGTTTATTAGAAACCGTGTTTGTGGGTTACCAATGGGTATCCACGGCAAATCAACGCAAGTAAGATTTTTTTGTAATGATTTTAATAAAGACATGAAATCCCAAACAGCAAAAACATGATGCTCCATAAATGTATTTAAATGCGATATGGACTTTATTTTGGCATAGACTGAATGTTCAATTAATTGATTTCGCAGAGGTTCAATTTCAGTTTTTAGTTTTTCAATGTAGGGATTCATTAGTAATATTGAAAGGCGTTAATTTCGGGGCAAAAATACGTAAATAAGCGAGTTAAATTCTACGTAAGGGAATAGATTGAGGGGGGATAAATTAGATAAAGGCTCCATTTCAGCTAATGCCTATTGTTTCTCTATGATTATATGGTTTCTTAGGGCGTATAATGCGGTTATTGTCACTTTTAAGGGTGCGAGGTCGGACTTTCTGTATTACAAGTCCAATTGAAGGGAAGGATCACTTAAATTGGCATCCTTCCCTTTTTTATTTCCTTTAACTGAATAAATAAAAATTACAGTTCTCTATCGTAATGTTATCAATTATTAAAATAAAAGTAAAGTATGTTTTATTTTTTGAAGAAAAACTGTATAAAAGTCAAAAGATAATTTTTAGTTAATGTATTTGTAATTATTGTACTTTAAATTTGACTTGCTTAAAAAAAAAAGTGAACACCCTAAGGGAATTTGATCTGCTCTTTATTGAGATCCAAATAATCTTTAACCACTTTCAAAAAAAATTAATACTAATTTAATTCTTTTGAAAATGGAAAGGGCTTACATATCAAGGAACAGCAAGGTATTTAAAAACTTGCGAAATGCATTCCGGCTGTTCGTCTTTGCTTTATTGTTTGAAAATAACCTTCATTCTCAGGTACTGGTACAGTACGACGCCGCCAACTACAATTCGGTGTTAAATTCTTTGAATGCTTCAGGATGTTCAAGTGGTTTAGCTACTTACAGTACCTTGCAGATAAGCGCTGCATCAACAACGCCATATGGTTATTGTGCCGGACGCTTTGCTTTTTGCGGTTATTTTCAGATAACCGCCAAGAGCCAACCGGGATATGCGTATTGCAGTTCGGCAGCTCCTTCTCTATCCACCACGCCCGATTATCTTACATTTACGGTAACTCCTAATTCCAGTAATTGTGTTTACATAACCCAGTTCAACATCACAATGGGGACGTACAGTACAGGCGGGGACAAGGTATTGGTTGGATACTCAAATGATGGCGGAGTTACATGGGTAGTTGGTCCTACTTTTATATTGCCACTGTAAATCGTCAGCATAAAGTGGACTAAATATAATTAAAAGTTAGATAGTGTTTCCAAAATTATTAAATTTAAATAATCATGGAAACAAAGAAAAAACAAACCACCGAAAACTTCATTAAAGAAGTAAGAAGAAAAACAAG
>DATMMV010000120.1:0-6292 GCA_035569635.1 Bacteroidia bacterium | reverse complement strand
TGATTAGTTGCTATCTCTTCGGAAAAATGTGGTGATTATTTTTAAAGGACTTATGAGTAGGCGTTTCTTTGTTTAAAGTATAAAACTAATTATACTTCCTGAACACCGGTTTAATTGCCTTACCCACGAGGTAATCTTTAACATCACCTTCTAAAGCTTTTTTGTAAACCGTAAGCGCTCTTTCTGTTGCTGCCAACGTAAGTTTCAATTCTTCTTCTTTATGCACATAACATAACGCTACCCAGGGAATCAAAACTCCGTTTTTAATCATCTCCTGCGAGAACAGCGTGCGAAAGTCCATCGAAACATTTTTATTCTTGTCCTTCGTAAAATATACCGGTGATACCGAATAACCACCAATCTCAAAATATTCTTCGACGCCTAAATCTTTGGCAATGGTATTCATTCCGGTAATTAATTTTTTTCCGTAGTCCCACAAATGATCCGTTACTTTTTCTCTTTTGTAAACTTCTACTGTTTTTATAAATGCGCCCAACGAACTCATCTCGCAGCCGTGTGTGGTACTAATTAAAAATACGCGCTCCTGCCCTTCTTCCAAAATGCCACCAAGGTTCATTATTTCCTTTTTTCCAATCAGCGCCGAAAGCGGAAAACCATTTGCCATTCCTTTTCCGAAAGTGGCTAAGTCGGGTTCTATGTCAAATAAATTCATTGCACCATGCAAATCAAAACGAAAACCGGTTATCATTTCATCCAGAATAAAAACTGCGCCATTCTTCTTACACAAAGCCTGCACCTGGTGTAAAAAATGTTTCGATTTATCAATGTGCTTTTTGCATTCGGGTTTGTCCAACATAGTTTTAGAATCGGGACAAGGGTTCATAAACGTTGTAGGTTCTAAAATTACACAGGCAATTTGTCCGGGATTTTCATTAAATATTTTCTCAAGCGATTCGATGTTGTTATAATTAAAGCGGTGGCTGAAGGATTTGCTTTCCTGCGGAATTCCTTTGTCCATTGGAGTCGTACCGATAAACCAATCATCATAAGTAAAGAACGGATGTTCGGCGCACATCGCTACATGCTTCCTTCCCGTATACGCACGCGATAATTTTACGGCGGCAGTTGTAACAGTTGAACCGCTCTTTCCGAATTTTACCATTTGTGCCCAGGGGAATAAACTCACCATTAGCTCCGCTGCTTCTAATTCAGTAACCGAAGCGCGGGTAAGGTTCACTCCCTTTTTAATTGCTTCAAATGCTGCGGCTGAAATTTCATCATAGTCGTAACCAACGGTTATGGAACGCAATCCCATTCCGTAATCCAGGAACTTATTTCCTTCCGCATCCCACACATAAGCTCCTTTGCCATTTTCCAAAATTGAAGGTGCATTCTCGGGGTATTGATCGTCGCCGCGACTATAGGTATGCGCTCCGCCGGGAATTACGGCATGTAAACGTTTTTGATAATCCTTATTCTTGCTCATCCAGCTCCTTTTGTTTTTCTGAATTATAATTTTCCCAATAAATATCCTTTAACGAAGCATTTATTTCAAATAATTTATTTTCCTGCACAAAATTAATCAGCTCTGTATCGCTGATGGAAATTATTTTTTCTTTCAGATGATTTATCACTTCACAAAAAAACTTTGCGTCCTCTTCGTAGTCCAGGGTAAAACGCAAATCACCCATGATATCGTATTTTCCCAGTGTAACACTCCATGTTTTAGGATTCCTGAAAATTCTTCCCCAGCCGGTTTCCAGTTTTTTATTGCTTTGTGCATTTAAACTTTCTTTCAGGTAGGTTGTTGAATACCCGGAAAGATTCATTCCCAAAGGCAATCCAACCGCAGTGAAAAAATTATGCACTTTATCCTTCATCATTTGACCGTATAAAACGCGGGCCGCCTGCTTACTGCAAAGTATATCATCGCCGTCGATAGAAATTATATGTGTTGCATTAACTTCTTTGGCGCATTGCAAATGCCTTAGTGGAATATTGGTATCACTTCCCTGAATTACTTTACAACTCGTTCCTTCTGTTACTACCGAAAATTTTTTGTTCTCCGGTTTTTCGGAAGCAGCGATTACCAGACAAACTTTGTTTTCTTTAATTTCATTGGCAAATTCGTACTCGTAACGTTTAATGAGCCAATACAACAAAGGTTTTTTATTTGCCTCTTTTAAATGCTTTTGCGCAAGTCGGCTGGAGCCCATACGGGCGGTTATAAGGAGGGCAATCATAATTTAACCTCAACAAATTTTTTCTCGGCGTACGATTTTTCCATCAGGTAAAGAAGCTTCAGCACTTTGTGATCTTCTTCCAAAGTATTTATATACGTCGCAGGGTTTTCAATTCCCCTAAAGAAAGCGTGCATCTCATCAATATACATTTGCTCGGTGATGTTTTTATTATACCCCCCGGCCGCTGCAATAGCCTCATAGGTAAAAACTTCCCATTCTTGTCTGTCGTGATGAAAAACCTGCACTTCATTTGTATTCCAATCCCACTCCAACTGACGTAAAGAGCCGTTAATTAAAAGCCGGCGTGTTGCATGACGCGTAACCACATCAACAGTGAGCATCATAGTAAAAGTTCCGTAATCTAAAATGCTGTTGTAGGTATCGTCAATTAAAGATGCGCCTTCAATCTCAATGGTTTTTTTTACTGTTGAAACGATTTGTTTCGGAAAACCAAAAAGTTTGGTCATCCAGGTTAATTCAAACGGGACGATTTCTCTTGCGCCCCCGGTTTCTTTTTTAGAAACATAAAATTCATTTACTTTTTCATACGTATGCCAATCGGGAAGATAGTTTCCCATGTGGTACATAATGTTGCTGAGATTACCGAGGTAATTGCTTTTTACGATTTCAAATATTTTTTGAATAGCCGGATGAAAATACATGGTTGACGAAGGCGCGGCAAAAACCTTTTTCTGTTTAGCATCTGCGATAATTTTTTCCATGTCGGTATCAACCACGCTTGCTTCAATAAAAAAAGGAATGTTCAATTCAATCGCCTTTTTCATGTAGATGTGATGGATATCAGGAGGAAGAGAAATAATAAACGCTTTGGCAGATGATTTTTTAACCGCTTCTTCGAAATCTGTAAAGGCAGTTATTTTATATACAGAATTTGCTTCTTTTGTTCTGTCTTCGCGTTTATCGAATCCGAAAATATTCATAAAACCCAGCGCCTGCAGGTTTCTTACGCGGCGTTTCCCCATTGAACCGAGGCCGATAACTAAAACGGGAAAGTTCATACCTTAAGCGGATATATGATGATTTTGAAAAATAGAATGTAAAGCGTGCGCGATATTATCCAGTTCTTCCTGTGTAATGTTTACCGATGAAGGAAAACTGATTCCCTGCACCGAAATATGTTTTGAATTTTCGAAAGAACTTTTTGAAGGATAATTTTTATAGGGAGGCATTTCGTGCAAAGGATAAAAAGCGGGGCGGGTTTCTACTCCGTTCTTCAACATTTTTTCCATCAGCGTATCGCGCGAGATATTGGCACTTTCTTTTAAAATGGCAGTATACAACCAATATCCGTTCACTGCCCAGCTTTCCTGCGGAGGCAAAATAAAATTTCCCGTTTCGGCCAATGTTTTATTGTAAAAACCGGCAAGCTTTCTTTTTTGTTCTATAAACTCATTAATGCGTTCCAATTGCGCGCAGCCGATAGCTGCCTGCATATTCGTCATGCGATAATTGAAGCCCACGTACTCATGCCAGTATTTTTTTTCTTTACTCATACCGTGATCGCGCAGTACAATTGCTTTTTCGTAGGTTTTTTTATCTTTAAAGAAAACCATTCCGCCTTCTCCGGTAGTAATTGTTTTATTCCCGAAAAAACTGAAGGTGGCGGCATCACCAAAACTTCCTACGTGTTTGTTTTTATATTTTCCACCAATTGCTTCTGCGGCATCTTCAATCACCAGCAAATTATGCTTTTTGGCAATGGCCATAATTTCATCCATGTGCGACGGGTGCCCGTATAAATGCACGGGCATTATGGCTTTTGTGCGTGGAGTGATATTTTTTTCTAAATCAGAAATTGAAATTGTCCAGGTTGTTTTATCCACATCAACAATAACAGGTGTTGCTCCTGTATAAACAACAGCGTTGATAGAAGCTGCGAAAGTTAAATCAGGAACGATGACCTCATCCCCTTTCTTAATATCAAATGCAGCGAGCGCCAAATGCAAGGCAACCGTTCCATTGCTTACAGCTACGGGGTATTGTGCGCCACAAAATTCTGCAAATTCTTTTTCAAAGCGTTTTACATAAGCGCCCTGCGAAGAAATCCACCCGGTTTGTATGCAGTCCGATAAATAAGCAAGCTCGTTTCCGTTCAGTAAAGGTTGCATGATTGGCGTACGATGCATGCGAGAAAAGCAGGCATAATCAACTACACTCCCGTTTTCATCTACTAATGGAATGTGCCGTATTTTATCAGAAAGTTTGCTTTGAACAATTTCCTGTGCGGTAGTAACGGGCAAAGAAGTAAATTTTGTTTGCATTACCTTTTCAACGCTTGTATCAAGGGTTGTTCCATTTAAAATGCAGCGGCGTATATCTCCGTCGGTGAGAATACCGAGCAATTTATTTTTTTCATCAATGATGAAACTTATTCCCTGCGCGTTTTTATCAATAAGGGCAAGTGCATCTTTCAGTTCAGAAGTATGCAAAAGCAGTAAATCTTTTATATCGGGAGCGTGCATGTGTAAATTTTATTTTTTTCCTCCGTAGCGCGAGCCGTAGCTTGTTCCGTAATTACCGCCACCGTAGCCGTAACCATATCCGTAGCCATAACCATATCCGTAACCGGCTCCGTATCGGTAGCTGTATTTGGTATAGTAATAGCCCGAGCGGCGGCGTTTAACTCCGTTAAGTACGTAAGCAAAGTTTTTAATCTGGTTGGTTTCTACTAATTCGTCAATAAAATTCACAACGCCCTTATTGGCAAACTTGGTATTTAATACAAATAAAGAAATATCAGCATACTGCATCAGGTAAATAGAATCACTTATTAAACCTGCAGGCGGAGTATCAATTAAAACATAATCGTAATAGCTTTTTCCGTAATTAATAATTTCTTTCATCTCGTTAGAAAGAACCATCTCTGAAGGGTTAGGAGGAATCGGCCCCGAAAGAAGCACATCTAATTTTTCTATTTTGGTATGACGGATACATTCTTCGATTGTATTTTGCTTTACTACAATTGTACTGATACCTATATCAGCCGTCATTTCAAGTGCTTTTTGAACGCGCGGTTTATGCAAGTCCAATTCAAGCAATAACACTTTTTTGCCGGCTTTTGCTAACATGGTGGCCAAGTTAATCGAACAAAAAGTTTTCCCTTCACCGGGTGCATTGGAAGTAAGCAGGATTATTTTCGGGCCCGGCATAGTATTTAAATATTGCAGGTTCGTCCGAAGCGTACGGAAGCTTTCAGCTATATGCGATTTTGGCTCTTCATCAACAATAATACCGGTTGGCGACATTTTCTTTACAAACACCAAATCGCCGATTACAGGCGTGGTAGTCATCTCTTTTAACTCCAATACATTTTGTATAGTTGTAAAGAAGAAGAATCTTATTAAAATAATCAATAAACTTATAATTACCCCTGCAAACACATATTGCATAGTAATTTTCTTTTTATCGGGATACACTTTTCCGGAAGGCCTCGGGCTTTCGATTACTTTTGTTTCGGGTAAAATAGCTGCGCGGGCAATACTTACGTTAGCTCTTTTTGTGAGCAAGAAATTATACAGTCCTTCATTAACCCCGAGTTGGCGCTGAATTCCTAAAAGGTCTCTTTGCTTTTGTGGTATTGTACGGATACTTCCTATATATGAATCTATTTCTTCGTCAAGGTGCGCAATGGTTTTTTTTATGGCGTTTCTGTTATTACTTATGTAAACAAGTATATCTTGTTTTGTTTTTTTAATGGTGTTCTCCAATTGCTCGAGCGAATAGTTTTTCTCTTTGGCAAAATTCCTTGCATCGTTTAATTGGGTTTGAAGCGCATATAAATGCCCCGCTTCTTTTGATAAAAACGCGTCGTTACTTCCTACCACAAAAGCCGATGGAGGTAAAAACTGCGGGTCATTTCCTTCAATAACATATTTTTCAAGGTCGTTTGCGGATTGAATCTGAAGGTTAAGTGCAACTTTTTGATTTTCAAAAGTGGTAAGCTTATTGTAATAATTTTGTTCTTCCCTGCCTAAATCCAGGATAGCTTTGCTTGATTTGTAGTTTTGCATCGTATCTTCAAAATATTTTACAATACCCGAGATATCGGCCATCTGCTTATCAATATA
>DATMMV010000119.1:0-4082 GCA_035569635.1 Bacteroidia bacterium | reverse complement strand
ACATTTTCGGTTGCGGCTTCTACTACCAAATCGGCGTTTTTAACACCCTCTTCTGTTTTAGTAAAAGTTTTGATATTACCAAGAGCTTTCGCTTTATCGGCTTCTGTTAAACTTCCTTTGGCAACCTGGCGGTCTAAATTTTTACCAATAGTAGCCAATGCTTTTTCAAGCGCTTTATCATTTATATCAATCAGGGCCACTTCGTAACCACATTGCGCAAAAACGTGGGCAATACCATTACCCATAGTACCCGAACCTATAACCGAAACTTTCTTAATCATTTTGTTAATTTTTAATCGGGCTAATGTAAGTATTTTTAATAAAGGCGGATGGGCTACTTTTACACAAAACACCTCCTATTGTTAAGAGTTGGTTCCAAGAAATAGGGCCACAGATTTCACTGATTACACAGATTATTTTTTATTTTAATCCCCTTAAAATCAAACCTAACGCAACCAAAATCCGCGCCATCTGTGTAATCTGTGGCAAAACCTCGGAGGTGTGACTATGATTCCATTGTTAAGAAAATTATATTCTTTAATCCTATTAGTTTTTTACTTTCGTGTTCCCAAAATCTGCCATGGAAGGAAAAGATACTTTTTGCAATTACAACGGCCACCTCATCAGCATATATGAGCCCGTAATTTCATTCGCCAACCGCGCTTTCCGTTACGGCGATTCGCTTTTTGAAACTATACGTGTTATCGACGGCAAAGTAATGTACCTGCACGATCACCTGCGTCGCATAAAAATAGGTATGACGGTTTTGCGCATGAATATTCCCGTTGATTTTAATGTAGAAAATATTTCGCGATTAATTTCGGAACTTATTGCCAAAAATAATATCAGCAACGATGCCCGTGTTCGCCTTACTATTTTCAGGAACGAGGGCGGGTTTTACACCCCATACACAAATGATATTTCTTTTTTACTGGAAGGAGAAGACCTCGGCTTTAAAGGGGGTTATATTTTAAATGAAGTTGGTTATACGGTAGATGTTTTTCACGATATCAAAAAACATAAAAACAAACTCTCTAATTTAAAAACGGGCAACGCGCTTATTTACGTATTGGCGGGCATTTATAAAAAAGACATTAAAATGGACGATTGCCTCATCATTAACGAAGATGGCAATGTGTGCGAAAGCATCAGTTCAAATATATTTATTGTAAAAAACGGCGCGCTGTATACTCCCGCTTTAAACGAAGGTTGTGTAGAAGGTGTTATGCGTCGACAAATTATTGAAATCGCACAGAGTCACCGTATTTTATGTTACGAAATTCCTTTAGCCTTTAACGCGCTCATGAATTGCGACGAAATGTTTTTGTGCAATACTATACAAGGCGTACGTTGGGTAGAAAAATACAAAACCAAAGTTTACCAAAGTAAACAAGCTTCTTTTTTTATAGAAAAGCTGAACGAAGGCATCGTTTAATATAAGCTTACATTTTTCCTGTTTTTAAAGCTATTAAAAGCCCCCTTTCACCGAAATCTGTAGCGCATCATTTTATGCTTGCCGTAATTTAGTTTATATAAAACAATGCTCCGGCATGCGGCACATTATAGCCAATAAATTATTTTTCAGCATACTCGGCACAATCATTGTCATTGGTTGCATCTCCCACTACTCTACCACCACCGAGACAAAAAAAGCCGAAGAATTCGCTAATTCATACTCGCGGGGAAAAAATCTCGCTTTCAATATTTGCGGCCAATGCCATTATAATGAAACAGAAAAACGTTTCATAGGAAAACTAATGGGTGATCTTCCCGATTTTATGGGTGATGTGTACTCTGCCAACCTTACACATTCAATACAGTACGGCGTTCTTACAAAATACACCGATGCGGAACTTGCCTATTTATTAAAAACAGGAATTAACCGTGAAGGAAAATACGTACCCTGGATGCCAAGGCCTAATCTGGCCGACACAGACATTAATGATATTACAATTTTTCTCCGTTCAAACGACAGCGCGGTGATGGCTGTGGATAAACTTGCCGGCAAAACCGAAATAAGTTTATTAGGAAAGATTGGAACCAGGATAGCCGGTAAACCATTTCCTTACAAAAAAGGAATAGAAGCGCCCGATAAAAAAGACAGTATCGCTTACGGAAAATATTTAATTGATAACCTTGCCTGCTATCATTGCCACTCAAAAAGTATTATGGGTCTCGATTATTTACAACCCGAAAAATCGAAAGGTTACATGGCGGGCGGTATGAGATTTAAAACGTCCGGCGGAAAAAAAATATATTCCGCCAATCTTTCACCGGATAACGAAACCGGCATTGGCAATTACACCAAATACGATTTTCGCAAGATATTACAAAGAGGCCTGCGCCCGGAAGGAGATTCTATTCACTTGCCAATGCAAAAGTTCAAACATCTGGCCAACAAACAAAGTGATGCCATTTACTATTACCTAAAAAGCCTGAAACCGGTGAAGAATAAACTGAAAAAGTAATCAACGAATCAGGTTAATATGGCCCGTAATTTTTCTTGGGTAAGGGTCTGTAAGCGGAGTATATTCAATTTTATAAACGTAAACATCTTCGGGGCATTTGGTGTTTTTATATTTTCCGTCCCAGCCCTTTTCTACATCAGAGCTGTTGAATATTTCTACTCCCCAGCGATCGTAAATCACCATACTGAAATCAGTTATGCCAAAAGCAATCGCTTTAAATACTTCATTATGTATATCGCCATTCGGCGTAAAAGTATTCGGAATATAAAAAGTATAATCGGGATCAATATAAATAGTTTGCCGTGCGGTATCAGAACAACCGTTGGATGATCCTGCAATCTGTGTAACAACAAAAGTCCCGAAGCCATTGTAAGTATACTGTGGCGGAATACTGCCAAGTGTCGTTCCGTCTCCCATCGTTACTACTTGTGTGATCACATTTTTACTTGTGTCGGTAAAAGTTATTTCGGGATAATAAATATTCGTGTGTGTAGGATTAGCAGTAAAACCTGCTTTGGGGCCGGGATAAACATTCACCAGGCCGTTTACATTTACAGAACTTGTTCCGACACAACCCGTAGTTGTTGTAACCACTAAAGAAATGTTATACGTTCCTGAATTTTGGTATATGTGAGTCGGGTTTTGAGTCGTTGAAGTATTTCCATCTCCGAAATTCCAGACAAAACTTTCTCCGGTTCCGTACACACTTGTATTGGTAAACGTAACACTTAAAGGCTGACAACCTTTTGCCGAATCAATATGAAATTGAGCAACCGTATTCGGATAAACTGTAATCGTATCCGTAACTGTTTTCGAACAATTTTTTTCTGTAACAGTCAGCGACACCGGGAAATTTCCGTACTGATTGTAGGTAACTCCGTTCGGGTTTTGTTGTGTGGAAGAACCTGGTGTTGCCGCACTCGTAAAATTCCAGTTAAAACTTGAGTAAGGAGCAAACTGCCCGCCCGCCGAAAAATTGAAAGAATTTCCAACGATACATTGTCCTGGGGGAGCAGCAAAACTTGGATTCAATAAGGGATAAACATAAAAAGTTTGCTTTGAAGTATCATTACAGGCAGGGTTTGGCCCGTGATTAATTAAAGTGATTATGTATTTACCTGTATCGGGATAAGTATAACTCGGATTTTGCAAATTGGATGTATCCGCTAATGTAGCTGGGTCGCCGAAATTCCAGGTGTACCCTACTCCACCAGAACTTAAATTATTAAACTGTACGGTTAATCCTCCGCATTGCTGCGATTGCTGTTGTATCGTGCTTAAAATTAAATTCTGACAATTGGTAACGTTAAACTGAAAATCGCGGAGGTGCGTACCTATTAAAACTCCGTTACGATATTCTTTTACACAAACTCCCACTACCCATTGTCCTGTGATATTTGGTGTACCGGAAATATGCCCTGTATGCGGATTGATTTGAACGGAAGGATTAGAACTGATCGGATAAAATCCGGAGTAAGGAGAAATGTAAGAAACATAATTATACGGCGGAGGCATTCCGATTAAAGGGCAAATACCCGAAGAGGGAGGATTTGGACACCCGTTTGATGCATTGGAGGAAGCGAGAATAGGACAACAAGCATCCAATCCCGTAAA
>DATMMV010000118.1:0-34730 GCA_035569635.1 Bacteroidia bacterium | reverse complement strand
ACCGGTAATTCAATACAAAAAACATTTTTAATAGATTAACGGTAAAATAATTTCGACTAATGTATTACTATTTTTGGATAATGCAAATTTTATTTTGCTTTTTGAAAAAATAAAATTTCATAATGATTTCCTAACATACTATGGATTTTGCAGCAATCCAGCCTGTAGTCCAGGCGCTTTGAAAATTAAACCCACCGGTAATTCCGTCGATATCCAGAACTTCTCCGGCAAAATATAAATTCGGAACAATTGTGCTTTGCATGGTGGCAAAATCAATTTCTTTTAAGCTTACTCCACCACAGGTTACGAATTCTTCCTTAAAAGTTGTTTTTCCTTTCACGGTATATTCATCCCGAATTAAAACTCCCAACAAAGTATTGATTTGTTTTTTAGACACATCTGCCCAACGAGTGTTGTCATATATTTCCGTCTTCTGCAAAAAATATTCCCATAAGCGCCTTGGCAATTCAAACGGATTTGTATTTATTGCAAGTTTCGGAGCGAGTTTTTCCTTCTGAAAAAGTAATTCTTCACGTAACTCATCTTCCTTATATTTATTCAACCAATCAACCTGTATTTTAAAATCATAATTCATATCATTCAACAAACGCGCCCCCCAAGCGGAAGATTTTAAAATCGCCGGGCCGCTTAATCCCCAATGAGTAATTAATAAAGGCCCTTCGGTTTGTAATTTGGTATTTACCACTTTTACTTTCGCGTTGAGAACAGACAGTCCCATTAATTTATGTAGCTCTTTATCGTTAATATTAAATGTAAAAAGCGAGGGCACCGGCGGAATAATTGTATGCCCCAGTTTTTTAAGCCAGTTATAACTTTCCGCTTTCGGGTTACCGCCGGTTGCAATAATTAGTTTATCGCAAAGCAAATCTTCTTTATCTGTTTTTAAAATAAACCCCTTTTTGTCAGGAATAATTTCTTTTACGGAAACCTGCAATTTTATTTCTACATTTAATTTTTCAGCGGCATTTAAAAGGCAATGCACTATCGTTTCTGAATTATCTGTAACCGGGAACATTCTTCCGTCGGCTTCTGTTTTTAAAGTAATACCACGTCTTTTAAACCAATCAACCGTATCGTTAGTGGTAAATTTTGCAAAAGCACTTCTTAATTCCTTTTCTCCGCGCGGATAGTTCTTAATGAGTAAATTATTTTCAAAATAAGCGTGTGTAACATTACAGCGTCCGCCACCGGACACCAAAACTTTTTGAAGAAGCTTATTTGATTTTTCGAGTAGAAAAACTTTTGCTTTGGGGTTTAGTTCTGCCGCGTTAATAGCTGCAAAAAATCCGGCTGCTCCACCACCTATAACAATAACTTTCATTTATGAATTCTCTTCCCAGATAGCTGAAAGATGCACAATGGTCTCTACAGCCTTTTGCATGTCCTGCACACTGGCCCACTCTTGTTTGCTGTGAAAAGCGTGTTCGCCGGCAAATATATTCGGGCAGGGCAGTCCCATAAATGATAAACGGGATCCATCAGTGCCTCCACGTATACTGCTTAAAACGGGTTTTACTCCTGTGCGTTTTACTGCTTCAACCGCATAAGCAACAATTCTTGGATTGGCATCCAATACATCTTTAAAATTGCGGTATTGTTCCTGCACTTCAAAAGTAAAACTGCATTTGTTATATTTAGGAATTACTTTCTCTGTAATTTGTTTTAATTCCGCTTCTAAAGCGTACAGGGTAGGCGTATCAAAAGCGCGAATAATAAATTTTATTACCACTTGTTCTAATCCGCCGTTAATAGCCGTTGGATGCATAAAAGGTTGTTTCTTCTCGGTAGTTTCTGGTGTTTTATCCTTTGGAATTAAAGAAACAATCTCCGCAGCAATTTTTACGGCATGTTGCATTTTATCTTTTGCAAAACCCGGGTGAGTTGGAAAACCATTAATTGTTATTGTAACTCCGTTGGCCGAGAAAGTTTCATTCTCAATATGCCCCAAAGTTTCTCCGTCCATAGTATAAGCAAAATCGGCAGCCAGTTTTTTTAAATCCACTTTATCAACGCCGCGGCCAATTTCTTCATCGGGTGTGAACAGAATTTTTATGTCGCCATGCTTTACTTCAGGATGGTGCATCAGATAATGTACAGCGTCCATAATCTCCGCCACTCCGGCTTTATTATCCGCCCCTAAAAGGGTAGTGCCATCCGTTGTAATAATATCATTTCCGATTTGATTTTTTAAATCTTTGTGCTCGGCAAATTTTATAATCTGAGTTTTATCATTAGGCAACACAATATTCCCGCCTTTATATTTTTCATGTACAACAGGATTCACGTTCGTCCCGCTACAATCGGGTGAAGTGTCCATGTGCGAACAAAAACATATCACGGGCACTTTCTTTTTTGTGTTGGAGGGAAGAGTAGCGTACACATAGCAATGTTCGTCCATGTGCGCGTCTTTTAAACCAAACGCTTTGAGTTCTTCAGCTAAAACTTTGCCTAAGTTTTTTTGTTTTTCGGTTGAAGGAGTTGTTTTTGAAGCAGGGTCTGACTGCGTATCAATTTTTACATAACGCAAAAAGCGTTCTGTTACGGTGTATTTATAATTGCTAAACATACTTTTGAATTTTTTACAAAAGCACGAAGACACAAAAAAACTTGGCGCCTTAGCGTCTTTGCGGTGAAAATTTATACTACAACAAGCGTCCCAACCTTATCGCCCTCAAGCAATTTTTTAAGATTACCGGCCTTATTCATATCAAAAACAATAACAGGTAAATTATTTTCTTTACAAAGTGTAAAGGCGGTCATATCCATTACTTCAAGGCCTTTATCATAAACTTCGGTAAAAGTTATGGTATCGTATTTAACAGCTGTTTTATCTTTTTCCGGGTCGGCGGTATAAATTCCATCTACTCGCGTACCTTTTAAAATTACGTCCGCTTCAACCTCAATCGCGCGCAGAGTAGCCGCTGTATCAGTTGTAAAATACGGGTTACCGGTTCCTGCACCAAAAATCACAACGCGATTTTTTTCCAGGTGACGCACGGCTTTACGGCGAATAAATGGTTCACAAATTTGTTCCATTTTAATGGCACTTTGCAGGCGGGTATCAATACCGATTCTTTCTAAAGAACTTTGTAATGCCATCGAATTAATTACTGTTGCAAGCATTCCCATGTAATCGCCCTGTACACG
This sequence comes from Bacteroidia bacterium, assembly GCA_035569635.1. GTDB lineage: Bacteria > Bacteroidota > Bacteroidia > B-17B0 > Aurantibacillaceae > PALSA-968. The sequence goes on along the minus strand of DATMMV010000118.1, from coordinate 31,562 downwards.
GTCCATTCCGCCTTTTTCGGCTTGTATGCCCCGAAAAATATTACCGCCGCCAATTACAATGGCTATTTGGCAACCGCCGGTAACAGCTTCTTTAATTTCTTTGGCGTATTGTGAAAGTCTTTCGTTATCAATTCCGAAATTTTTGTTGCCCATTAAGGCTTCTCCGGAAAGTTTCAGTAAAATTCTTTTGTACTTCATCTTGGATGGCAAATATCCGCAAAAAGCACCGAAATACAAAGTTTAAAGTCACAGATTTCGCAGATGCCGCAGACTAATCTGTGCAATCCATGTAATCTGTGTCTAAATATCGAAGCCTTTGCTTCTTAACTTTTTAATATCACCTCTTTTTTTCTTAGAATCAATCCGCTTGGCTTTAGCAGCCTTACTTACTTTAGTGGGTTTACGCTTTTTTGGCTTTTTTAAAGCAGCTTGCAGTAAAGCAAAGGTTTTCTTAATGAGTTTTTCTTTATTATCGTGTTGTGAACGGCCACCACTTTCGTAAACCCTTAAAAAGCCTTCTGTGTCCAGTTTATTATGCAGTTTTTGTAAAAGCCATTCTTTTTCTTCCAAACTCAGGTAATGTGAAGCGGCAATGTTAAACTTCAATTCCACTTTACTCTCGGTAGTATTTATATGCTGCCCGCCTTTGCCACCACTGCGCGAGGTAGAAAAATAGAATTCGGTTACTATAGCGTTACTAAGGTTATTCACAGCATAAATTTACAAATTCATCTAATTGCTCCTTCAAAATTTTTAATTCTACATTCATAATTCTTAATTAAGCCGTATCTTTGCGGCCTTAAATAGTTATAGAATTGTTGAGTTAGTCAGTTATAGATTAATCAATTATTCAATACTCTTAAAATCTACAATTGCTACATGATTTCAGTTAATTCAGTTACGGTTTCTTTTGGTGGTTTTACACTATTTGATAATGTCAGTTTTTTGGTGAATCCCAAAGACCGCATAGGGCTTGCCGGTAAAAACGGAGCAGGTAAATCCACCATGCTTAAATTAATTGCAGGCGAGGACAATCCTACTAAAGGAGAAATTTCCAAACCAAAAGATTTTAAAATCGGCTACCTGCCCCAGGATATGATACATCAGCACGGCCGCACCGTGTTTGAAGAAACTGCTTCCGCTTTTCAGGAAATAAACAACCTGCAAACACGCATGGATGAAATTAATAAGGAATTTGAAACCCGTACCGATTACGAAAGTGATAGTTATGCCAAATTAATTACAGAGGTTACGGATATTTCTGCACGACTGGATATTATCGGTGCCGGAAACCGTGATGAGGAAATTGAGAAAATTTTACGCGGACTCGGTTTTGAAAGAAAAGATTTTAATCGCCAAACCAACGAATTCAGCGGAGGATGGCGCATGCGTATTGAGCTGGCAAAACTCTTACTTCAAAAACCCGATGTGCTTTTATTAGACGAGCCCACCAATCACTTAGACATTGAAGCGATACAATGGTTGGAGGAATTCATGGAAACTTATTATGGTGCCGTGGTGTTAATCAGTCACGACAAACAGTTTTTAGATACCGTTACTAATCGTACCATTGAGATTGTAAGCAAAAAGATTTACGATTACCGCGCCAATTACAGCAAATATTTATTGTTACGGAAAGAGCGCAAGGAAACACAAGAGAACGCCCAGAAAAATCAGCAAAAAATTATTGACCACACCGAAATGCTGATCGATAAATATCGCGCAAAAGCCAACAAAGCTTCCTTTGCACAAAGTTTGATTAAAAAACTTGACCGTATGGAGCGCGTAGAAGTTGATGAAGACGATACTTCGGTTATGCATATGCGCTTTCCGCCGCCTGCTCACTCGGGTAAAATTGTGCTCACTGTTGAAAACGCAAGTAAAACCTACGGAAACAAATTAATTTTTAAAGACGCCAATTTTATTGTCACTAAAGGTGAGAAAATAGCGCTGGTCGGAAGAAACGGGGAAGGAAAAAGCACCATGATGAAAATGATTGGTAAAAAAACTCCTTTCGATGGTACGGTACAGATTGGCCATAGCGTGATGCCAGGGATATTTGAGCAGGACCAGGAAGAAAAGCTTGATCAGAATAAAACTGTTTTTGAAACCATTGATGAATTAGCGGTTGGCGATGTGCGCAAACAGGTGAGAAACATTTTGGGTTCCTTTTTATTCGGCGGAGATGATATTGACAAAAAAGTAAGAGTATTAAGCGGCGGAGAGCGGGGAAGATTAGCGCTTTGTAAACTTTTGTTAGAGCCTTATAATTTGCTCCTATTAGACGAGCCTACCAATCACCTTGACATTCGCAGTAAAGAAATTCTGAAGAAGGCTATTATGAATTACGAGGGTACTGTGATACTCGTATCGCATGACAGGGATTTTTTAGATGGCATGTGCCATCGCTTATTTGAGTTTCGTGAAGGACATGTAAAGGAGCATTTGTGCGACATAAAAGAATTTATGGAAAAACGCAAATTGGAGAGGTTGATGGAATTGAAATCTGTTGTTGCTGAGCCGGAACCTGTAAAGGAAAAACCCATTGAAAAGAAAGATGATGGTGTTGCCGAAAAAGAGAAACAACTTAAACAATTAAAAAGTCAGCTGAACAAAGTTGAAAAGGAAATAGAGCAATTAGAAGCCGACATAAAAAAACTTGACGAACAATTATCCGATCCCGAAAAATACAAAGCGCTTACTGCCGATAAAAATTTCTTTCCTGATTATGATAAAATGAAAAAGAAACTGGAACTTGCCCTGAAAGAGTGGGAGGGGATTAGTAATAAAATGTCGTAATTCTTTATCCAAAAAATATGAAAAACGATTTTTAACTGCCACTTAATATAAAAACTTTACCACTTACCAATTCTTGCTTTTTATTCCGCTTGCGAAACGTATATTTGAATCCTTATGAAAAAATTAATTATTCTTTGTATTTTAATATTGTTTGTAAAAAGTGTTAATGCCCAATGGCAGGTCATAGGCCAACGGCAATTTACATCAGGTGCTGCCAGCCCGGCAACAATGAATACATCTTCTCTTGATTTAGTAATTAATAGTAAGGGAACGCCTTATGTTTCTTTTCAGGATGGAAGTTTAGCCCGTAAAGCAAGTGTAATGAAATTTGACGGAAGTAACTGGGTCTTTGTTGGCTCTGCCGGGTTTTCTACGGGAGCAGCAAATAATTTGCACCTGGCCATTGACAAACATGACAGTCTTTATGTTGTTTATAGTGATGGTACGGACAGCAGTGTTTATGTGAAAAAATTTAATAGTGTAAACCAATGGCAACAGGTCGGTAGTACAAACCTGAAAGCTGTTTTTGTGAATATTGCTGCAAGTAAAGCGGGCGTACCTTTTATTACTTATGTAAACGGGAATAACGCATACGCTGAAAAATTTAACGGAAATAATTGGATAAGTTTAGGGCAGGTAAATATAAGTGGCAATATTCCGGACGGTGATTTGGAAATTGAAGTTGATACAAATAATATTCCTTATGTGGGTTACCATTTTCATGCGCTTCCTAATCCGGGGTCAGAAGCATGGAAATATAGCGGCTCTAACTGGGTTAACGCAGGCGGAGTTTATTATGCTAACTTAACAAAAATGAAAGTGAATAATAGCGGCGTTGCTTATTTAGGATATTATGACCAGCCACATGGAGTTTGTGGTATTGTAAACTATACAACTTCGTATACGACTTGTTTTGCTGATATGGATTTAGATTCGGCGTCACATCCGTTTATTGCTGAAAATGGATATGGAAACCCTTCTATACATGTTTGGGCGCTGGGATTAAACAACAATCCGTCCACACCCCCTTTTATAACTTACGGAGATTTAAGAATCGCCATTGATAAATCAAACACACCGGCCTATGGTACAATTTACCTGGCTTTTAACGATACAGGAACTACCGGAAAGTTAACTGTTATCGCTAACACAAATGCATTCGGAATAAAAGATATTTCGGCTGAGCAAAACACATTGGCCGTTTATCCAAATCCATCTTCTGAAAGCATTATTATAAAATCAACGGAAGAATTAGGGAGTATCATTGTTTTAAATTCAATCGGGCAAATTGTTTTGCAGAACCATAGCAAGAAAATTTACGAGCAACTTGACATTAGCAAGCTGCCTTCCGGTATTTATATTTTACAAGTAGCGGGTAAGTGCTCCAGGATTGTTAAGGATTAATAATTTATTTAATTATTCAGCGAATTAATATTTACGCCAATATTAAACCCTATATAAAAACAGTTAAAGTTAAAAGGTAATGTGGTTGATCTTACGTTGTTGTTCAGAAGAGTAAGATTGTTGTTTGTTAAACTCACTTTACCAACTTCATGCGTAACGTTTGAACCCTGTGCTGTTTGAGTAAAAGTTAAATAATCATGGTGACTGTGCGGAAAATAATACGCGGCATCAATACCCCAATAAAATATATGCGTATTCGGGTTAGAGGTAAGGCTTAATTTTGGAGCGAATACCCAATAATTTTCATCAACGGCCACTTTCAGGTTCTCTGCATATCCAGTAGCTGTATAATGATAATATTTGCTTCCCGCGGTATAAGTAAAAGTTGGTGCTGCAGTTAAACCCATAACATTTATTTGTGTGCCACTGTTACTGATATAACCCATGTCGAGGTTAAAATTATTGTACGTTAAGTTAATGGCCGCTTTCAGAAAAAACCTTTTTGCCCGTGGTTTCTTTGGTGCAAAAAAATCAAAAGGAATATTTACTCCTGTACCAAACCCTGCCCAAAGCCCTGAGTTAAAATCAGAACTTACACCACCCATTTTAGTTAAACCACCTATACCCGCGTCAAAAAAAATCAGGTGGTCGCCATAACTAAAATGCAACACATCAAACAATGCAAAATTTTTAGGCGACATGTTGGTTTTTATTACAGTAAAGTTTTCCGGAATATTACCGTGCGCAGTACTCCAGAAAGGAAAATTTACAAAAAGATTAACAGGGGAGTTATGACTCAGAATTTCACCGAATCCGGTATAAATTGTAAAATATCTTCCGGTACTTTTTTTATAACCATAGGAGTATCCTTTATTTTGATTTGCCGGATAACTACCTGCAGCGGTTTGAGCTTTTGCCGGCTGTAAAAAGCATAAGAGCATAACCAAACACGCAAAGGAACAAATGGAATGTTTTTTCACAGGCTAAATTTCAGGTTTTCTTCTCTTTAAAGAACGAACTTAACATTTCTTAGTATAACCGCCTGCACAGACCAAAATCTTCTATTTTGAGGATAAAAACTTGTGTCTAAATAAATTTGCATAATTCCTTATAAATCCTTTACTTTGCACCCCTTAAAACTACTTAGAAATGGCACGTGTTTGTCAACTTACTGGAAAAAAGGCTGTTATAGGCCATAAAGTATCTCACTCCAACGTTAAAACCAAACGTTCGTTTGATGTTAATCTAAAACGTAAACGCTTTTTTGTGCCTGAGACAGGCGAATGGATTACTCTTCGTGTTTCTACTTCGGCACTTAAAAACATTAACAAATTAGGCATTGCAGCCTGCTTGAAAGAGGCCCGTACAAAAGGCTTGATTCCAAGCGTTAAAAAAACTAAAGAAAAAGCTGCTGCTTTGGCCGCTAAAAAATAATTGCATAATAACCGGAAATCATGGCAAAGAAACAAAATCGAATACAGGTAATATTAGAGTGCACGGAGCATGCCGCAAGCGGTCAACCCGGCACTTCGCGCTATATCACTACTAAAAACAAAAAAAACACATCAGAGCGTGTTGAATTAAAAAAGTATAACGCCATACTGAAAAAATATACCGTTCATAAAGAAATTAAATAATCCGTTAAAACTAAGAGGCCATGGCAAAGAAAGTAGTAGCAACATTAAAAACCGGTAAGGGCAAAGATTTTACCAAAGTGATTAAAATGGTTAAATCACAAAAAACCGGTGCCTATATGTTTAAAGAAGAAATTGTGCACAACGATCATATTCAGGATTTCTTAAAACAAAAATAATCTTTCTAAAGAATATTGAATCCCCTGCCGTTGGCGAGGGGATTTTTTTATGCGTTGAAGACAAGAGGTTGGATTCCCATCCCTTTGTTCTTTTTATGATTCTCAATCTTTTCCAAAATCCATTTACGGGCCTCCTGGTAATCAGTAAAAAGTTTTGCTTGCTTTGGCCTGGGTAAAAACCTTACTACAAAATTACCCAACAGCCTTTGAGCAAGATTTCTTACAATAAAAGCCTGCGCAATTAAAAACTCGCAGTATTCAGGTTTGGCTCCTTCCGCGCGGGCATCAGCCGATAAACTGAAAAATGATTGCGCAGTAAAAATGGTCCCGTACTTTTTTCCCTTCACAAAGCCCAGAACAATATCGTGCATTTCAATTACATCCTTTGCCTCAATCTCCTGGTCTTTCATAAAAAATTCAACAATATCGTCGGTGGGAAAGTACCGGATAATATATTTATCATTCTCAAACCTGTTTTCCATGAATCTTCAATCAACCAAGATAAAAGCCTTATTATTCCTTACGAATTTAAGTAAAAAAACAAAAGAAAAAACAAGAGCTCCTTTTTTATTACTTTTGCGCCTTATCAGAGTAATCAGTTAAAAGAAGATGGGTATTTTCAGTTTTTTCTCGAAAGAGAAAAAGGAAGCGCTTGATAAGGGCTTAAATAAAACCAAGGAGAATTTTTTCAGTAAAATTACCAAGGCTGTTGCGGGTAAAAATACAGTTGATGCAGAAGTACTGGATAACCTGGAAGAAGTATTACTTACTTCGGATGTTGGTGTACAAACTACTTTAAAAATTATTGAACGCATTGAAGAACGTGTTGCCAAAGATAAATACCTCGGCTCTTCTCAACTGAACGGAATTTTAAAAGAAGAAATTGCAAAGTTACTTACCGAAAATAATACGGATGATGTTTCTGATTTCACTTTACCCGAAGGAAAAAAACCTTATGTAATAATGGTTGTTGGCGTTAACGGGGTAGGAAAAACAACTACGATTGGTAAACTGGCCCATCAATTAAAAAAAGCAGGTAAGAACGTATTATTAGGCGCGGCGGACACATTTCGCGCAGCGGCGGTTGACCAATTAGTTATTTGGAGTAAACGCGTAGATGTCCCGATTGTCTCACAAGGAATGAACGCGGATCCTGCTTCTGTCGCATTTGATGCGGTGAGTTCCGGTGTTGCAAAAGGAAGTGATGTGGTTATTATCGATACAGCCGGGCGTTTACATAACAAAGTAAACCTTATGAACGAGTTGGGCAAAATCAAAAAAGTAATGAGTAAGGTAATGCCCGACGCGCCGCACGAAGTTTTATTGGTGCTTGATGCTTCAACAGGGCAAAACGCTATTGAACAATGCAAACAATTTACCGCGGCGACAGAAGTAACCGCGCTTGCACTTACAAAATTGGACGGCACTGCAAAAGGCGGAGTAGTTATCGGAATTTCCGATCAATTTAAAATTCCCGTAAAATATATAGGGGTGGGAGAGAAGATGGAAGACCTGCAGGTCTTTAACCGTACCGAATTTGTGGATTCGCTTTTCTCCGGAAAGTAAGGCACTGAAATTTTTTCAGTTAATTTTCCTGTTTAAAAGACATTTCGTCTTTTACTTATTAATAAAATACACATTTTTGACATTTTTTCCGGATTGGAACACCTATTGTGCCCTTGTGTTTATTATTAAACAAATTAAAAACAAAATGCCATGACACTAATAACTTTAAACAAGCAACCTAAAAGCACAGACCGGTTTATGCCCGTGTTTGATGAAGCGCTTAACGACTTCTTAAGCGGAAGCTATACTGCAAGAAATTTCTTCACTAAACATGCGGCGGTAAATATAAAAGAAGACGAAAAAAACTATCATCTTGAATTTGCTGTACCCGGTTTTGAGAAAGAAGAATTTAAAATTAATTTTGAAAATCAGTTGCTGACGATTTCCGCCGAAAAGAAAAATGAAGCAAAAGAAGAAAACAAAAACTACACCCGCAGAGAATTCGCGTACAACTCTTTTCAACGTTCTTTTACCTTGCCAGAAAGTGTACAGGAAAACAGCATTAAAGCTGAATACAAAAACGGGATTTTAACCGTTAACATTCCGAAAAAGGAAGAAACAAACAAACAGAAAAGAGAAATTTCGGTGGAGTAATTAAGATTTAAGTGTGCAAAGAAATCTTTGCGCGCTTAAATTTTTCTGTCGGGATTGGCACTTAAAAATGCCCCCCAGTTTTTAAAACTCTTTTTAGCAGAACTTAAACCGTTACTTTGAAAGTGATGGCAGACTGCAACTGCTAATGCATCTGTAGCATCAAAATAATCAGGTTTGTCAATTTTTAAAAGTTGTTGCAGCATTGCGGAAACCTGTTCCTTGGAAGCGTTACCGCTTCCGGTTATGCTCTGCTTAATTTTTTTAGGAGAATATTCTATTATCGGAATATTAAAATTCAATCCGGCAGCCATGGCAACTCCTTGGGCTCGGCCCAACTTAAGCATACTCTGCACGTTTTTTCCGAAAAATGGTGCTTCAATGGCAAGCTCATCCGGTTTATGTTCTTTAACAAGTTTGGTTACCGTTTCGAATATTTTTTGCAGTCGCATAGTATGATCGCCCAGTTTTTGCAGTTTAATTACATCAAGCGCAATTAATTTCATCTCTCTGCCGCTGACATGAATTAAGCCATAGCCCATAATAACCGTTCCGGGGTCTATACCTAAAATTATTTTATCGGTAATTCTTTTCACGTTGCGAATGTAAAAAAAGAAGTCCCGCTTTTGGCAGGACTTCTTTTAATAGATAATAACATCTAAGAGTTTACTCTTTGATCAATTTGACATGCTTACCCTGCAAAACAACAGTGTAAATACCCGCATTGAAGTTTCTAAGGTCGATCGTCTTGTTAGTTTCAGCAATTTTTTCCTGGTAAACTACTTCTCCCAAAGCATTATAAACAATTACCATTCCAAGCTCTTTGTCAGACTGAAGATTAACGGCACCGGTACTTGGATTCGGATAAACCGAAAAAGTTTCGTTTGCTATTTTGATGCCGCTGTTGCGGTTATTGGTAATGTTTGATTTTGACTTAACAATTGAGGCCTGTGTAGAGTTGCTTCCTAAACGGGCTGTAGGAGTACAGTTAAAACCATTCGCGTCAACGCGCCAATTTGCATTGGGATAACTTGAATAACTCGGATCGTTCAAAGAAAACTGGTTCCCTGAAACAAAACCTATAGCGTGCCAGGCCCCTGTATTGTTATCATCACGTAAAAGGTCAAATGTAGAAACGGGTGTTTGTATGGAACCCTCAACCAAATACGAATTCCAGTTATAAGCTCCGCTGTGATTAGTTGTTATATAAACAGTATTATGGTATTTTCCTAAAACACCGTAATTACCGCAGGTATCCCGTATCTGCAATTTATAGCGATACGAGCCTATATTAGGATCTCCGTTTGCAGGTGTTACATTACGTGCAAGATCTGTAAATTGGCTTAACATACTGTAATGCTGCGCGCCAATTCGTTTGTAATTTCCTGTTGAAACTTCCCTGTACACAATAAAGCTGTCCACGTTGTTATACAAGGTTTTGTCCCAATAAATAATGTTGTTGACAGAGGCACTATCCGTAGACACCATACATATATCGGGTGATACCGGAACCGGCACGGTAATTAGACCTGTTGCGCTGTTCGAGCAGCCTTGCGCGCTGGTTCCTGTTACAGTGTACATGGATGTGGCCCCAGGTGTTACCGTTAATGTTGCTCCGGTCGCCGCGTTGCTCCACGTGTATGTGCTTGCCCCGCCCGCTGTTATCGTAGCTGTACTGCCCGCGCAAACAGTTGCCGAGGAAGCAGTAACCACAGGGTTGTTATAAATTACAATGGTATGCGTTACATATGCGCCCGAACCGAAAGAATCTTTGGCCTGTAACGATACGTTAAATGTTCCGGTATTGGTATAAGTAACCACCGGATTTTGCTGAGTTGAACTGTTGGTTGGAGTAGAGCCCGTTGTGATCCATATCCAGGATGTTGGCATATTTGCCGAATTATCGGTTAGCTGAATGGGAACTCCCTTGCAACCTGATGCAGGTAAAGAGAATTTTGATATAGGGATTTTCTGCGATTTAAAATACATTTGGTCTATGATCAGATCAGAACCGATATAAGAATTTTGCGCCGGCCATTTGGAAGAACTGGCGTCTATCATAACGGTATCGGGTGTCTGCGAAAGTGTAAAAGGAATTTCCACTTTTTGAAAGTTGCCGATTACCGGGCCAAGACGAGTGCCCCTGCCGTCTATCCATGATCCGTTCTTTGAAAAGGACATATTAACCTCGGCGCTATCTGTGTAGGATGGGAAATTTGCAGGAAGATATTTATAGTAAAAAACAAGTGTGTCGGTTTGAGTTGAATATGGCGAACCACCCTTGGGCGGTCCATTGCCATTTGTTGCGTTTGTAAAACCGCCCACATTAACCTGGTTGTTTCCAAAACCCGGAGGGTCTGTTATAAGCTCTACCGCGTAAGTACCTTTGTATTTATCAGTTGTTTTAACTGTACCACGACAATTCCATCCTACAAGATTTTCGCGGGTAATAGTCTGCCATAATTCAAAATCGCCGTTAAAGTTGGCGGGTTGCGAACTTACTCCTGTAAAAGCAATACTATCCATAGTAACCGTACTACCGGGAATAAATTTTTTAGTGTTTCCCATAAAATTACACGAGGTGGCTGCAAAAACTACTGTGTCGGGTGTTTGAGTAAGAGCCGGGGAAAATGTGGGCGAAAAAAGCGTGTAGTTATTTTGCGTGCCGAAAATTTTATAAAGGTAAAACCCTATAAGAGCACCATTCTTTTTAAACTGAACAAGGATGAGGCCTGTATCGCCGGGCATAATATTGTACTTGTGCCAGCATTTAAAACCAGTTGGCATTTGATTGTAGGCCATACCACCTTGGGGCGGATTGCCCGGGTTTCCATCTGCAAAATAACCGCCGGCGGTATCGGTACCATTTGTAACTGTGGTAAGCTTGATTGCAAAATTACCGCTTTTGGCATCTGTGGTTTTTTGGGCGTTGTTTGCCACATAACCGTTACCGTGGGTTTCGTCGTTAGAACAGGCCCAGTAAAGAGGGTCCTCAAAAGATTTTGTGATCCAGTTCTCAAAATTTCCGTTAGGGATAGTTTGTGCAAACGCTAAACCCGTAGTGATGACCGCGATAAAAGTAAATAGTTGTTTTTTCATTGGGTAGTATTAAATTTCGTAAGTAAAAATAAACAAAAAAAGGTGAAATCTGTAATAAGAACAAGTAATTACGTGTTTCCACGTAAAGAGTTAATTAACTGTTAACAAATCAGTTGGTAATTGAAGATACGGCTATAATCTGAATCTTTCTTTCGCAGGCCGCGCGGGGATTATAAATGGAATTCCGCGTATCGTAATAATCATCGCTAACCGTACTCTTTAATAACTCGCCTATGTCTTCTTCAAAGAAGATCACTTGTCCGCTGCTGATGTAAGGCATAAACATTCCTTCTTTGTATTCTTTAAAATAATTCTGCAAACTGCAAACACGACGCTTGGCCAGGTTTACATTATAAGCAGTTGAGGCAAGCGGGGAACAGAAACCTTTCATGGTAATTTTTACTTTCTCGCCTCGCTTTAATACATCTTCAAGCAGCAAAGCAAACTTTTCCAGATCATTTAAACCCGACTGCACACTGTCTTCAAAAAAGTTTTGCACCATATTTTCTCCAACCGTTTTTTGTTCACCTTCCATTCCCTTCGGGAATTCCTTTAAATAGAGCGGAAGCATAGCTAAATAATCCAGACATGTCTTTTTATAATTAAGCGGTGTGGTAACAGCCAGTGTTTTTTTATCGGGTTCATCGTTATGAAAATATAAAGTAAGCGGCACTAATACTTTCATTTTATCAATAATCATTTTTGTGGTGTCAACAAGTTTGCGTGTGGTGTCTCTTTTAATAAGCGGAGTAATTGCAAAAGCATAAATATCATTGCAGCAACTTTGCTTCTCTTCGAAATAAGAGCCAAGACGGTTTGAAGAGAGATACGATTTATCCTTATTGCTGTTTATACTGAAATAAATATCGTTTAAAGGTGAGTTAACCGGGTAACCTGCATTCTCGGGTATTCCGAATTTTCCGGCTTTATAATCACTTTTAAAAATATCAAAACCGCCCATGCCTTTATGATGATTGGATGAAAAATATAAAGTATGAGTAACATTTTCATAATAGGGAGTGATTTCATCTTCGTAGGAATTAATTACTGCGCCTAAATTAACCGGGGATGAAAAACTTTCCTCGCTTTGTTCTTTGCAATACCAAATATCCATTCCTCCCGAACCACCATTTCTGTCGGAAGCAAAAAATAAATAATTCACGCTGTCAACTTCTCCGAGACAAGGCTGGGTGGTATTTACTCCTTCTATGTTTACAGGCGTGGGCAAAGCTTTGGGTTCCGACCATTTTCCGTTTATATATTTGGAACCAATTAATTTGCAGGTAAAAGTTGAAGTATTTTTTTGCGTGCACTGAGAAAAAATGGCGCGTGTAAATTCTTTATTAAAAGTTGTATTCGCTGTGTGAACTCCTCTTTGATTAATAATTGAATCCATTTCAGTGGCGCGCTTCCATTTCATGTTTTCCTTTTTGGAAATAAAAATTTTATTGAAAGGAATGTCACTTTTTTTGTCTTTATTTTTTTTATCGCGCAAAGAAGAAAAATACAAAAGGCTGTCAGCTTCAACGGGAGCATACTCGGATACTTTTGAATTTACATTGGTGTCTAAATGCTCAATCGTAACGGGCTGCGGATTTTTCATCATAATCAACGACAAATCACAAGCCTCGACTTCCAACTGCGCTTTCTCGGCCATTTTTTTTAATTCCGCCTTTTTGTTCTTTCGGTTTTTTATCGCGTACTTATTAAAGAATTTTTTTGCTTCCTTGTATCGCGCTTTACTTTTTAATAATTCTCCGATCCAGAACGGAGTTTCCACAAATTCTTTTGCATTATCTACTTTGTAAACTTTCTCATAAAAATGCAGGGCAATATCATTATCGAAATTTAAACGACTGGCCGTAGCGTAATTATAAAGGTACTGGAGATTGGTTGAGTCAATTAAAATAACCTGGTTATAGATCTGCGCGGCCGAAAAATAATCTTTATCGTTCATCGCTTCTTCGCCCTGTTTCAGTAATTTTTTAAGATTTTGAGAAAACGAAAGGCCCGGAACAAATAAAACTATAAGAAATGCTTTTAGCACGAAGGGGCGAAAGCTCAAAGTTTCACAAAGCTTGTCTGTATTCTCTTTGCGTCTTTGTGCCTTTGTGGCTATTACCTGAAAGATTGATGGCATAAAAGAGTTACATGTAAATCGGACAAGAACGTTTTTTAGGAGTAAATACAGGATTCTTCCTGAAAATGTAAATTATACCAACCTCAAATGCGCCGCGTTTATTTGTTGCTGCCTGGAATTTGGAATAATTTACGTCATAAGCAAAACCAAATTTATAATCCTTATAATCCATTCCGAGTAAAAATGTAAATGCGTCTCCCAATCGTGAAGAGAAACCTCCGTATAATGTAATATTATCCTTAGGGTCTAAAAGGTAAGAAGCTCTTGCTGCCAGAATAGTTTCTTTAAATGGCCCTTGTGTTTCGTACATCACATCACCCAACACCGCAATTTTTTGATTGAAAGGATATTTTACACTGATAAATGAAGTTGATTTAGCGTACAACTTAACATCGTTATTTTTGAAAAATGAAACTCCGGGGCGATTGAAATGCGAAAAGCTTGTCCCACCTGTTACATAACCCGTAGTTTTAATTTTGTACTGCAATGTTAAACCGGCACCCATATCAAAATAAGTGCGTGATAACATCGGAAAATTTTCTCCGCTTGAAAGCGCCGGATTGTAAACGTCACCGTCAAATTGATTATCGAATGTAAGTTTATTAGTCCTGAATGCAATATTTGAAATTCCCGGCATTACTCCGAACGAAACACAAAGGTTTGTATCGCTCCTAAAATTTTGTATATGAGAAATCGGAACATACAATTGGTTAATACTGTAATGACTGTCGCCCGAAATATCATTATTAAAAATCAATCCTGCACCCATCGCACTTTGTTGCGACAATACCCTGTTAAGCCTTGCATCGCCCATAAAAGAAATGGTAGAGTAGGGCACGGGCACCGTGCGCCATTGATTACGGTACATACCGCCAACACGATAATCTCCGTTAAACATCCCCGCGTTCCCCGGATTTAAATACAAAGGCTGCATAAAGAATTGCGAGAAGTGTATATCCTGGGCAAAAGAGATGCAAGAACTCAATAACAAGAACCAGGAGAATATATGTTTACAAAACCTTTTCATTATCTGATCAAAGTAATATTCCCTTTTTTAAATGATTTCTTTCCGTTATTGCAGGTGTAGGTTATATAATAACCAAACACGTCGGGGTTACAGGGCTTGCCTTCAAAAATTCCGTCCCAGCCTTTTGTTATATCCGTTGTATGAAAAACCTGTTGTCCCCAGCGGTCGTAAATATTAAAATCTATTTCGGTAATAAGCGGGCTGCGAGCGTATTCTATATCGTTAACACCGTCTCCGTTAGGCGTAAATGTATTGGGCACAAAGACCGTATTCTCATTGCAATCTTTTGTAATTACATAAATAGTTTCTCCTGCTATGGGAAAAACACAACCGTGCGGGTCGGTATATACAACAGTGTATGTGGTTGTATGTTCGGGTGTAGCAACCGGGTTCGGACTATGTATATCACTGATGTTGTAATTAGGGCTCCAGGTTAAACTTCCACCACTTGTGTAAGTGCCAAGCTGACTGCTTTGCCCAACGTAAATAGTATCCGGCGTTGCATAAGCTGCAAGCACAGAATAAGAATATACCGGTACATTTATATTAGTGTGCAAAGTTGAAATACAAGTATCAACTCCGTTGACCTGCAAAACCGTAACGGCGTATTGAGTTGTTGTTGTTGGAGAAGCAATAGGATTCGGGATATTGGCATTATTTAAACTTCCGGCGGGTGACCATGTATATGAAATTCCGCCCGTGGCATTTAACTGAACAGAATTTCCTTTGCATAAAAACTGATTTGCCGAAACACTGATTGGATTAAATCCGGCGAGCGTAATTACTTTTCTGATGGAGTCGGGACAACCGAATTGATTGTTTGCGTAAAGCGTAACAGTATAAGTTCCGGGATTTGCATACGTGTGTACGGGATTTTTTACGGAGTCAATATTCCCATCGCCATAATTCCAATTCCAACTGTTTACGATTGTATAAGAAGAATCTGTAAACGTTAATGTATTACCGCAATTATTTTTTACAAAATTAAAATTAGCGGTTACTCTCGGAAAAATTTTAATGGTGTCTGTTTTATAAAACACACAAGTATGCCCGGAAGCATCGTGTTGCGCAATAGCTACTGTATAAATTGTTGTTGTGGTTGGAGTAGCAATCGGATTTGCCGTATTAGTATTATTTAATCCCGTTGGCGGCGACCAGGTATAAGTTAATCCTCCGCTGGCATTCATTTGCACGCTACCTCCTTTACAAAATGCGGAATCGGGTGAAGAGGCGTAAGGCACCAAAGTAAAATTAATAACCTGTCGCGCTGTGTCTTTACAACCGTTATTGCTTGTAATAATTAATGTCGGAGTATAAGTTCCTGCAGGATAAGAAAATGTTCCGGGTTGTTGTGCATTACTGGTTTGGCTGTTACCTAAAGTCCAGCTATAAGTTAAAGTACCTGTATTTATGTTTGAAGTATTTTGATAAGTAACTTTATTGGCGCAAGAATCATAGGTAAAAGTAAAAGCGGCTGTTGGCGTTTCATAAACTGTAATTATAGTGCGTGCCGTATCAAAACCATTAAAACAGGAGGTATTTCTTACAAATAAATTCACAGTGTAAGTTCCCGCGGCCGTATATGTTTTTACGGGGTTTAAAATTACGGAAGTAGTATCGTTGTTGCCAAAATTCCATAAATAACTGTCATAAGAAATACTTGTATTGTTAAAGTGAACGGTTAACGGAGCACAACCCGAAGTTATACTGCTGAAATTCGCATGCGGATAATTAAACTCGAATTTAATTTTAAATGTTCCGTTATTACAATTGGTTGACTGGTTCCAATGATTTCCATACACAGATGTTGGCCATGCACCTGGCGTAACCGGAAAATCACTATGCCCTCCGCAACCTGCACATACACTCTGGTAAATAATTCCTTTCCGGTCAAAGCGCGAAGTCCCTCCGTCAACATGCTCGTGGCTTTGCGGGCCGCCAAAATAAGTTCCATGTAAAAGTGATTGGGCGTTTTTGGAAAGCACCATCAAATAAAAATTAAACCCGTCCGGATTGGTACTTTGTATAGCGCCGCTTGTTAGCGGCATACCAAAAGTTGCCGGACCCATAATAATATTTCCTCCCCAACCACTCATATAAATATTTTCCGAGCAGTCTACTAAAAATGCGGCGGGAGAAAGATTAATAGCGGGCGCGCTGTTACCGAATACAGTCGAAAAAATAATTCCCGAAAGGCTGCTGTCCAGTTTGGTAATAAACTGTTTTCCGTTTATTACACTGTAGGCAGCGTTTACAACCCCGAAATTTCCGGCCGATTGACCGAATACATAAGCATTTTGGTGCTTGTCTAATTGTATAAAATAAGACTGGTCGTAAAATGCGGTACCGATATAGGTTGCCGCCATCAGAGTATTTCCGCCGGGACTTATTTTAGCTATATAACCATCTGCTTTTCCACCCTGGTATGCAGTTTTATAAGCCCCCGGTGTAATAGGGAAATCTGTGCTTCGCGTTCCTCCTGTTGCATACACTTCGTTATTCGGTGCCACATACAAAGCATAGCCGGCGTCATTATTTGAGCCTCCCAAAAAAGTACTGAACACTACAGTAGATAAATTCCGGTCGAACTTAACTACCACTGCGTCCTGCCATCCACCCAAAGTGTTATCAAAAGCATTTACAGTCGGGAAATTCGGCGAACGCGATGAACTGCATATGATCGGGTTATCATTTTTATCGAGTTGAATTTCTCCGCGATACTGGTCGCCGTAATTATATTGCAATGAATCCGGAGGGTATTCTCCGTTAACAGTAATTCCGTACAATTGCGCTACATAAGGAGCTATCTTATTATTGGTATTTACCCCGTCGTTACGACTTCCTCCAATAAAAGTAGAAGCAAGTAAAGTATTTCCTGCAGCACTTAATTTAGCAACATAAATATCTGTTCCGTTATAGAAATAGGTACCGTTAAACATGAACATCAGTGAATCCCCGCCGTTGTAACTATTGTCATAAGCTTGCGCCGCCATCGGGAAATCGCTTGAGCCGGTTGCGCCGTAGAGGTACAGGTTGTTCTGATGATCGACAATTAAGCTGGTAACAATCTCGCTGCTTACAGCGCCACCAATATAGGTTGAGTAATGCAAAAATGCTCCGGAAGAATCGTATTTGGTAATTACCACATCCGTCCTACCATATAGTATACTGCCGTTATAAGTACCATCGTAAGCATTTACAACCGGAAAACCCTGTGCGAAGCAAGTACCACCACTGTATAAATTACCTAATGAATCGTAAGTAGCGGTCATGCCGAAATTATCCGCGGTTGAGCCGGAGGAGCATGCAAAGACAAGAACAGGGTCAATTACCAACTCATAATTTGTATCGTAACCTTTTGGAAAAGAAAAAGAAACTGTATTTTTCTTCAACTGAAACTTACAGGGCACTTCAACTTCCTGCCCGTTTATAATCTGGTAGGCGTAGGGTTCGTGTTCTATCATTTCATTGATAGGAGTTTTAATAGTTATTTCCCCCTTGGAAAGGGTGATTCTCTCAACCTTATCGTAATACATTTTTATGTTTGCAGCATCGGCGCCCGGTTTTACATAAAAATTATACTTTACGCTGTTATCTTGTCCAAGAGCTTCAAGATTAATGCCCTGCCACAAATCATTGTATAAAATACGTTGATAATTTTTTACATCGCCTGCCCATTTGGAAGGGTCTTTTCCAATGAAGTAGTTATTATAATCGGCCGTAGGTTTGGTTGATTCAATAAACGTATTGGGGTTGGAGTTTGTAAACTGAACCTGAAAACCGGAAGTCTTAATATTTTTAACCGGCTTCGCGCTATAATTTGCGTGTACTCCGCGATAAGTTTCCTTATCGTAAAAACTATAAATCAAAGCGTCTTTTTGCACCCAAAGTGCGCCGCCGTCTAATTGTGCGCGGAATTCAATGTTTTTATCCCACTGATTTTTGTTTTCGGTAAACTTAATGAGGCTGCTGTTTGCATTAACGCGGGGCGTTCTGATTTGCGCGAATAAAGACGTGCAAAACAAAAAAAACAAAGCTGATATATAGGTTGTAAACCCGCGCATGTATACAGTAGATAAAGATAGCGAAACCTTAGTTAAAATACAAATAATAAATGTAACCTGTGGATGGCTGATAACAGCCTGCGGATATACGGATAATAGTCTCATTTAAGATGGATTTAACAAATGGAAAAACTCATCCGAATATCCGTAAAATACCCGCAATCAGTAGTTATTATTACTTTTGTAGTATGATTAAGATTACTGAGTGCCCGAGGGATGCCATGCAAGGAATAAAAGATTTTATTCCTACCGAAGAGAAGGTTGAATACATTAATTCCATTCTTAAAGCAGGTTTTGATACTATTGATTTCGGTAGTTTTGTTTCGCCCAAAGCTATTCCGCAAATGCAGGACACAGCTACCGTTTTAGGTAAATTAGAGCTAAGCAACTCTTCTTCTAAATTATTAGCTATTATTGCCAATACACGCGGTGCCGAAGATGCCTGCCACTTTGATGAAATTACTTACCTCGGTTTTCCTTTTTCGGTTTCAGAAACTTTTCAGCAACGCAATACTAATTCAAGTATAGCGGAATCTTTAAAAAGGGTGGAGGAGATACAATCGCTTTGCATCAGACATAAAAAGCAATTAGTAGTTTACTTATCGATGGCATTCGGCAATCCTTACGGGGATACGTGGAACGCGGATATTGTAATTAATTGGGCAAAAAAATTGCAAAGCATGGGTATTGGCATTCTTTCATTGGCAGATACCATCGGCAGTTCGACCCCGCAAAATATTTCGCTTTTGTTTTCCAGTCTCATTTCCGAGTTAAAAAATGTACAATTGGGTGCGCATCTTCATTCGCGTAAAGAAACTGCCGGCGAAAAAATTGAGGCGGCTTATAAAAACGGTTGCCGAAATTTTGACAGCGCAATACTTGGTTTTGGCGGATGCCCGATGGCAAAAGATGATTTAACAGGAAACATCGCTACAGAAATTGTATTAGATTTTTTTGCTGATAAAAACCTATCTTACAATAAAGAAGCTTTTGCTAACGCAATGGCAATAAGCAGCAGGATTTTTAACAGGTATCACTAAAAATTCCAGGAAAGTCCTGCACGATAAACGAGTGGGTTGTACAAATAAGGGGAATACAGTCCCGGCTGAAAATCGTACATCAACACAAAGAAGTAACTTAATTTATCTCCCAAAGGGCTTTTATAACCAATGCCGGCCATTTTTTCATCACTGATATTTCTTGAAATTACCGCGTTGTTACGATAATTGGCGGGGATACTTAATAAATCATACTCCACCTGTATAAAAAAACGATTCAGCAATAATGCTCTGCCGAATCCTCCTACACCAAAAATATTGTAATTCACTTTTTGCCCTCCGCTTGTATATGTTGTGTTATTATAAATAACCTGTACGCCGGCAGATAATATATCCGTAAATTTATATCCGGCATGCGGAGAAATATCATAGTACAAAGCACTTCCGTAAGATGTTCCGTAATAACCCAATTGCAGGTTGCACCCGTAGTAAACGTTTTCCATAAAAGGTTTTGCATCCGTTGGGCGCTTGCCATTATTTACATAATCATTATAGCTTTTAGGGCGCTTACGATTAGGTACTTCCTTTTTGGGAGTTGGGGTAACCGTATTTGTGGGCGGTGCATTCGTTACGGTTGGTGTAGGTGTAGCGGGAGGGTTACCATTCGGATCCTGTGTATTATCCGGAGTAGGTGGTGAAACACGATTGGTATCAGTCTGGGCTTGTATAAAACCGCAAAATAATACCAGGATTATCGTGAATTTGAGTTTATTCATTTACTTTGTAAAGATAATTATAAATCATGACAGTTGTTATATCAGGCGCTTCGAGGGGGATTGGAAAGGAGCTAATTAACTTTTTTTTACAAAAAAAAGGCGTAAAAATCATTGCTTTAAGCTCGCATCCTGAAAAATTGCGCACCTTCGAGAAGAAAAAGAACTTCCATGCAGTTAAGGCCGATTTTACAATAGAAGACAGCATTTACGAAGTAACTGAAACCATACGTACAATTACAGGTGAAATCAGTATCCTGATTAATAACGCGGGTGTTTTGGTAAATAAACCTTTTTCTAAAATTACCTCTAAAGAGCTCGAGCTTTGTTATAGGGTAAATGTGTTTGCGCCTTTTTTATTGAGCCAGCAATTACTTCCGTTAATGGGTAAAAAAGAAAAATCACATATTGTAAATATCAGCAGTATGGGCGGTTTTCAGGGGAGCAGTAAGTTTGCCGGCTTAAGTGCTTACAGTTCTTCCAAAGGTGCGCTGAGTATACTGAGTGAGTGTTTGGCGGAGGAATTTAAAGACAAAAATATTTCGGTTAATTGTTTATGCCCGGGCGCTGTTAATACCGAAATGTTACAAAAAGCTTTCCCGGGTTATAAAGCCAGAACAAGCGCTAAAGAAATGGCAGCTTATATAGGCGATTTTGCTTTGAACGGAAACAAATTTTATAACGGCAAAGTATTGCCCGTAAATAACAGCAATCCGTAATTTATTTTGTACCTTAGTACGTATGATACGTGCCGGGAAAATATTTTTTATTTCCTATTTTTTATTTCCCGTTTTTATTTTTTCCCAACAGAAAAAGACGAAAATTCCCTTGTTCTTAACATCGTTAAAAAATCGCGAAGATTTCGATTTAATGAAAGGTGAACCACTTTCAAAAACATTTAAAGGAATTGAGTGTATTAAAATTATTTATGTGTTGGATACAAAAACCTTGTATTACATTGAATCCAGAACCTACCGTTGGCACTATAGTTTTGCGACAGATTTATTGGGCGAAAGAAACGACCTCCAGACTTTTGATTACCTGAATTACGGACGTAGTCCGCAAAGGGCATATATAATTGCAACTTTTAATTATAATATAAATACAAAAAATTATTTTCTTCAGTTTGCCGCACCGGATGACCTGAGTGATGAAATGATTGATAAACTTGTTATTGCTGTTGCTTCGACTTTTTTCAAAGGAAAGGATTTTAAAATTTTGTTGAATAGTACTGTTTTACTAAGACGAAAAAAAGAAATCGCACAAAAACATTCTGTCATTACCGGAGATGAATTTTTCAAGAATCAGGTTTATCAACCCATTTGTAAAGGCAACACAAAAGGAATTTTAAAATTTATAGAAGCGGATTCTTTAAAGCAAAACGTAAATTACTCGAAAAACATTTTGGTGCTTAAAGGAACTTCCAACCAGATTCCTGTTTGTAAAGGAGTTGTTACGGACGAATTTCAAACACCTTTAAGTCATATTTGTCTGCTAACGAATAATCGCAAAACACCTTCAGCGGCAAAGAAAAATATCTTTACAGATGCTAACCTTCTCATTCTGAATGGAAAATATGTGGAGCTTGACGTGGGAGAAGAAAAATTAAATATCTATACAGTAAAGGAAAGTCAGGAAAAAAATGCAAAAAAGAAACCTGCAAAAGTTCTTAAATCAGATACTATTATTGCAGAAATTGCCGATTTAAACATTTTAGGTTATAAAAACCGTATTGCCTACGGAACCAAAGCCTGCAATCTGGCCGAACTGAAAAAATTAGAAAAAAGAAAACACAACATCAGCACGCCGGAAAACGCTACGGGAATTCCTTTTTATTACTATTGGCAACATATTAAAACAAGCGGGGTAGATAAATTAATTAATGAATTGGTAAAAGACACCCTGGCCTTAAACAATGATTCTTTGTTGGATAAAAAATTAAAAAAAATACGAAAAGTCATTCGTGATTCGCCAATCGATAAAATCTTTCTGAATAAAATTTCCTTTTTATGCGATGAAAAATTCGGAAAGAAGAAAGTGCGTTTCCGTTCTTCTTCCAACTGCGAAGACGAAACAAATTTTAACGGAGCCGGATTATATACTTCGGAAACCGGAATTGTTGGAGATACAAATAAAAGCATTGAGCATGCTGTTAAAAAAGTGTGGGCCAGTTTATGGACGAGTCGGGCTTTTAAAGAACGCGCATTTTTTAATATAGAGCATAAAACTGTTTGTATGGGCATTTTAGTACATGCCGCTTTTGATAACGAAATTCTTAACGGAGTCGCGATCACAAAAAACCTTTACCGCGACTACGAATTCGGATTTGTAATAAATATGCAAAAAGGCGAGGAGGAAGTGGTTTCGCCCAAACAAGGAATGATTTGTGAGCAGGTTGTTTCTTATATGAATAACATGTGGGCCGATTTTTATAATTCAACGCGTTCGGCCGACTGGATTAGTTTTTCAAGTTTAAACCCGGGAAGCAGTTTAATCAGCAGCGAAGAATTACTGCAACTCACTCAACAATTGGAAAGTATCAAAAAGCATTTTTATGACATGTATCATTTGTTTCCTAAAACGGAATACAAAGATTTTGCCCTGGATGTGGAGTTTAAATTAATTGAAACTGTTGATAAAAAAAGAAAATTTGTGTTTAAACAGGCGCGTCCTTATAATAATTAGGAAATTAAAAGCAATAGTATTAATTTAGTTGTACTATGGAAAATGAAACTCCGAAATTTTTTGAAGACAGGGATATACTTGGACTGGAAAAACCAAAAATTCCTGTAAATAAAACTGAAAACTCTCAATCGCATGATTGGTCAGAAAAAAACCCGAATGCGAATAATGAGCCGAAGGATGAAACAGGGCAACCCTATGAAGATGCTTCCAATACCCTGAGATTTATAAATTACCTTATAGACTGCGTTGGAGTATTGGTTTTCGGAGTGGTAATAGGAGTAATTTTCGGTACTGTAGGGATGGCACATTTAATAACAGGTACCAACGAAAATTTTCTCGGATTAATACTGATGCTGTTTTATTATGGTTTAATGGAAGGAATTATGGGGCGTACGCTTGGTAAATTTGTAACGGGAACTAAGGTGATTACAACCGAAGGAAATGACCCGACTTTCATGAATATATTGGGGAGAACATTGTGCAGATTTATTCCCTTTGACGCTTTTTCTTTTTTAGGTGGCGGTCCGGGCGGATGGCATGACACCATTTCCCATACAAGGGTTGTAAAAGTTAAATAAAATATTTTTCCATTTCCTTTTGCACTTTGGCCGCTTCTTCAGCTGCTTTCTCTGCAAAATCATTTCCGTTAGAAGCGTAAATAATTTGTCGCGATGAATTTATAAGCAAGCCGATATCTTTGGTTAAACCGTATTTGCATACTTCTTCCAGGTTTCCGCCTTGCGCGCCAACACCCGGTATTAATAGGAAGTGATTCGGAATTATTTTTCGCACATCAGCAAGTAATTCCGCCTTGGTAGCACCGATAACGTACATCATGTTTTCTTCGTTGCCCCATTCTTTAGAAGTTTCCAAAACCTGCTCAAAAACTTTTTTCTTACCGGATAATTCTTTTGTTTGAAAATCAAATGCACCTTCATTACTCGTTAATCCCAATAAAATAACCCATTTATTTTTATGAGTAAGAAATGGCTTTACTGAGTCGCTACCCATGTAAGGTGCAACGGTAATCGCATCGGCTTTCATTTCACTGAAAAAAGCTTTGGCATACATCCCTGATGTATTTCCGATATCGCCGCGCTTTGCATCCGCAATGATAAAATGATTCGGATAATTCATTTTTATGTAATCTATTGTCTTAACAAGGCTTTCAAACCCTTTTACGCCGTGTGCTTCGTAAAAAGCAGAGTTGGGTTTATAGCTCACACAATAAACATGTGTAGCATCAATAATTGCTTTGTTAAATGCAAAAATCGGATCGGGCTCATTCAGTAAATGCTTTGGTAATTTCCCCATGTCAGGGTCTAAGCCCACACACAGAAAACTTTTCATTAAGTGGATGTGTTCTACTAATTGTTGCCTGGTCATTGGATACGAATATACTTATTTCAATTAACTACGGATACAGATAAACAATGTTCTCCAATTTGAAAAATACTTAGGGATGTAAATTATCTGTATATCCCCGTATGTATTAATTCGTAATCCGTAGCTACCTTCCCATTTTTGGCATGTTGCGCATCATTTTTGCCATTGCTCCTTTATCCTGCATCATGCGCATCATCTTGCGGGTTTCATCAAATTGTTTCATTAATTTATTTACTTCCTGTATAGAACGTCCGCTTCCTTTGGCCAAACGCTCACGACGCTTCCCGTTAATTAATTCGGGTTGCTCGCGCTCTTTTGGTGTCATCGACTGAATTATCGCTTCAATATGTTTAAACGCGTCGTCATTAATATCCACATCTTTCATCGCTTTGCCAATGCCGGGTATCATGCCCACTAAATCTTTTACATTACCCATTTTTTTAATTTGCTGCAATTGACCAATAAAATCATTGAAGTCGAATTTATTCTGCGCAATTTTCTTAGAAAGTTTGCGGGCTTCTTCTTCGTTGTATTGTTCCTGCGCTTTTTCAACAAGGGTAACCACGTCGCCCATTCCCAGAATACGGTCGGCCATACGGGTAGGATGGAAGATGTCAATCGCTTCCATTTTTTCTCCGGTACCAACAAACTTAATAGGTTTGTTAACGATGGTTTTAATTGAAAGCGCCGCGCCACCTCGGGTATCACCATCTAATTTTGTAAGAACTACTCCGCTAAAATCCAAACGGTCGTTAAATGCTTTGGCTGTGTTAACGGCGTCTTGCCCCGTCATTGAGTCCACTACAAATAAAATTTCTTGGGGTTTTATTTCTCTTTTTAAAGCCGCGATCTCGTTCATCATTGCTTCGTCAATCGCTAAACGGCCTGCGGTATCTATAATAACAACCGTATTTCCGTTTTCTTTTGCCTGCTGAATACCTTTTTTAGCAATAGAAATAGGGTCTTTGTTTTCTCTGTCCGAAAAAACTTCAACGCCAATCTGCTCGCCTAAAACATGTAACTGGTCAATGGCAGCAGGACGATATACATCGCAAGCAATAAGCAAAGGTTTTTTGCCACGCTTGGTCTTTATATGATTAGCCAGTTTACCCGAGAAAGTTGTTTTACCCGAACCCTGCAAGCCGCTCATTAAAATAATAGTCGGATTGCTGTCGAGTTTTATCTCCGCAGTTTCTCCGCCCATTAAAGAAGTTAATTCATCATGCGTGATTTTAACCAATAACTGGTTGGGAGAAATGGATGTGAGCACTTGTTGCCCGAATGCTTTTTCTTTAACAGTATCTGTAAATGTTTTGGCAACTTTATAGTTAACGTCGGCATCTAATAATGCCTTGCGAACTTCCTTTAAAGTTTCGGCAACATTTATTTCTGTAATTTTTCCCTGGCCTTTTAAAACTTTAAAGGCTCTCTCTAACTTATCACTTAAACTATCAAACATTTTATTTACTCTTTAAGGGTGTAAAAATACAATTTTAGGACGGAATTACCGGTCTGAGAAGTATTTTAATTTAAGAATAGCCATAGGGCGCTCAATAAGCAGGTAAATTACCGAAGCTATGATAAGGGAAGCGACTACGAAAACATAAATTTTAAGAGACGAGGCAACATAGAGGTTTACAAAAAATAATACCGGTAAATGAAACAAGTACAGGCTATAGCTTATGTTACCCAAAAAACGGAAAATTTTTAATTCGAATATCCGTTTAAAGAGGCCTTGCCCTGCAATGGCCGCTAATAAAACGGAGCTCCAGAGGAGAGCCATTATAAAATAATCTTCTCGATCTTTCGGTGAGTGTTCATGCCCGAAAATGTAATTAAAATTGGCGGGAATCAATATAAACAGAACAATCACAGATAACCATCCCGCACATTCCATAAATTTTATTCGTGACTGAGAAAGTTCCTGCAATTTCCCGTTGGCTTCAAGAACCGCAATAAAACAGCCCATTGAAAAAACAGGGAACGATTCTACAAACGGAAAAGAAGGTAAATGAAAGATGTTTAATGAAAGGCCGGCCAATGCATTTAAAACAAGTAAAATCATAAGGAAAGGAATGACTTTAAGTTTTACTGCCTTATAACAAACAATTAACAAAAGAGGTAAAGCAAAATAATATTTAAACTCAACGGCAACGGCCCAAAACATACCTTCTCCTTTTAAAAAGAAGAGGTGTGAGAGCACATTTGAGAACGGATAGCCGTACATTCCCATTTTACCGAAATAATGAGTAATTGTGCCAAACACCAACAGGCAAATAATAAACAAAGGGTAAATGCGTAACAAACGCCTGCCCAAATATTTTTTACAGAATGAAAAATTAAAACGGTTATTTATTAAAGCTCTTGCAAATTGCCTGCTGACGAGGTAAGCCGATAAAATAAAAAAGAGACAAATAATCTCGCGGCCGGCAAGTTTAAGGTTTATGTATTTGCAAAAAACAATATCCCAGTTACCGGAATGTGTAAGTAATACAAGTAAAATTGCAAGGCCACGAAGACCGTCGAGAACTTTAAGATAATTGTTTTCTTTTTCGTTAATAAAAAACAAGTTTCCTGTTTCTTCTTTCATTGAAACTTGTTTTACCCTTTAGGAAATAAATTGCTTCGCTTTTTTAATAGCCGCATCAAGTCCTTCTGCTTTACTGCCGCCTGCCTGCGCGTAAAAAGATTGCCCGCCGCCGCCGCCGTTTATTTCTTTGGCAACTTCACGAACAATTTTTCCTGCATCTAAGTTTTTATCTTTTACAAGATTTTCAGAGATGATTACTGAAATACTCGGCTTGCCGTTTACTTCAGCTCCAACCACACAATACAGATTATTTACCTGGCTTCGCAAATCAAATAAAAGATTTTTTATTTCGTCTGCGTTATTCAAATCAATCTTTTCAGCTATTACACTTACTCCTCCGACATCCTGTTTTCTTACCAGTAAATCTTTTTTAATTTGCTGCGCTTTATCTTTAGCGAAACTTTGTAATTGTTTTTGCAGTTCGTGATTTTCACTTACTAAAGTCGTTACGCTTTTAACAACATCGGCCGGGTTTTTCAATAATTGTTTAATTTCATTCAACGTGTGAATCTGGCTTTCAAAAAACTCCTCCGCCTTTACAGAAGTAATCGCTTCTATACGGCGAATTCCGGCTGCAATAGCGCTCTCCGAAATAATTTTGCAATATCCGATTTGCCCGGTGGCCTGCACGTGAGTTCCTCCGCAAAGCTCAACCGAGAAATTTCTGTCAAAAGCAACAACGCGTACAATATCTCCGTATTTTTCGCCGAACAAAGCCATAGCGCCTGTTTTCTTTGCGTCTTCAATATCCATCAGCTGAATATCCGAGCGTACGTTTTCGCGGATTTTTTCATTTACAACTCTTTCAATGTGATGAATTTCTTCTTCCGTAACTTTCGAGAAATGCGAAAAATCGAAACGCAGATATTCATCATTCACCAAACTCCCTTTTTGCTCTACGTGTGTACCTAATACCTGGCGCAATGCCGCATGTAAGAGGTGAGTAGCGCTGTGATTATTAGTGGTAAGGGTGCGTTTTGTTTTATCTACATGCGCCCAGAACGAAGCGGCAATATTCATTGGTAATTTATCTGTGTAATGAACAATAATTCCGTTTTCTTTTTTGGTATCGGAAATTACAAGCATGTCATTTACACTCTTCAGTACGCCTTTATCGCCAACTTGTCCGCCACTCTCGGCATAAAAAGGAGTAACATTTAAAACCAACTGGTAATGCTCTTTATTTTTTGATTTTATTTTGCGGTAACGTGTAATGTAACATTCTGTATCTGTTTCTTCATATCCCACAAAACGAACTTCGCGACCTTTATCAGTATTCCACTGCAAAGCCGTATAAACCCAATCGTCGGTATCAACATGAGTTGCCGCGCGCGAACGGTTTTTCTGTTCTTCAAGGCAAGCATCAAATTCCTTTTCGTTTATTGACAACCCGTAGCCGTGTACAATCAGCGCCGTTAAGTCAATCGGAAAACCATAGGTATCATATAATTCAAAAGCGGTTTTACCGTCAACTACTTTGTTTTTAGAATTGGAAAGTTCCATGCAAATGTTATCGATACGACGTAAACCAATCTCAAGTGTTTTGTAAAAAGAAGTTTCTTCTTCGCGGATCACTTTTTCAATCAGTAATTTCTGTTTCACCAATTCCGGAAATGCTTCTCCCATCTGGTTTGCCAAAACGGGAACCAAACGATACATAAAAGGCTCTTTCAGTCCTAAAGACTGATACCCGTAACGTATCGCACGACGCAAAATCCTTCTGATTACATAACCTGCGCCGGTATTACTCGGCAATTGTCCGTCGGCTATAGAAAAAGAAATAGCGCGTATATGATCCACAATAACACGAGTAGCAATATTTACTACGCGTTGTGTTTTATGATGCTCTTCGTCATCCGGCTTGTAATGAAACCCGCAAAGTGATTCAACCTTTTCAATTAACGGAGTAAATACATCGGTATCATAAGTAGATTGCTTTTTCTGCAATACCATACATAAACGTTCAAAGCCCATGCCTGTATCCACATGTTGTTTCGGTAGTTTTACCAGTGAGCCATCGGCCTTTCTTTCAAACTCCATGAAAACGTTGTTCCATATTTCAATTACCTGCGGGTGGCCGGTGTTCACCAAAGTTTTACCGTCCACTTTTTTTCTCTCAGAAGCGGGGCGCATATCGCAATGAATTTCGCTGCAGGGCCCGCACGGACCCTGATCGCCCATCTCCCAGAAATTATCTTTTTTGTTTCCTTTTAAAATCCTGTCTTCTGAAATATGTTGCTTCCAAAAATCATACGAATCCCGATCGAATGCTAAATTTTCTTTGGCATCCCCTTCAAACACGGTAACGTATAAACGGTCTTTGTCAATTTTATAAACTTCGGTCAGTAATTGCCATGCCCAGGTAATAGCGTCTTTTTTAAAATAATCGCCAAAACTCCAGTTGCCCAACATCTCAAACATGGTGTGATGGTAAGTATCAACGCCCACTTCTTCCAAATCGTTGTGTTTTCCGCTCACACGAAGGCATTTTTGAGTATCTGCGATCCGCGGATGTTTAATCGGAGAATTTCCTAAAAACAAATCTTTAAAAGGAGCCATCCCGCTGTTATTAAACATCAGGGTAGGATCGTTCTTTACCACCATAGGGGCGGATGGCACTATATGGTGCTCTTTCGATTTAAAGAAATCCAAAAATTGCTGGCGGATTTTGTTACTGTTGGTCATATAGAATTGACTATTTTTTTATTTACGATCGGGTTATTTTTTTAAATCTGTTGCTTTAACACGATAAGGTTTTCCGTCTTTATCAACGAAAACAAGTTCTTCATTAAGTTTTGCTTTTTGATTAATAAGCTTTTGTACAGCTTTTGTAATTCCTTCCAATATTTGCGCACTAATCATGTGAGATGTTATTTTTAATAAAATTATATGTTTCTTTTTTGTAATAAATTATTTCGTCCCTTTTCTCAGCCAAAATTTCAGGAGGAAAAGTGTTGTTGTCAAACAAAATCCATTCATCAACTAAAGAACTAAAGGTATAAAAAAAATTAAATAGGCCTCTTTTATACCTTCTCTCAATTACTTCTTCAGGAATATTATGCCCGCCATCTTCTACTCGTCTTTTTACTCTTTCTTTCGCGGCTTCTACCGATTTGAGCCACAGAAAAATCAAGCAGACTTTATATTCTTTTTTTTTCGCGGTTTTAATTATATTCGTGTAATGGTTACCCGAAAGTGTAGTTTCAATTGCAAAATCCATCCCGGATGTTAAATGCTTATCAATTTGCTGCAACATTATTCTTCCAGCCTCAAAAGCCGCATTTTCTGGTTTTAAAGGAGAAAGTCCTCTGGCAATTTCATCAGCATTAATAAACTCAAAACAGTGAAGTACTTCCGGTAAAATTGTATATGAAGCTGTTGTTTTTCCAGCACCGTTTGGTCCAGCTATGATATAGAAATTAGGCATTTAACCCTTCAAATTTAGCCTATTTTCCCGAAGAAATGGCTTGTTTATAGCTACTTATAAGCAAATAGGCTATTACGTAAGAATTTTGTATTTTTACCCGATTTATTTGAAAGGCAACCACTTAAGATGTCAAAGGTAAAATATAAGTTTAATACTAAAAACCTCACCTACGAGAAGGTCAGCACCACTATTAAAGAGCGGACGCTGAAGTTCCTTTCGTACCTGGCTACAGGGACTGTTTTTGCCACTATCACCATTATTCTTGCCTATAACTTTCTCGATTCTCCCAAAGAGAAAAAACTACGCCGCGAAATAGAGAAAATGAAAAACGAATACGAAGCCCTCAGTCAAAAAATGACGATGGCACAGGGCGTTTTGGCTGATTTACAAGACCGCGACAATAATATTTACCGTGTAATTTTTGAGGCGGACCCGATTCCTGACAATATCCGTAAAGCAGGATTTGGCGGAAGCGACCGTTACGCGAAATTACAGGGTTTTGAAAATACCAATTTGATGGAGGAAACTTCTCAAAAACTGGATAAACTTTTAAAACAGATTTACATTCAAAGTAAATCATTTGATGATGTTTTAAAATTAGCAAAAAATAAAGAGGAAATGATTAACTCTATTCCTGCCATCATGCCTTTAAATATTAAAAACTTAATTCGTCAGCCCGGTGGTTTTGGCTGGAGAACACATCCTATTTACAAAACTCAGGAGTTTCATCCCGGAATGGATTTTCCTGCTGCGGAAGGCGTGCCTATTTACGCAACCGGCGACGGAGTAGTGGAGCAAAGTGATGCAAATATGCAGGGTTACGGAAATCATGTTGTAATTAACCACGGTTATAGCTATCAGACTTTGTACGGGCATATGAGTAAGATTCTTGTGAAAGCAGGGCAAAAAGTTAAACGCGGGCAATTAATCGGATTAGTTGGAAGTACCGGATTAAGTACTGCGCCACACTTACATTATGAAGTAATTAAGAACGGGCAAAAAGTAAATCCTATTAACTTTTACTATAACGACTTAAGCCCCGAGGAGTATCAGCAAATGTTGCAGCTTTCTCAACAATCATCTCAGTCGTTCGACTAAACAAAAGTTTTTACAAATATTTTACCGGGAGAATGCGGAAAATAGGCTCCGCTTTTAGCATGAATCAATATTTGATTGCTTTGACATATGTGGGCATCAATA